>JAKQCW010000177.1 GCA_029558955.1 Chloroflexota bacterium
CAGCCGCGTTCCGGCCGCCTGCCATCGATCGGCCATCCGTTCAGCCAGCCGCAGCCCGGCGCCATCATCACGCCGCAGTGGGTTGCCGTAGGCGATGAGCAGGATCATGGGGGGGACTCGTAACTCGTAACTCGTAACTCGGAACTTGTGATGTATGATCGTGATGCGTAATGCGTAATGCGTAATGCGTAATGCGTAATGCGTGATGCGTGATGCGTAATGCGTAATGCGTAATGCGTAATGCGTAATCGTGTTGCGTAAAGCATTATACGCAATCCAGGAAGATTTCACTCGATCAGACTTCCGGTTACGTGTTACGAGTTACGAGTTACGCAACCCAGAAAGATTTCGCTCGATCAGACTTCCGGTTACGAGTTACGAGTTACGCAACCCAGAAAGATTTCACTCGATCAGACTTCCGGTTACGTGTTACGAGTTACGAGTTACGCAACCCAGAAAGATTTCGCTCGATCAGACTTCCGGTTACGTGTTACGAGTTACGAGTTACGAGCTAGTCGCGTATTTTCTCGTCTACCACGGCCCCGTCCGGCGCGATCAGTTGCACGTGCAGCGGCATCTGGCCGGCGGCGTGGGTCGAGCAGCTCAGGCAGGGATCGTAGAGGCGAATGCCGTGTTCGATGCGGTTCAACACCCCTTCCTCGATGGTCTCGCCGTCGATGTAGGCGCGCGCGATCTGCTGAACCGTCCTGTTCATGGCCAGGTTGTTCTGACCGGTGGCGATGATCATGTTGACCGACTGCAGGATGCCCTGGCGGTCCACCTTGTACTCGTGGAAGAGGGTGCCGCGCGGCGCCTCGCTGACGCCGATGCCGGTGCGCTCGTTGACTTCGGCGTAGCTGCGGATGTGCGAGCCGGTCAGGCTTTCGTCTTCGATGGTCTCCTCGATCTTCTCCAGACAGAAGAGAATCTCGATCAGGCGGGCGTAGTGGTAGTGGAAGCTGCCGGTGACCGGCTTGCCGCGCTGGCCGTGACGCCGGAACTGGCGCAGCTCACGGTCGGCGCGCGGCGTGCCGGCATAGTCGCAGATGTTCAGGCGCGCCAGCGGGCCCACCCGGTACATGCCGCCTGGATAGCCGTGCGGCTTGTAGTAGGGCGCCTTGAGATAGCTCCACGGCTCCACCGCCTCGTCGATGAAGTCACGGTAGGTGATGGTCTCGGCGTTTTGCAAGATGCGCCCCTCGGCATCCACCACCCGCAACATGCCATCGTAGTGCTCCAGCCCGCCGTCGGCCGTGACCAGGCCCATGAACAGGCTGGGGAAGTCGCCATAGTTCTCGATCTCGTCGTCGAACTGGTCATAGCTGTCCTTGAGCAGGTCCAGCGCCAGTTCGGCGATGTCGAAGGCCTCCGGCAGCATGCGTTTGATCTGACTGCGAGCCTCGGCCGTCAACGGATCGCGCACGCCGCCCGGCACAGCCCAGGCCGGGTGAACGCTGCGCCCGCCCAGCAGACGGATCACCTTCTGGCCGAACTCGCGCAGGCGGATGCCGCTGCGGGCGATGTTGGGCCGCGCCTGGATCAGCCCCATGATGTTGCGTTTGGCCGGGTCGCTGTCCATGCCCAGCAGCAGGTCGGGCGCGCTGAGGTGGAAGAAGCTCAGCGCGTGGCTCTGCACCAACTGGCCCCAGTTCATCAGCCGGCGCAGCTTTTCGGCGCGCGGCGGAATGCGGATGCCCAACACGTCATCGCCTGCCTTGGCCGAGGCCAGAATGTGGCTGACCGGGCAGATGCCGCAGACGCGGGCGGTGATGCCGGGCATCTCCCAGAAGGTGCGACCGACGCAGAACTTCTCGAAGCCGCGAAATTCCACCACGTGGAAGCGGGCGTCCTCCACCTTGCCATCGTCGCCCAGGTAGAGGCTGATCTTGGCGTGCCCTTCGATGCGGGTCACGGGGTCAATGACTACTGTCCTGGTCATCGTGATTTCTCCATGTGCGCTGGTCGGCTACCCGAACATCCGCATCTTCTCAGTCAACACCACCGGCTCGCCGGCCAGCAGGGCGCTGACCGCCGCCCAGATGCGCTCCGGGTCGGGCGGACAGCCGGGGATGAACGCGTCCACCTCGATCACCTGATGCAGGGGCAGCACGCGCGGGATCAACGCCGGCACGATCTTGTCGGTCTCGCCGCCGCGCGGCACGGCGCCCGGCCCTTCGTGGTAGACCCTGGTCAGCAGATCCTCCACCGGGAACTTGTTGCGCAGACTGGTCACATTGCCGGTCACTGCACAGTCGCCGAAGCTGACCACCAGTTTGCTGCGCTGGCGGATCTTCTCGGCCAGCTCCAGGTGGTCCACATTGGCCACGGCCCCTTCGACCAGCGTCACGTCCACGTTGTGGGGGAACTCCTTGACGTCGGCGATGGGGCTGTAGACCAGCTCCACCGTCTCGGCCAGGTCGATCAGCTTCTCATCCAGATCCAGGAAGCTCATGTGACAGCCGGAGCAGCCGCCCAGCCACGCGGTGGCCAGCCGGATCTTGCCCACGGCCGCCTCAGCCTTCTCTGCCTTGCGAGCGGTCTTCTTTGTCGCCAGCGTTGTCATCGTCGGCCCTCCGATCCACCGTTTTGCATCACCCATTGTTTCTTCTCGCGGCCATCCAGGATCCACTGCAAGAAGTCGTGGCGCTTGACCATCTCGGCCACGGTGGAACCCTTGTTGGCCAGCGCGCCGGTGGGGCAAACCTGCACGCATTTGCCGCAGCTGGTGCAGCTTCGGCTGACGCCCCACGGCTGGTTGAGGTCGGTGATCACCCGGCTGTTGACGCCGCGGCCCATCACGTCCCAGGTGTGTGCGCCCTCCACGCTGTCGCAGACGCTGACGCAGCGGGTGCAGAGAATGCACCGGTTGTGGTCGATGATGAATTTGTCATGGGAGGCGTCCAGCGGCAGCTCGGGCACCAGATAGTCGTAGCGCACGTGGTCCATGCCGATCTTGGCCGCCTCGTCTTGCAGCTCGCAGCGGCCATTCATCACGCACACCGCGCAGACGTGGTTGCGCTCGGCGAAGAGCAGCTCCAAAATCATGCGGCGATACCGCACCAGCCGCTCGCTGTGGGTCTGGATCGCCATGCCCTCCTGGGCGGTGGTGGTGCAGGCTGGCAGCAGGCGATGGGTGGACTGCACCTCCACCAGGCAGAGCCGGCAGCCGCCGCGCGCCTCCAGCCCTTCCAGATGGCAGAGCGTGGGCAGCTCGATCCCCTGCTCACGGATCAATGTCAGCAGGCTCTGGCCTTCGACGCCGCTGACCAGCTCATCGTTGATGGTCATGGTTATGACAGCCATTGCTCGTCTCCTTGCCTCAGGCCAGACTCATGGGGATGGTTCCCAGCTCGCGGATGCGGCGCGGCAGCGCCTCCATCAGCGCCAGCGTCGGCGCCTCGGTCATCTTGCAGACGCCGGCCGGGCACTCGCGCCGCTGGATGTGGGCCTCGTACTCTTCCCGATAGAAGCGCAGCGTGCTCAGCACCGGGTTGGGGGCCGACTGGCCCAGGCCGCACAGGCTCGTTTCCTGCACCATGGTGCAGAGCTCCTCCAGGATCTGCAAATCGGCCGCTGTGGCGCTGCCGTTGGTGATGCGCTCCAGAATGCGGTGCATCTGGACGGTGCCAACCCGGCAGGGCACGCACTTGCCGCAGCTTTCGTCGGTGCAGAACTCCATGAAGAACTTGGCCACGTCAGGCATGCAACTGGCGTTGTCCATGACGATCAGGCCGCCTGAGCCCATGATGGCCCCCAGAGCGCGCAGGCTTTCGTAGTCCATGGGGGTGTCCAGGTGTTCGGCGGGGATGCAGCCGCCGCTGGGGCCGCCGGTCTGTGCAGCCTTGAAGGTGTGGCCCTCGCCCACGCCGCCGCCGATGTCGTAGATCACCTCCCGCAGGGTGATCCCCATGGGCACCTCGATCAGGCCAGTGGTGTCTACCTTGCCGGCCAGCGCGAAGATCTTGCTGCCCTTGCTCTTGGCTGTGCCGACCGAGGCGAACCAATCGGCGCCGTGGGCGATGATGGGCACGATGTTGCCGAAGGTCTCCACGTTGTTGATCAGCGTGGGGCACTCCCACAGGCCGCTCTGCGCCGGGTAGGGAGGGCGCGGGGTCGGCTGGCCGCGCCGGCCCATGATCGAGGCCATCAGCGCGGTCTCCTCGCCGCAGACAAACGCGCCCGCGCCGATGCGGATATCGATGCGGAAGCTGAAACTGCTTTCCAACACGCGGCTGCCCAGCAGGCCGCGGCGCTCGGCGGTGCGGATCGCCTTCTCCAGCCGCTTGGCCGCGATGGGATATTCGCCGCGCACGTAGAGAAAGCCCTGGTCCGCGCCCACGGCGTAGCCCGCGATGGCCATCCCCTCCAGCAGCCGGTGCGGGTCAGATTCCATCAGGGTGCGATCCATGTAGGCGCCCGGGTCGCCCTCGTCGCCGTTGGCGATGACATATTTCTTCTCACCCGGGGCCTTGCGCACCAGGTCCCATTTCAGGCCGGTGGGGTAGCCTGCGCCGCCGCGGCCGCGCAGGCCGCTCTTGCTGATCTCGGCGCAGACCTCTTCCGGCGTCATCTCCCGCAGCGCATGGGCCAGGGCCGAGTAGCCATCGCGCGCCACGTAGTCCTCCAGGCGCTCCGGGTCGATGAGGCCGCTGTTGGCCAGCACGATCTTGTGCTGCTTGGCGAAGAAGGGCAGATCGCTGGGCATGATCTTTTCAGCCACCGGCTGGTTGGCCATGACATGCTCGACCACGATCCGCTGGGCGCTTTCCGGGGTCACATTCTCGTAGTAGATATCCTCCTGGCCGGCCACCTGCACGGTGACCATGGGGCCGCGGCTGCAAGGCCCCATGCAGCCGGTGGAGACCACCGCCACCTCGGCGTCCAGTTTGTTGTCGGTCACCGCCTGCTCCAGCGCCTGTTGCACGGTGGCCGCGCCCGAGGAAAGGCAGGGGGTGCTGGCGCAGCAGAGCAGTCGGCAGCGCACAGCCTGCTGGCGCTCCAACTCGCGGCGGGCCATGGCCTGAAGATCTGAACGTTTCATAGGTCGCCCTCCTCGTCGTAGCTGTCGTCAAGCTGGCTTGAGCGGCCATTGCCTGCTGCGGCGCTGGCCTCAATGGCCAGTTGCACCGCGGCAATGGCCGTTTCCGGCGTCTCGCGCGCCAGCACCTGGCCATCCACGATCAACACGGGGGCCAGGCCGCAACTGCCCAGGCAGCGGGCCGCGGTGATGCTCAGCATGCCGTCCGGGGTGGTCTGTCCCGCCTCGATGCCGTAGGCCGTCTGAAGCGCGGCCACGATCTCGGCCGCTCGTTTGACATAACAGGCAGTCCCCATGCAGACAATGCAGTTGTGCTCGCCCTGGGGCTGAAGCGAGAAGAAGTGGTAGAAGGTGGCGACGCCGTAGACCCAGCTCAATGGCAGCTTGAGCTGGCGCGCCACGTAGATGAGAAGGTCTTCTTCCAGGAAACCGAAGGCCTCTTGTGCGGTGTGCAGCACCTCGATCAGGGCATCCTGCTGGAAGCGAAAGCGCTTCAGCGTGCGGTCGATCAGGGCAAATCGGGGATCGCCGCTGGGATGGGGAAGATCGGGCGACGCTGCACTTCTGGTTCTGCTTTCCACCATGGCAGTCTCCTTGCTAGGCTCGTTCGCGCCAAGTGCCGCGTTTCACAGGACAGCATATCATGGATTGCACCTCCCAACCATGATTTGCGTCATATTTTGTCATTGCTCCGTCTCCGGCGTTGGGCGCTTGCTGCTGCTGTGGGTGAGAGTACCCGGCGCCGGCGTGGCAATCAATTCCTACCTGCTCGTGGCCGTCAGCCCTTTGCGGATGTAGACGAACCAGTAGACCAACCCCACCATCACCGCTCCGCCGATGATGTTGCCGATGGTCACCGGCAGCAGGTTGGCGATGAAAAAGTTGGCCCACGTCAGATGGCTGTAGTCGGCCGCAGTCTTGCCGATGGCGGCCCAGAACTCCGGCGCGGCCGTGGACTTGATCAGCAGGCCGATGGGGATGAAATACATGTTGGCCACGCTGTGTTCGAAGCTGGCCGCCACGAAGGCGCTGATGGGAAAGATGATCGCCAGAATCTTGTCGGTGGTGGTGCGGGCGCTGTAGCAGAGCCAGACCGCCAGACAGACCAGCGCGTTGCACATCATCCCCAGGGCGATGGCCTGCACGAAGCCCAAGCTGCACTTGGCCTCGGCGATGTTGAGCGCGGTCAGCCCCACCGCGCCGTTGCCAAAGGTGTATTGCAAGGTCAGGAGCATCACCGCCGCGGTGGCCAGCGCGCCGATGAAGTTGCCGCCGTAGACCAGGCCCCAGTTGCGCAGCACCTTGCCCAGGGTGAGCCGATGGTCGGCCCAGGCCATGATGATCAGGTTGTTGCCGGTGAAGAGCTCGGCCCCAGCCACGACCACCAGGATCAGGCCCAGGCAGAAGGCCAGGCCAGCCAGCAGGCGCGTCACGCCGAAGGTGAGCTGACCGGCCGCGCCGACCGTCACCGTGGTGGAGAAGACCGCGCCCAGGGCGATGAACGCGCCGGCCAGCACGGCCAGCGCCAGGGTGTTGCGCCAGCCCATCAGCGCCTTCTTGACGCCCACAGTTTCAGCCTTGAGCGCCATCTCCGGCGGCATGAAGGCGTCGACGCTGAAGGGGGCGGGGCCAGGCGTCGCTGCGGCGCCGTTGTCGGGAGGGGTGGGATTGGAGTTCATAGCCGCGCCTTTGCCGGCAAGCCAATGCCGGTGGGGAGTTGAACGGGTCGTTGTTGTTCAGAATATCACAGCTTGCGCCGCGCGGGTATGATTGCCGTCATATCTGGCAGCGATTCCGGTCGCATTGTTCGACAGCAATTCCAAATATGGCGACTGCCAAACTGGAGTCGAGGCTTCAGCCGGGTTTGCACGCTCAACTCGCATCGACCGGACCCGGCTGAAGCCTCGACTCCGACCATATTTGGAATTGCTGATTGTTCGAGCTGCGGATTGACAGCAAGCACGGCCTTCGGTACAATGGGCCACAGCCTATGTCTCCATCACCTGTCCCCACCGGCTATGTGCGCGGCCCCGTTTTCTACGACGGCGGCGCAGATCATAGCGTCTACAACGAATACGCCCGCAACGCCTTTTGGAATCTGGCCGGCGGCTACGGCGCCCGCATCGTCGTGCTCACCACCTACGCCGATGTGTCGCAGGCCGACTATGGCTACGCGGCCGCCTTCCAGGCGCTGGAGGCCGCGCGGGTGCGCCTCATGGTGCTGCGGGATCGCGCCAGCGGCAGCGATCCGGCTGTCTTGCAGGCCATCGAGCAGAGCACGGCCGTCTTTCTCTCCGGCGGCCACCCGTTGCAGTGGTCCATGCGCATCGGCGGCACCCCGGTGGCCACTGCCATCCGCCGGGCCAACGCCTGCGGCAAGGCGGTGGGCGCGGTGGGCGGCTCGGCCGCCTTTCTGGGCAACCACATGCTGGTCTATCGCGATGATTCCGACTTTCCCTGCATGGCGCCTGGGCTGGGCCTGAGCAACCGCATGTTGGTCGCGGCGCATTTCAACGCCAGCCGGCGCGGCGAGCTGTTGCGCATGGCCATCGCCGCCAACCCCTACATGCTGGGCATCGGCCTGCCCGATCAGGCCGCCTTCATCCGCCGCGCCGATAACCTGCTGGAGGTGGTCGGCCTGGCCAGCGTGCAGATCGTCGATGGCAGCCAGATGACCAGCGCCAACCTGCTGGGGTGGCAGCCAGGCTCCCCCTTCGAGGCTGAGGGTCTCCAGACCGTCGATCTGCCCCCCGATTACCGCTATAACCCTGACACCCGCCTGGTGCTGCCGCCGGAACTGGCCTTGCCGCGGCCGGTGCGCAGCTCGTTCTGAACCGGAGGCCCAGGAAGCGAAGGCCAGGGCGCGCCGGCCACGCTGAGCCGGCGGCAATTGCGAACATGGCGCTGAGTCGAGGCTTTGGCCAGCTCTGGCCATGGCGCGAAGCCCGGCAACCGGCCGTTTTGTGAGGAGATCCCGCATGTTGGAAACCATTGCAAACATCGCCACCATCTTCCTGGTCCTTGAGGGGCTGGTCGTCCTGGCGGTGGTCACGGTGCTCTGTTTTGGCCTGGCCAAGGCGATGATCATCGTGCGCCACAAGACCGTGGAGATCATGCCGCAGGTCCAGGGGCAGGCGCGTCGCCTGGCCGTGACCACCGATGATATCAGCCAGAAGGTCGCCTCCCCCTTCATCGGCCTGAATGCCCGCCAGACGCGTTTCCAGGCCATGGCTGGGCGCGTGTTCACCGGCGCAACCCGCACTGCCGGCCGCCAGCCGGAAGGATCCAAGGAGCAATAGCCATGCTTGCCAAGACCAAGCCAGAGCACATTTCCATCCCCGGCGTCGCCACGGGCGCGTTGGTGGGTGCGCTGTTGGGCGCCATCTTCAGTCTGATCCTGATGTCGCTGCGTGCGTCGGATTCACAGGAGCGCGCAGCCCCCAGCATCAGCAACTATCTCCGCCTGGGCGTGGCTATGTTCATGCTGGCCAGACAGACCAGCGAGTTGATCGCGCGTCCCACCAAGAAAGAGACCGTCTGAGCGACCGCCCGACAGGCGGTGCATGATAGCTTGCTGTGGCCCATCGCAACCAGCGCGTTGCGGTGGGCCATTTGTTTGCGCAAAGGGGACCTGCGCCTCCCTGCTGGCGGGTCTACCCTTAGCGTCATGCCGCGGGCTGGTCTGAACTTGTGCAATCCATGGCCTGTCGCTATAATGAAGTTTGTCACGAATTCTGTAAGCCGCAGACCGTAGCTGCCCGTGCCGTGGCTTGGCAAGTCGTCGCCGCCGGCGCTGACTCGGTTCATGACGCGAAGGCGGTTGTTGTGCCTGCTGCGGCGACTTGAGAAGTCCGTTCACCGGAGGATCACAGTGAGCATAAGCAATGGAGCGAAGCATCTGGTCGCCGTGGTGGGCGCTGGCCCAGCCGGCATTTACGCCGCCCAAACCCTGGCCAACGCCGGCACCGAGGTGCTGCTGTTCAACCAGGACATCAAGCCGGGCGGGCTGGCAGAGTATGGCATCTACCACGACAAACACAAGATGAAGGAGGGGCTGCGCCGGCAATTTCGCGAGATTCTGGCCGCGCCCAACATCCACTATTTCGGCAACATCGTCGTTGGCCAGCAGGGCGATCTGACCCTGGACGACCTGCGCACGCTGGGCTGCCAGGCCATTCTGGTCACTGTGGGCGCCCAGGGCACCAAGTGGCTGGGGCTGGAAGGGGAACACCTGCGCGGCGTCTATCACGCCAAAGATATCGTCTATCACTACAACAAGCTGCCCCCCTTCAGCGAGCGCGACTACTACATCGGCCAGCATGTGGCCATCGTCGGCGTGGGCAACGTGATGATGGACATCGCCCACTGGCTGATCCGCGATGTCAAGGTGGCGGAGGTGGTGGCCGTCGCCCGCCGCGGGCCGGCCGAGGTGAAGTTCACCAAGAAGGAAATCCTGCCGGTGATCTGCCACATCAACCACCACGTGCTGGACGCCGAGATCCAGCGGGTCAGCCCGGCGATGCTGGCGGTGGGTCAGGACCCGGCCGCGGCGCGGCAGTTCATCCTGTCAGCCGCGGACAAGGGCATCCGCCCCACCTCGAGCACCCATTTTCGCTTCGAGTTTCTGGCCTCTCCCAGCCGCATCTTGGGCGACAGCACCGGCACGGTCTGCGGTCTGGAGGTGGAGGACACCAAGCTGGTGCCGGCCAACGGCGACACCAAGGCGCGCGGGCTGGGCAGCAAGCGGGTCATCGAGGCCGACACGGTGATCTTCTGCATCGGCGACAAGGTGGACGACAGCTTCGGGCTGCCCACCGAATGGGGCGAGTTCGCCAAAAACCCCGCGCCGCGCTTCCCCATGGAGGGCAACTCCTACGAGGCCTTCGACCCGGCGGCCGGCAAGCCCATCGAGGATGTCTTCGTGGCCGGTTGGTCGCGCAAGGCCAGCGATGGCCTGGTGGGCGTGGCGCGCAAGGATGGCACGCTGGGCGCGCAGGCGCTGTTGGGCTATCTGGCCGCCCAGCCCGCGCTGGATGTGGCTGACCTGGACGGCCGGCTGGCGCAGGTGCAGATGCGGCTGAACGGGCTGGGCAAGCCGGTGATCGGCAAACCTGCCTGGCAGCGACTGGAGTCGGCTGAACAGGCTGAGGCCCGCCAGCTTGGCCTGGAGGAGTTCAAGTTCCCCTCCAACCAGGAGATGCTGGCCGCGATCGGCGCGGCCTGAGCGACTGAGCGATTCTTTGCCGCCGGACCTGTTCCGGCGGTATTTTTAGACGCCAGGAACCGGCCCGTTCCCGACCATCCGGTTGCTGGCCCACCATCTCAGAGGTAACATCATGCAGCATGACGAGATAGTCGTTCTTGGAGGGGCGCGAACCCCCTTCGGCAAGTTCGGCGGATCGTTCAAGGACACATCCGCCACCGATCTGGGCGTGGCCGCGGCCAAGGGCGCGCTGGCGGCCAGCGGCGTCCAGCCGGACCAGGTGCAACACGTGGTCTTCGGCAATGTGATCCAGTCCAGCAAAGACGCAGCCTATTTGGCGCGCCACGTGGCCCTGCACGCCGGCATGCCCATCGAGGTTCCCGGCCTGACGCTCAACCGGCTGTGCGGCTCCGGCTTCGAGGCCATCATCCAGGCCGCGCGCATGATCCGCTGCGGCGAGGCCGATATCGTGCTGGCCGGCGGCACGGAGAACATGAGCATGGCCCCGCTGGTGACGCGCACGGCGCGCTGGGGCGCGGGCCTGGGCGAGGGGCTGACCCTGGAGGACTCGCTCTGGCAGGGGCTGACCGACAGCTACTGCAATCTGCCCATGGCCATCACGGCCGAGAACGTGGCCCAGCAGTACAGCATCAGCCGCGAGGAGCAGGACGCGCTGGCGCTGGCCAGCCAGCGCCGCGCCACGGCCGGCTGGCAGGAGGGCCGCCTGCCTGAGGAGGTGGTCCCCACCCAGGGCAAGGATGGCCGCGGCCGGCCGCTGACAGTCACCCAGGATGAGCATGTCCGGCCGGAGACCACGGCCGAGGGGCTGGCCAAGCTGCCGGCGCGCTTCATTCCCAAGGGGGGCACCGTGACCGCGGGCAACGCCAGCGGCATCGTCGATGGCGCGGCTGCGTTGGTCATCGCCTCCGGCCAGCGGGCGGCCGAGCTGGGCCTCAAGCCGTGGGCCCGCCTGGCCGGCTATGGCATCGCCGGCGTGCCGCCGGAGATCATGGGCATGGGCCCGGCGCCGGCCAACCGCATCGCCCTGGCCAAGGCCGGGCTGACGGTGCCGGAGATCGGCCTGTGGGAGATCAACGAGGCCTTTGCGGCTCAGTGCCTGGCCTGCGTCAAGGAGCTGGACTTCGACCCTGAGCTGCTCAACGTCAACGGCGGCGCGATCGCCATCGGTCACCCGCTGGGCGCCACCGGCGCGCGCGTCTCCCTCACCCTGATCAAGGAGATGCAGCGGCGCGGCGTGCGCTACGGCAGCGCCTCCATGTGCATCGGCGGCGGCATGGGCGCGGCGGGGATCTTCGAGTTGATGGGTTGATTCGTAACTCGTAACTCGTAACTCGTAACCCGGAGGCCGTAATCCGTAACTCGTAACCCGGAGCCCGGAGGCCGGAGGCCGTAATCCGTAACCTGGAGCCTGGAACTCGTATCCCGTAACCCGGAGCCGATTCCGCATGACAACAACCTCCGGTTACGAGTTACGAGTTACGAGTTACGAGTCATAGCTTCCCAGTTGCCCGAAACACCTGCCCAGGCGCAACCATGCGCCGCGGCGGGTGTTTTGTTTACTGAATTTTCCGAAAGCAAGGAGCTTGGAATGACCCACGAATCTGATCTGACCGGCCGCTGGGCGCTGGTCTTGGGCGCATCGAGCGGCTTTGGCCGGGCCGCTTCTCTGGAGCTGGCCAGCCGCGGCATGAACGTCTTCGGCGTACACCTGGACATGAAGTCCACGCTGCCCATCGCGCGCCAGGTGGTGGCCGACATCGAAGCCATGGGCCGGCAGGCGGTTTTCTTCAACACCAACGCCGCGGACAGCGGCAAGCGGGGCAAAGTCCTGGATCAGATCCAGGAGAAGCTGGCGGCTGACGGCGGCCATCAGCACATCCACGTGATGATGCACTCGCTGGCGTTCGGCACCCTGCTGCCCTTCATCGCCGACACGCCGGAGCAGGCCATCTCCGAGGCGCAGATGGACATGACTCTCAACGTCATGGCCCACAGCCTGGTCTACTGGGTGCAGGACCTGTTGCGCCGCGGCCTCTTCACGCGCGGCAGCCGCGTCTTTTCCATGACCAGCTCCGGCTCGCACCGCGTCTTCAAGAGCTACGGCGCGGTCTCGGCGGCCAAGGCTGCGCTGGAGTCGCACACCCGCCAGTTGGCGCTGGAGCTGGGACCGTTCGGCGTGATGATCAACTGCATCGAGGCGGGCGTCACCGACACCCCGGCGCTGCGCAAGATCCCCGGCCACGAGGCCTTCATCGAGATGGCGACCCGCTTCAACCCCACCGGGCGGATGACCACCGAGCAAGATGTGGCCGTCACCATCGGCGCGCTGGCCGACCCGCGCATTCAGTTCATCAGCGGTTCAGTGATCTACGTCGACGGCGGCGAGGATGTGGTGGGCGCGTAGCCAGCCACCGATAGCGCGAGTTCCACCGCTTGTCACCCCGAAGCCGCCGGTCAAACCGGCGGCTTTTTGTAATTTCCCCGGCCTTCCGCTCCCACCCCCCGTTGGTTGAGTAGCCTTCCGAGGCGTATCGAAACCACCGCCCCCCCCGTTGGTTGAGTAGCCTTCCGAGGCGTATCGAAACCGCCGGCCACGTGCAGGCCCCCAGGGGTATGCGACCAAAAGCGCGGGAGAGTTGCATTGCTATCCAGGCACGACGCCGGCATGGCCGTTGAGCAACAGCGTCTTGCGAAGTCAGGGAGGACCGCCAGGGGTGGAAGAAGCCGGGTAGGTCAGCTTCGTACTGGCCAGCCGGTTCAAACTGACGCCTGCCTCGGCTGCTTCCAGGGCAAGACGCCGGTGCAGCTCAGGCGGCACCCGCACCATGAAGCGACCGCTGTAGTGTTTGGTCGCCAGCGGCTGCGGGATTGGCTCGTCGTTTTCCTCCATCTCGGCGACGACCTCAGCCACCACGGCGCGGATCCCGGCCAACGCCTCCTCAGGCGACGGCGCCAGCCAGCTCAAGCTGGGATATTCGATGCACAAGCCAACGTATTCCTGGTCTTCCTCCGACCAGGTGACGCGATAGGTGTAACGATCATTCGCTATAATCACGGTCTGCCTCCAGTCTCTCGATGGCCTTCAAGACCTGACGCACCTGGTAAGGTTTGGCCATGCCTGGGGCGATGATACCACTAATGATAGCTCTGACAAAACAGGCGCGCAGTCCCACATGTGCTGCGTCCACCCCGGCGTGTGCAGGGTGGACGCAGCGACGCCGGCATGGCCGTTGAGCA
>JAKQCW010000189.1 GCA_029558955.1 Chloroflexota bacterium
TTCCAGGAGGCGCAAACGGGCGGCGTCGAGGAGTATGCCAGCCTTTCACCACAGCTAATGCCTGAATTTCTGGAGATCATCAGCCAATGGCTGCTGGCGCGGGTCCAGGTACCCTGAGCGTCAGGCCGTTGGTCAAGCGGAGACTTCCCCCGCGTTGCGGCAGAGGAGCATTCGATGTCTGATCCCATCATCGCCGCCAGCGGCCTGACCCGCCGCTTTGGAGACACGTTGGCCGTCGCCGAGCTCACGCTGGAGGTCCGGCGCGGTGAGGTTTTTGGTTTTCTGGGCCACAACGGCGCCGGCAAGACCACCACTGTGCGCCTGCTCAACGGCGTGCTGACTCCCAGCGCCGGCCAGGCGCGCGTGCTGGGCCTGGACCCCATGGCCGACGGCCCCGCGCTGCGCCGCCAGACCGGCGTGCTGACTGAAACCCCCTCGCTGGACGAGCGCCTGAGCGCCCGCCTCAACCTCAGCCTCTACGCCGACCTGTACGGCGTGCCCAAGGGGGAGGTGAAGCCGCGGGTGGAGGCGCTGCTGAAGACCTTCGAGCTGGCCGAGCGCGCCGACGACAAGGTGGGCGCGTTCAGCAAGGGCATGAAGCAGCGGCTGGCCCTGGCGCGCACCGTCGTCCATCAGCCGGTGCTGCTCTTTCTGGATGAGCCGACGGCCGCGCTGGATCCGGTGGCAGCGCGCCAGGTGCATGAGATGATCCTGCACACCGCCCGTGAGGGTCGCACCGTGTTCATGAATACCCATAACCTGGTGGAGGCGCAGCGGCTCTGCGACCGGGTCGCGGTGATGGAACATGGCCGGCTGGTGGCCATTGGCTCGCCCCACGACCTGGCGCGGCGGCTGGTGCGCAATCTGACGGTGGAGTTCGAGCTGGCGCCCGACAGCACAGCCCAGGCCTTGCAGGTGCTGCAACAGGCGCCGGGCGCGGCCAGCGCCGGCCCCCGCAACGGCGTCATCGTGGTCAGCGGCGCCGAGCGCGCGGCCATCCCTGACCTGATCGCCCTCCTGGTCGGCGCCGGCGTGCCCATCTACCAGGTGGCGCCGCAGGAACCAACCCTGGAAGACGTCTACTTTGCCCTGCACAGCGAGACGGAGGTGAAACCATGAACTGGCGTGCGATCTGGGCCATCATGCGCAAGGATCTGCGGGTGGTCTTGCAGAACAAAGGGGTGGTGCTGCCGATCATCCTGGTGCCGGTGATTCTCTTCGTGGTGCTGCCGTTGCTGGTGCTGTGGCTGCCCATGGCCACCAGCAGCGCCGGCGCGGACAACGGCGACCTGCAAGAGCTGCTGTCCATGGTGTCGCCCGGCCTGCGCGCGCAGCTCGAGGGCCTGGACACCAACGCGGCCGGCGCGGTCTTCTTCCTGGTCTACATGCTGGCGCCGCTGTTCCTGATCGTGCCGCTCATGGTGGCCAACGTGATCGCAGCCGACAGCTTCGTGGGAGAGAAGGAGCGCAAGACGCTGGAGGCGCTGCTCTACACCCCCACCACCGACGGCGAGCTGCTGACCGGCAAGCTGCTCTCGGCCTGGCTGCCCGCGCTGGCGGTGTCGTTGCTGGGCTACGCGCTCTACAGCATCACCGCCAACCTGGCCGCCGTCCAGTTGGTGGGCAAGCCGCTCTTCCCCAACCTGATCTGGACGGTGATGGTGGTCTGGGTAGCGCCGGCGGCTGCTGCCTTCGGCCTGACCTCGATGATTCTGGTTTCGACGCGCGCCAAGACCTTCCAGGATGCCTACCAGACGGGTTCACTGGTGGTGCTGCCGATGGTGGTCCTGCTGCTGGCTCAGACCACGGGCGTGATCTATTTCAACATCTGGCTGACCCTGGCGCTGGGATTGGTGCTGTGGATCGTCAGCCTGGCGCTGCTCTACTACGGCAAGCGGACCTTCCACCGAACTGAATTGATTGCGCGCCTGTGAACACGAAGCAGTTTGACGAAGCAGCCCACGCTCGAATCGAGCATCGCCGGGCGTGGGCTGATCTCCTGCGGCAAGCCTGAGATGCGGTCTGCATCAGCCGCCTGATAGATTTCGTCATTTTTCCCCTTTGTGTATACTACCCCCAACGAACAGGCTGTGGCCTGCTTGAAGCACACCAGCACCGACTGTGAGGAAGGAAGAAGATGACAACTGTCTTAGGTCTGTTTACACAGCGCAGCAACGCTGAGGCCGCGGCCGCGGCCGTCCAGAAGGCCGGCGTTCCTGAACATCAGATTCAGTTGATGAACAATGCCACCCCGGCCGATCAGTTGGTGGAGCCGGCGCCGCGCAGCATCACCATGAAGACCGTTCGCGCCTCCACCATCGCGCTGGTGGTGATCTTTGCCCTGTTCGGCCTGTTTGCCGGCGTCGGCTCGATCTATGTCTTCGATGCCACCGTCGCCGTTGCGGCGCAGACTTTGGTGGTCTTTGTGCTGATCGGCCTCTTCTGCGGTCTGTTCCTGGGCTGGGTCATGGGCCGCTCCGAGGCTGACAATGCGATCCAGGAATTCCGCGAGCAGGTGCAGCATGGCGACACGCTCTTGGTGGTGAAGACCGACACGCACGCCAAGGCGGTGGCGCAGCAGATGCGCCAGGGCCATGCGCACGGGGTCGCCGTGACCAAGCACATCAACCCCATGCAGACCTACAGCGAGCTGTTCAGCCCCGCCCCGGCCCATTAGCGTCCACCCCGGCCTTGCTGACCGCAGACGCCGAAGCGTTCTCCCGCCCCTCCACCCGCGAGGGGCGTTTTTTTGCCCGCCTCACGCAGCCTCTCCGCCCGCGGGCCTGGCGGCCGCGGCCGGAAAGGGGCGCGCGCGGCGCCAGCGCGCCTGGGCCAGCAGCGCGGCGGGGGTCAACAGGGCCAGCGTGGCCAACATCACCGCCAGACTGACCGAAGGCCAGGCAAGCTGCGGGTAAGGCGTATAGGCCAGCGTGGCCCGACTGGCCGGCAGCAGGTAGACTGCCACGGTGATCGCCGCGGCCAATGCCACCAGCCCGTCCCGCCAGGTCCAGCGCTGACGGCGATAGGTGGTGCGCGCCACGCGTCTTCCCTGGCGGTGCAGGGCCAACAGCAGACCGCCCCCTCCCAGCGCGAGGAGGCTCCAGCCGACCACCTGCTGCTGCCAAAAAAGCAGGACCAGCAGGCCAGCCAACAGCGCGGCCAGCCCCAACGCCAAGGCCAGGCGCAGCCGGTCGCCCTCGGCCGGGGAATCCTCCTGCGCCGCGGCCGCCGCGCCCAAACTGCCAAAGCCGCGCGCGGTCATCGCCTCCGCCAACTGAAAAGCCCGCTCCAGCCCACCCACCAGCAGCGGCATGAAGAGCGGCAGCCAATCGCGCAGACCGGCCACGCGGTGGCCCCGCATCATCTGCGCCTCACGAATCTGCTGAAACTGGGCCAGGGTGGTGGGAACGAAGGCGACAGCGATGGAGATCACCACAGCCACCGGAAAAAGCGCCCGCGGGATCATGCGAATCAATGCTTGGGTGGGCAGCGCCTGGTAGAGCACGGTGAAGGCGGCGAGAAATCCCACCAACACCAGCCCGTTGATCATGCCGAAGACCAGCGCCTCCAGCGTCACCGGGCCGCCCAGCAGGGGCAGGCGGGCGGGCAGGGTGAACAACACCGTGCGGCCGAAGTGCGCGGTGGCCGCGTTGATCAGCGCCGAGAGCAGGATGATCATCAACGCCAGGCGCCACAGCGGCAGGGGCAACGGGGGCGCGTCGGCCTCCCCGCGCAGCGCCCGGCCGACCAGCGCGATGCAGATCACGAGGGTCAGCAGGTAGATGGGGTTGCGGGTCAGCGAAAGGGCGACGATCGCGGCGGCCAGCCAGGCGATCCACGCCTTGGCGTGCAGGGGGTTCACAACGCCTCCCGACCTGGCCCGGCGACGCCAGCCGTGGGCGCTGGCCGCGGCCGGCTGCGATCCACGGCCAGCGCGGCCGGCCGCGCGGCGGCCGCCGGCTGATAGTCGAAATCGAAGCGTTGTTGGAAGCGGCGCAGCGCAGCCAGGGTGGCCGCGCCGAAGGCCAGCATCAACAACACGTTGCCGCCGACCGCGAAGGCATCCCAGAGCAGCGATGTGGCCAGGTAATAGACGGTGTAGCGCCGCACGGTCTCGGCCAGGTCAACGCCTGCCTGCCAGTACTGATCGACCGGGCCGGTCATGTAGGGCCAGAACCACAGGTTGATGACCACGCCGAAAAGCAGGCCGCACAGCCCGGCCCAGACTGCCAGCACCAGCAGTTCCCGCCGGCTCCCGCGCGTTCCGCCCATCAACCGCACCAAGGGCCAGGCCAGCGGCGCCAGCAGCCCGATCCAGCCGGCCGTGAACATCTGCCCCGGCAGCCAGGGCCCGATTCCGCCGGTGATCAGGGCCGAGACCAGCAGCGTCAACGCGCCCATCAGAAAGCCCAGGCGCGCGCCGAAGACGTAGCCGGTCAACACGATCAGGAAGAAGACCGGCGTGAAGCCTCCTGGGCCGGGGATGCTCACCTCGATGAAGCGCAGCACGGAGTTGATGGCCACCAGCACCCCCAGCAACGCGATGATCTTGGCGCTGACCGTCTGCCCCTGCACCTCGAAGATCAGCGCCAGGAAGCAGAGCGTCACCAGCGCGGTCATCAACAGCGGCGTGTTGACCGCGCCGGGCGCGCCGGCCGCCGGCTGGCGCGCCGCGTTGATGAAGGGGTGCAGCAGGGCCAGCAGGCCGATGCCGGCTGTCAAGCCGTAGATAGCCAGCGAGAGCAGACGCGCCGAACCGGTCCTCCTGGCGCCCTGGCCGCGCGGGGGCTCTGACCTGGGGCGCGCGGCCATCAGGCGCTGCCACGCCGCGACCGGCTGAATGGCGCCGCGCCGCCCGGCGCGGGCCAGGCCGAAGATCAGGGTCAAGCCGGCGATCATCAGCGCCAACGGCCAGTAGTCAGGGCGGAGGGTGGTAAGCTCAGCGCGGTCTGCGGGCCGGTAGGGGCGGTTGCCGGCCATCGAATCGAGGCGCGGCGGCAGGGCTGGCTCAGATCGCTGGTAATAGCCCGACGGCGCCCGCTCGACGTAGCCGCGGGCAGGCAGGGCGGCCAGCGCGGCCAGCGCCTGGACGGTGGCCGTGGGCGTGGGCGGCGCGGTGGGCTGCACCTGCGCCACGGCCTGGGCTGACGCTGCGTCGTCGCCAGCCTCCAGGGGCGCAGCCGTTGGCGCGGTCGGGGATGCATCGGGCGCTGTGGGCGGTTGGCGCGGCGGTTCTGCGAACGGCGCAGCCACGGCCGCGCTTTCCGGCGTGGGCCGGGGCGTATCGGTGGGCGTGGCGGTCGCTGAGGGCGTCGGCGACGGCGTGGCTGTGGGGGTCCCGGTGGACGTTGGGGTGACGCTGATCAGCCCGCCCAGCGACGTTGGCGTGGAGGACGGCGTCCAGGTAGCGGTCGCCGGGGGCGTGTTAGTCGGCGATGGGGTCCAGGTGGCGGTCGGCCAGGGTGTGTTGGTGGGCGACGGAGTCCAGGTGGCCAGAGGGGGCGGGACGGGGGTGTTGGTGGCCGGCGGCGCGCAGATCTGGTCGAAGGTGTAGAGCGGCGGCGCGGCGCCCTGGCTCATGGTGCCGGCGCCCCAGGCCCAGCCCTCCACGTCGCCGGCGTGTACGGTGCGCACGCTGGCGCCCAACGTGGAGTAGATCCACTGGCCGTTTTGCAGGTAGTTGTAGGACCAATAGACGCAGGGGGAGCTCATGCACTGGCACCAGCAGGGCTGGCCGGGGAAGTTGCAGCCGACGGCGCCGATTTTGCAGACGGCGCCCCCCATGGGGCTGTACTCGATCAGCACGTCGAAGCCGGACGCGGTCAGCACCTCTTCGCCGGTGGCCTGGCCGTCCGCGCCCAGATCGACGCAGGCGGTTTGCACCACGCCATCTCCGAAGTCGATGACGATCCCGGCACGCGGGTTTTGTGGCCCCTGCGCCTGCGCCGCGCCGGTGGCCGTTGCCATGATCAGCAACGCGGCCCAGACCAGGGCGCGCAGCCACAGCCGGGGTGTTCGACCGGGGCTGTGGGCGGCGTGCGGCTGAGCCTGGCTCTTGCTATTCATGGCGATTCGTGCGATGGGGTTTGATGGGACGCTGATGAACGCTGATTGACGCAGATCAGAGGTTGGGTGGGGCGCTGATCGGAGATTGGGTGAGACGCAGATCAGAGGTTGGGTGGGGCGAGGGGTTGATGCTCTGATCTGCGTCTCTTGCGTGGATGGCGTCCGGCCGGGCCGTTATCGCTTCAGGCCCAACGGGAAGTACCAGAGCTGCGGCGAGCGGATGGGCAACGCCTGGCCGGTCAGGCCGGCCAGCGCCTGGTAGGTGGAGAAGGGATCGTTGGGGCCGGAAAAGCCGGGGAAGCCGCCGGCTGGGCTTTGCAGCGCCAACAGCGCCTCCGGCGCGGTGCGCAAGGTCAGCGCGCTGGCTGAGCCATCGCTGATCCAGGTGGTCCAATGCAGGCCGCGCGCGTTCTGGCCATAGGCCGCCAGCCCTTGCAGCGCCATGCCGCTGGAGGCGGGGTCGGTGTCGCCGGTGTAGCCCGGGAAGCCGCCATCCTGGTTCTGGGCCGCGTCCAGGAATGCCAACCCTGCCTGGACGGCCTGGTTGTCCAGTGCGACGCCGGCCGCGGCCAACGCTTGCAACGCCAGCCCGGTGCTGTCCACATCGGCGCTGGCCGCGCTGGCGGTGAAGCCCCAGCCGCCGCCGGTTGCTGCGATATCGATCAGCCGCTGCACTGCAGCGGCCGGCACGGGCTGGCGGGCCGCGCGCAGGCCCAGCAGGGCAAAGCTCTGGTCCCACGTGGAACCGCCGCCATACTGGCCGCCGGCCGGCTGATAGTAGCCCTCGATCGCGGCCACCAGATCGACGCCGCCGAAGTTGCGCGGGTTGCGCTGGCCCGCGACCACGCCGACGGCCAGCTTGCCGGCCGCGGACGCGCCCTGGCCGGCGTAGGCCGACGCCTGCGTCGCCAGATAGGTCATGGGCGTGTGGTTGCCCACGGCGAAATCGTTGGGATTGCGGCCGGCCAGGGCGATGGCCAGCACCGCATCGATGGTGGCGCCGGGATTGAAGCCGGCAAAACTGCCGTCGCTCTGCTGCTGGCTGGCCACCCAGCCCAGTCCACGACGCAGCGCAGTAGCCGGGCTGAGGAAGGGGAAGGGCTTGCCGGTCAGCGCGGGCGCTGCCTGTTGGGTGGCAAAGAGATTGGCGGGCGGGTCCACGTAGATGAAGGCGCCGTTGGCCAACTGCTGGTCGTGCAGGAAGTCCAGCGGCGTGTCATCGCCGACGCTCCAGGCGGCAGCCAGCGGGTCCTGGCTGGCAGCCAAGACGCCCTGAACCGCAAAGGCGGTGGAGTTGGTGTTGCTGAGAAGGCCCCAAACCTGTTCGGGCGAGGCGGCAAAGCCGCCGTCGCTGTTGGTGAGCTGCACGCTGCGCAGGTAGGCCAGGCCGTTGGCCACCGCAGGGGAAGCAGGGGGCGCGCCCGCGGCCAGCAGCGCCTGCAAGGCCAGGGAGGTGCTGTCCACGTCGCTGGCGACGCCGGATGCCCAGGCCCAGCCGCCGTTGGCGTTGGCCTGGCTGGCCAGGCGGGTGCGGGCCGTGGCTGGCACCGCCTCACCCGCCGCGCGCAGGCCGAGCATCGCCCAGGCCTGGTCCATGTTGTTGGCGCCATAGGCGCCGGTGCTGGCAACGTAGCTGCTGTTGATGACTGTCACCAGGTTGACGCCGCCGAAGCTGCGCGGGTCCTGGCCAGCCGCGGCTGCCGCCACGGCCAGCTTGCCGGCCGCGGCCGCGCTCTGACCGGAGAAGGCGGCGGCGTTGGCCGCGGCATAGTCCACCAGCGAAGCGCCGCTGGCGCCGGTCCAGGCGTCGGGCTGTTGGTTGGCAGCGGCCACGGCCAGGATCACATCCGCCGTGGCGCCGGTGTTGTTGCCGAAGCTGCCATTGGCGCTCTGTTGAGGACGCATCCACTGCAGCGCGGCGTTGACAGCCAGGATCTCACGGGTGATCGCGGGCAGGTGGCTGTTGCTGCCGCCCCAGATCCAGCCTTCCACCGAGTCGTCGTCGACGCTGCTGCTGCTGGCGCCGACCATGTAGCCATGCCAGGCTGAATCCTCCCAGAACTGGTAGCCCCAGAACTTGTTGTTGTTGCAGAAGCAGTTGGTGGCCGGGCAGCCGACTCCCTCGATGGCGCAGACGGCTGTGCCAAAGCTGAAATCGACGGTGGTCAGCTCCAGGCCGCTGAGCTGCAGCGCCTGCAGGCCGGTGATGGTCGGGGTGCTGAAGGTGACGCGCCGGGTGATGACGCGTCCATCGCCCAGGTCCACGACGATATCGGCCGCGTTGGGGCCGTCGGTGGGGCTCATCTCTTGGGCAGCGGCGAAGGGAGCGGGCAGCAGAAGAAGCGCCAACAGCAGCAAGGCGCCAAGCAGGGCGCGGGCTGTCAGGCTGTGGGTTGATGGTTGATGGGTATTCATGGGATGTGATTCGGTCTCCGTCAATTGAAAATTCAGCCGATGGGCAAAAAAAGCGCCCGACGAGTTGTCGTCGGGCGTCCATTGTCATTGGCCCAAGTTGGGCCTTGGTTCAACAGGGCTTGTGCTTGGTGGTCACGGCATCTTCCGCCTTCCTTTCCGTCGAAGGAGTGTAGCGGGCGTACAGTGGCGGTCGTCCTGGCTTATTGGCAGCGTCAAATGCTGAAAGGTCATCTGTCAGGCGGACTTCGCCACCTGAGACGGGACACTGCCAAATTACAGTTGCGCGACAGCGCCGGACTGACCCCGGTAGGGGTGTCACCGGCTTCGCCTGAGCCCTTGCGGGCTCACCCAAGGCATGCGGGCCATGGGTTCCACTGACGGCCAACGGGTTTGATTGTTAATGGCTGTTTCCAGCCAGCGAGCTCCAGCTTGTTATAGCACCGAGTTACAGGCTTGTCAAGGTTCGTTGCAGCGGCTTCCCAAGCCTTGCGGCGGCCGGTCTAGCCGATCAAATCTTCGCGATCGATGTTCATCTCCTGAAAACGACCTGTGACCATGTAGATCACCCGCTCGGCCAGGTTGGTGGCCAGATCACCGAAACGCTCCAACTCACGCGCGGCCCGCAGCGCCTCATAGGTGGCCTCGATCTTGGCGGGCGTCCCGGCGCTGGCCATGTGGGCCATGATCTGGCCGAAAACATGGGCGTAGAGCGCGTCTACCTCGTCATCCTGTTCGGCCACGGCGTGCGCCAGCTCGATGTTGTCGTGGGCGTAGGCGGTCATGGTTTGGTTCAACATGCGCGCCACCTGGATGCCCATCTGGCGCAGCTCGGCCGGCCGGGGGATGTCGGGCGACTGCACCATGTGCAACACCACCTTGGCGATGCCTTTGGCCTGGTCTCCCATGCGCTCCAGATCGATGATCATGTTCATGACGGTGACGATGGAACGCAGATCACGGGCGGCCGGCTGCTGGGTGACGATCAGCCCGAAACATTTCTCCTCGATATCGAAGCGGGTCTGATTGACTTCGCTGTCCAACGCGATCACCGATCTGGCCCGCTCAGGATCCAGAGTCTCCAGCGCGACCATGGCCTCGTGCAGCTCATGCTCGACCATGCTGCCCATCCTCAGCACGTCGCCGCGCAGGTCCTCTAGCTGTTGTTCAAATCGTTGCCGAATCCTCATGGGACGCCTCCAAAAAACTCTCAATTTGTTGTGTGATTCAAGGCTTCCGACGTTGCCGCGGCCTATCAGCCGCGCCGGCCGGTGATGTAGGCCTCGGTCAGCTCTTGCTTGGGAGCACTGAAGATCGTTTCAGTGTGGTCGAATTCCACCAGCCGCCCCAGCCAGAAAAAGCCGGTCCAATCGCTGGCGCGCGCGGCCTGCTGCATGTTGTGGGTGACGATGACAATGGTGTAGCTGTCCACCAACTGGCGCATCAGGTCCTCGACGCGCAGCGTGGCCACCGGGTCCAGCGCCGAGCAGGGCTCATCCATCAGGATCACCTCGGGCTGCACGGCGATGGCGCGTGCGATGCAGAGCCGCTGCTGTTGGCCCGGGTTCAACGCCAGCGCGGGGTCCTTCAGCCGATGACGCACCTCGTTCCAGAGGCTGGCGGCCTCCAGACTCTCCTGCACGGTCTGATCCAGCTCGTCGCGCCGCGTATTGCCGAGAATGCGCGGCCCATAGGCCACGTTGTCGTAGATACTCTGGGGAAATGGGTTGGGGCGCTGAAAAACCATGCCGATGCGCTGGCGCAGCGTGACCACATCCACATCTGGCGCATAGATATTCTCGCCGTCCAGCAGGATCTGGCCCTCGGCGCGCGCGCCGGAGATAGTGTCGTTCATCCGGTTCAGGCAGCGCAGAAAGGTCGATTTGCCGCAGCCTGAAGGCCCGATCAACGCCGTGATCTGCCGGGCGCGGATGGGAATGTTCAGGTTGCTCAACGCCTGGAAATCGCCGTAGTAGAAGTTAAAGTCGCTGACTTCGATTTTGTTCTGCATAAGGTTCAATAGGCACTGCTGAGCGTCGGCCTGCACACCGTCGCCAATGACGGATCTTGAGAAGCGGCCATTGGCTTCTGACGCTGCTGCTCAGTCATCGGCGCCGGACGCTTGATTCAATCTGCGCCTGAGTAACAACCTTGACAGGGCGTGCGGCTCCCGATCAAGGGTTTTCGGGTTCTGGATGACCTGACATGGTCTGCGGAAGACGGTTCGAGATCGAGGAGGTCAGCTTCAGGCCGGTCGCAAAGGAGCTCGCACCGACCATCGGCACGCCCTGTCGCTCACAAGCTGCACAGCCACGACGCCAACGAGACCACCTGCCGGTCGTCGGTCAGATTGGCGGCGTTGGCCAGTTCGCCCGTTTGCAACTGGTTCCAGATCTCGCCGGCCATGCTGGCCTCGATGGCATTGCCGACGAAGAAAAGCTGCGGCATCGACGGCAGCGCGGCAAAGGAACGACGGATACGCCCCAGGTGGGCGTTGGCCGTCTTCCAGTGCTCGTCCGCGCCGGCTGGATCGATGCCGCCCTTGAGCTCGCCCAATGCCACGTACAACTCAGCGTCCCGCACGACCTTGGGGCGCTGCGTCTTGGAACGATATTGCTCAGGGGTGCTGTGCAGGAGGCAGATATCAACATTCTTGCCTCCTTTACCCGATGTGCCACCCTCTTCGTCATCCAGGCGCTCTTCTTCGGTCTTGATGAATGGGATGAATAGGTTGTAAGCAAGCACGCGGGGCAGGTACCCGGCATCCCAGGCAAAGGCCCTCACACGATCGAAATCCTCTAGCGACGTAGACGGCTTCCACCTTTCATCCCCTTTGTCGAACCATTGGAAAGCACGGCCGGCAATACCCAAGTTGGAAGCAATGTACGATGAGAACTTGCGTTGGGCCCAAACACCGACCAGATTGCGTATCTTGCCTCCTAGCGTGTCACCTCGTGTCAGGAGAAATCGATAAACAAGTTCCTCAACGAACTTGTCTCCCGCGGGTTTCAGTACATTGTCAATGTACTCCGCCAGAATGCCCTGCCGATCAACCGCATCGAAGTATGCTGTGGCTTTGTCCGATACTCCTGCCGCTGTCAGCAAACCTGCCTGGATATCCGGGATATCGAGCAGGTCTTCAGGTTTGCTCGCCTGCTCAGCCCTGAACTTGAGCGTTCGGGCGTCTTTTACGAACCTGTCTGCAAGGCGACTCTTTTCGATAACTGCTTCAACGAAGCCGGCCCGTTTTGCCTCTCGAGTGGTGACGAGTGCCTGGCTGTTATTCAGGTGACGCGAGTAGGGGTGGATCTCCGTCACGACTTCCTCCAAACGTATACGCATTTGCGTAGCGGTTCCCGTCCATGTTCACCCATCTGTTGACTGCTGTTGCCCTTGCCGCCAGGCAGCACAAGGATGTTCTCAACCATAAAACCGAGACGCTCAGCCAATGCAGAAAGAATCATGTCCACCGAGATGCTTGCCCCGGCATATCGCACGTTGTCATTGACCATCAGCAAGGGTGCACCTGACTTCAGCACCCTCGCGGACTCAGCGATTACGCAAGCCATCTCATAGAAATAACCCCGAACCATCCGTGGAATGCCGTTATTGTTCAAGACCCCGATTGTGCGCTGGTGATCCAGATAGGCCAAGATTGCCTGCAAGAGCTCTTGGCTGTCTGCCGCAGCAATAGCTTCCTGCCAGCTTGGATTCATGCCAAGCAAGTCCTTGGTCCGGTTCTCCACCGTACAACTAAGCATCGCCTGGCGAAGCTTCAACAATTCTTGTTCATCTACTCCAAGCAGCGCCAACTCCAGCGCATAGGTGCGCGTGTAGTCGTAGCGATTGCAGTAGGGTGGAGAAGTAACAATCGCATCGTATGTCTTGGTATCCAGGTGCGGCATAATCTCCAGGCACGATCCGCCCATCAACTTTATGTCGCCAGGTTCTTCATGACCGTTCTGAAACAGGCTGGGTTGCAACGGGGTGAGCGCAAGATCTGCCAGGATATCACCCAACTTCCTGGTGATCGCCTGCTCGAAATCGTGTATCTCACCCTTGTCGAAGGGCCGATTGCCTTGTCTGCGCCCTGAACGATGATCCCAGCGCAGGTATTGACCATCTTTGCGTGTGAAACTTACTTCTTCCAGCACACAGAGCAAGGCAAAACGAAGAATCGTTTGGACAAAGGGTGACTCGTATGCAATTGCTCCCAAATATCTTCCGATCAGATCGCGCGTCTGGTCTGGATACGCGCCTCTGGTAATGCGGAGTTCGGGTATTTCAACCCTATCCTTGGAGTATTTCCATTCCCCAGCTTCGATCCATCGCTGCAACCTGCAAAGATGCTCCTGCGTGATCTGAGCTTCAATGACCCGTTTCGTGGTTATGATCTGCTGACCTATAGGCAACAATTCGATGCCGTCGGCGTCGATGCCCAAGTCGCTGGCAACGAACAACGACGTTCCACTGCCGGCGAACGGGTCGAGTATCCTGCCGGAAGAGATATGGTACTTGGCAAACAGATGCTCCATGAGACCAGCCGAGAACCCCTCTTTGTACTTGTACCAACGATATATGGGCCGGGACTTATTGGCTTGAAAACTAACAAGCTGCCGGTTTAATGCAGCTTGAACCAGGAATCTATCACGAAAGTGATGTTCCATGCCCCGATCAAGGCGCTCAATTTCCTCCAATGTAGGCTTGATTTCAGATCGGAAAGTGTCAGCTTGTAGGGCGCGGTCTGTCATGCCTGGATTATAGCCTCCCTCCCATGATTCGTCAATCACAAGATACTCCGGTCGCTCTCAAGAAACCATCCGTGAAGGGATAACTTTGGCTTTTGCTCCAACCGCCGCGCCCGCTTGATCTGCACGGGTGAGATGTTCACCCAGATGACGGATCATGGCCGCCCGCTTGTCGTCGGTCAGTCGATCATGATGAGCCGTTCCTGGTCGCCGCGCATCACCCGCCAGCTTTCCATGAACTGCTCCACCCGCAGCAGCGGATGCGGGAAGCCAACATCCGTCAGCAGGCCGGAGAGACGGGTGATGGGCGGCGGGCGCAGGCCGATGGCCTCCAGGCTGGCGCTGTCGGCAAAAACCGACTGCGGCGGGCCGTCGATGACCACGCGGCCCTGGCTGATGCCGACGATGCGCTGCGCACCGGCTGCCAGCTTAAGGTCATGGGTGATGAGCAGAACGGTGTGGCCGCTGCCATGCAGGGCGTGCAGCCGTGCCATGAGCAGCCCGGTCAGGCGTGCGTCCAGCCCTGTGGTCGGCTCATCCAGCAGCCAGATGGGCGGCTGCATGGCCCACACCGAGGCCAGGGTGACCAGGCGGCGCAGTCCGTAGCCCAACACGGCCGGCGGCGCTTCGGCCAACGTCGTCAGATCGAAGGCGGCCAGCGCCTCCGCGACCCGCTGCGCCAAGGCCTGGCCGGCCAGCCCCAGATTGCGCGGCCCAAAGGCTACCTCCTCCCGCACCGTCGGCGCAAAGATCTGATGATCGGGATTCTGGAAGACATAGCCCACCGTGCGCGCCAATTCGCCCACCGGCCGGCCGGCCGACGGCTGGCCCAACAATGCCACCGCGCCCCGCTGCGGCCGCAACAGGCCATTGATGTGGCGCGCCAGGGTGCTCTTGCCCCCGCCGTTGGGACCCACGAGGGCCACGAATTCCCCCGGCTCCACCGCCAGCGAGATCCCGGCCAGCGCCGGCGCGCCGCCAGGATAGGCGAAGCTTACCTGATCTACGACCACGGCCGACGCGGCCGGCCGGCCGGCTGACGGCGGCGGCGCGCTTGTTGCTGGCGCCGGCCAAGCCTCAGCCTGGAAAGTTGGCGGGTGCTGCACCAGGCGCAGCCGTTCTGCGACCCAGGCGGCGCCGGCGTGGGCGGTCAAAAAGGCCGCGCGTTCGCCATCAGCCCTGAGCAGGGCAGCCAGCTCGGCCATCTGCGGCACCGCCACCCCCAACCCATGCAGCCGCTCCGTCTGCTGGAAAAGGTCGCCCGGCGCGCCATCCAGTGCGATCTGTCCGCCGGCCAGCACCACTACCCGTTCGGCCCAGCGGGCAACGAACTCGGCATCCTTTTCGGTGACGATCACCGTGGCGCCGGTGGTGCGCTTCAGGTCTGTCAGCAGGGCGGCCACCTCGCGCCGGCCGGCCGGGTCCAGCCCAGCCATCGGCTCGTCCAAGATCAGAAGCGGCGGCTGCATGGTCAGAATGCTGGCGATGGCCAGCCGTTTCTGCTGGCCGCCGGAAAGCTGCCAGGGTGCGCGTTGTTCCAACCCCGTCAGGCCGACGCTGGCCAGGGCCCATTTCACCCGCTCTCCGATCTGTTGCGGCGGCACAGCCCGACCCTCCAGGCCAAAGGCGACCTCTTCGGCCACGGTCATGTTGAAAAGCTGGCGCTCCGGCTCCTGAAAAACCAGCCCCACGGTGTGGCTCAGTCGGGCCGGCGCGGTCTTGACAGGGTCCAGCCCCGCGACCCATGCCTGCCCCCTCACCTGGCCGCCGGTCATCTCTGGCGCCAGGCCGGCCAGCAGCAGGGCCAGCGCGGTCTTGCCGCTGCTGGTCGGCCCCATGATGGCCAGCGCCTGGCCGGCTGGCGCGTGCAGCGTCAGGCCCCGCAACACCTCCACCGGCTGACCGTCGGCCAGGCGCGGCGGATAGCTGAAGTGCAGATCCTCAAGCCGAATGGCTGACAAGCTTACCCCTGCGGTCGGTGGGTGTAGCGCGCGATGGGCGGATAGGCGCGGCGCATCAAGAGGGAGAGGGGAATGGCCACGGCCGCGCCGACAACGTTTTGCAACAGGTTGAAGGGCAACTCGGTGACGGCCTGGGCAGGTCCGCCCCAGCCGAGGTTGGCGCCGAAGTATTCGCCCAGGAAGTAGATGCCGGCCATGGTCAGCGTGCCTGCGGCCGCGCCGGCGATCATGCGCACAGGCAGTGCGCCGGGCAACGCCCGCACCAGCAGGCCGGCCGCCAGACCCTGCAGGCCGTGGGCCAGGAAGGTGAGCGGGGCGAAGGCCGCGTAGCCGGCGCTCAGGTCGGCAATGGCCGCGCCGATGCCGCCGGCCAGGAATCCGATCCACGGCCCGAAGGTGAAGGCCACGAAATAGACAGCCATGTCGGAGAAGTTGAAATAGCCCGCGCCCACTGGCACGATCAGGAAACGGGTCACCACCGCCACTAGCGCGATCATGACCGCGGTCAAGGCAATGTCACGAGGCGAAAAACGGTTTGACATTCGGTTCGCTTCTCCTCAGTCGAATTCGTGTCGGAATTGTACGCAGTAACGACGCAGACGTCAAACGCGCCAGCGAGGCTGAGCGGCCCTGCTGGCGCAGTTTGACAAGCAACACCGTTGGCTGAGGTGATGCCTCGCCCGGTCTAAAACAGGTTGCGCAACGCAGTCAGCTCATCCTCGATCTGGGCCAGGCGCTCCTGCATCTTTTCGATCAGTTCCCGAAGGATCTTCATCTCCGACTTCAGGGTCTGTACATCGGCGGCCAAGGGGGAGGGGCTGGGTTCTGTGGTCATGGGGTTCTCCTGGTTTTGTGATTCTAAAAGTTGCCAACCTTTCCGAAAGGTTGGCAACTTTTGACGCTTTTCGCGATTATAGCCAGAACGACATCCCACACAAAACCTGTCAGTTGCCAGAAAAAAGGGAAGGGCGGCAGACCGTCCCAATCTGCCGCCCCGCAAGGAGGAAGGAAGGAGCATCATTCGTCTTACCGAACGACTGCGCCCAGTATAGCCCACTTTCCTTAAGGAGGGATTAGCGGCAGCTTAGGCGGACTTGAGAAAAGCGGCTTCCAGCGCTGGTCAGCCCAGCACCGCATCCTTGAGCGCGCCGCTGGCCACCAGATGGCGCAGGGCTTCGATGTAGGGGTAGAGCACGGCATCCTGGTGCAAGAAGGGCGCCCGCCGGCGGATCATGGCGTAGGCCTTGGCCGTGCCCGCGCCCAGTTGCGCGCCCGGCATCACCTCACGGCGGAAGTCGATGCCCTGGGCCGCGGCCAGCAGCTCGATGGCCAGAATCGTCTCGACATTGCGCAACACCCGGCGGGCCTGCCGCGCGGCAATCGGCCCGTTGCTGACATGATCCTCCCAGTTGGCGCTGGTGGGGATGGTGTCGGCGCTGGCGGGATGGACCAGCGACTTGTTCTCGGAGGCCAGCGCGGCCGCGGTGTATTGCACCAGCATCAGGCCGCTGTTCAGGCCCCCTTCCCGGGTCAGAAAATCGGGCAGCACATGGCGATTGCTGGCGCTGTCGGTCAGCCGGGTCAGCCGCCGTTCAGCCATGTTGCCCAGCTCGGCGATGGCCAGCCCCAGATAGTCGAAGGCGATGGCCAGCGGCTCGCCGTGGAAATTGCCGCCGCTGATCACCTCCACCTGGTCGGTGCTCTCGTCGATGAAGATCAAGGGGTTGTCGGTGGCCGCGTTGAGCTCGATCTCCACCACCCAGCGGGCGTATTTGACGGCGTCGTGGCACGCGCCATGCACCTGGGGAATGCAGCGCAAGGTGTAGGGGTCCTGCGGCTCAGAGAGGTCGCCATCGCCCTTGGCCAGGGCTGCCAGGCTCACATCGCGCACAAAGGTCGATCCCTCCAACAGCCGGCGCAGACCGGCGGCGCACTCCACGGCGCGCGGGTGGGGTCGCACGGCCTGCAGGCGCGCGTCGAAGGCGGCCGGCGTGCCGTGCAGCGCCTCCAGGCTCAGGCAGCCGGCAATGTCGGCCACCGCGGCCACATTTTCGGCCTCCACCACGGCCAGCGCGCCCAGCGCGGCCATCAACGTCGTGCCATTGGTCAGCGCCAGCCCCTCCTTGGCCTGAAGCTCCAGCGGGGCCAGTCCCGTCTCAGCCAGCGCCGCGGCGCCTGGCAGGATGCGGCCGCCGACCTCCGCCTCGCCCAGGCCGATCAGCACCAACGCGATGTGGGCCAGGGGGGCCAGGTCGCCGCTGGCGCCCAGCGATCCCTGGCGCGGAATCACCGGATGCACGCCCCGTTCCAAGAGGCGGAGCAGCAGATCAATCACCGCCTGGCGGCAGCCGGAATGGCCTTTAGCCAGCGTGTTGGCCCGGATCAGCATCATGGCCCGCACCACTGCGGTCTCCAGCGGTCGTCCGACGCCCACAGCATGGCTCATGACGATGTTGCGCTGCAACTGCGCGGTCTGATCAGGATCGATCACCCGGTTGCAGAAGGCGCCGAAGCCGGTAGTGATGCCATAGACCACGCGACCTTGCGCCACGAAATCCTCCACCGCCTGGCGAGCGCGGGCGACGCGGCGCTGGGCGTCGGGAGTCAGATGAAAGAGGTAATCGCCCGGTTGGGCATGGGCTACGGCGACCACGTCGGCGATGGACAACGACTCGCCATCCAGAGGGAGTGTCTTAGGCGGCACAGAGCACCTCGCAGAGAAGGAAATAGGTTGGCAGGATCAGCCGCTGCCATTATAGCACGGCCTGCGCGGCGGCGGAAAGAGATGCGGTCGGCGCGCCCCAGCCTCGTGATTTGTGCGGCCTCTGGCGCATGATGTATAATTCGACGCTCACTGCCTGCACAGGCGGCACCGGCCGACGATCGTTCGATACATCTCGCAGGCAGGTTGTTTAGAGTTTGGGAGCGGAAACATCCACTGAAGGGTGGCGTCAACGGTCGACCAGTTCCCCTGTTCTTCATTTTTCGCGTTGCACTCCGTTGCAAGTGTGCTCATCCATGTCTGACCACCATGACATTTGTCCCTTTCTGGGATTGCAGAGCGACTCATCCGTGCGGTTAAGCTACCCCGACAGAGCACATCGCTGCTATGCCGCGCCTGACGGCGAGAACTATCTGCCAGATGTGGAACAGCAGCAGAGTTTCTGTCTCACAGCACAGCACGTGACATGCCCTCGTTATGGGCTGGCAGGCGTGCCGTTGGCTTCCAGCAGCCCCAACGCGCCGCAGTCGAAGCGTCGCCAGCTATCGTTGCGCAACGCGCTGTGGATCGGCGTCGGACTTGCTGCTCTGCTGGTGGTATGGCAGTTGATCCGCTTGCTGGCTCAACCGCCGGAAGCCCGGCAGCCAATCGCGCCCGCTGTGAGCGTCACGCCCACCCCTGCTGCCCCGGCGGTCATGCCCACCCCAGACCCCGCTTTCACCGTGGCCGCGGCCACGGCGACGCCAACGACCGCGATTGGCCTGATCGAGGAAATCACCACCCCAACCGTAGCTGCTGGCGACCTCTTGTTCAATTTGGCGCCGGGGGCATCAGGCGTGGGCTGGGTCAGCAGCGATGAAGCGCGCGGCAACCATCTGGGCGATTCCTTTTTACATGTGGGCACGGTCAATGGCAACATCTTCCATGGGGTGGTGCAGTTCGATCTGTCCAGAGTGCCGCGCGGCGCGCCGATTCGTGCGGTTTTTGTCAATCTGACCGGCCTGGATGACACACGCCTGGACCGCTCCAGCAACGATTCCTGGCAACTGCGCTGGTTGACGCCAGAGATCGATGAGGAGTGGAGCCGCAGCAATTTCCAGACGATCCACAACGCTCCCGTGCTTCAGACCATTCTGCCGGCTTACCGCCAGGAGCAGCTTGCCCCCCTTGCGCACAACCAATTCGCTTTTGACGCGGCGCAGATCGATCTGCTGCAGCAGGCGCTGATCGACAACCAAAGCCTGCTAACCCTGCGGCTGGATGGGCCAATGGGCGGTTCAGACAACCTTTTCACCTGGGACAGCGGCTTTGGCCCCAGCAGCCTACAGAACGCGCCATCCTTGTGGCTCCTCACTGGCCCGCCGCCGGCCACGCCGCCGCCCATTCCAACCCAGGACTATGTTGTCGTCACCAGCACCCCCACGCCAGAAAACGTGCTGACCGCGGCCGCACAGGTGGAGACGGCCGCGGCCATAGAGCAACAGATCGGCACGGCAACGCCCACCCCGCGCACGATAGTCACAGCCACGCCCACGCCGCTCAACGAAAGCACGGCCGAGGCTCAACGGTTGGCGGCCGGCCTGCCCTTCGTCGTCATTGACACGCCAACCCCTGGCAACGCAGCCACTGCCGCGTTCAACGCAGCCTATGCCACGGCCGTGGCCAAGACCACAGGCACCTGGACTCCGCTGCCCAAGGATCACGTGACGGCCACCCCGACGGCAACCTTCGCCGTGGTGACTAACACCCCAACTGCCCGCACCATCTTCGAGCTGCTGGACAGGGCCATTGCGGAGGCAACCAGAACCGCCACGGCAGGCCCACCCACCCCATTTCCGCCGGGGGTAGTGACGGCGACTGCCACGCCCACCGGAACGCCTGAGCCTTTGAACGCCGAGACCGCGCAAGCCCGCATCGTCCTGATCACCGTCGAGGCTCTGATCTATGGCACCTGGACGCCTACGCCCACTGCCACCAGAATTCCCCCAAGTCAAACGGGCGTCACGCCGGCGTCGCCAACCCTGGCGCCGCTGGAGATCACGCTGCAAGAAGGAGCGCCCGTCGGCGCGGTGATCGCCGAAGTGGCCAATGTCCGCTCAGGCCCCGACGTCGGCTTTGGCGCCCTGGCGCAGGCGCCCAACGGCTCGCAGTTCTCCCTGGTTGGCCGCACAGAGGACTCGGCTTGGCTGGCAGTGTGCTGCCTCAACGGCGAGCAGGGCTGGATCGCGACCTATTTGGTTGCCAGTGAGATCGATGTGACCACGTTGCCGGTGCTTCCGGCGGCGGGCCAGTCCCGTGCGCCCGCCGGCCAACCTAGCGCCTGGTTGATCGACGTTGTGCGTCATGTGCTGACGCGGCTGACAAGCGCTGCGGTAGCGACGGATCTTTGAGCGACGGCGGCGCCAGCGCTTCCTGACTGAGCAAGAGAAAAACACCCATGGAACTACGGCAATACTTCGACACGTTGCGCAAATGGTGGTGGCTGATGGTGCTGGCCACCTTGGTGGCGGTGGTGGCCAGCTTTTTGGCCACGCGCAGCCAGCCGCCGCAATACAGCTCCAAGACAACGCTGATGGTTGGCCGCACTCTGGAAAACCCCAATCCAACCGGCAATGACATCTGGCTGGGTCAACAGTTGGCCCAAACCTATGCCGAGCTGGTCAAGCGCGACGTGGTGCGGGAAAGCACGATGCAAGCCCTCGGCTTGACCTGGCTGCCCGAGTACACCGTGTCGCTGGTGCCCAATACCCAGTTGCTGGAAATCAAGGTAATCGACACCGATCCGCTGCGCACCCAGGCGGTGGCTGCCGCGTTGGCCAATCAACTGATCGAACGCAGCCCCTCAGCCGGCGATCAAGATCAGCAAGACCGGCGCGCCTTCGTGGCTCGTCAACTGAGCGAGTTGGAGACGAACATCGACGCTACCAAGACACGCGTCGATGAACTGCAACAGCAGATGGCCGGCATGTTCAGCGCCCGCCAGATCGCCGATACCCAGGCGCAGATTACCGCCCTGGAGCAGAAGCTCGCCACCTATCAAGCCAATTACGCCCAGCTTCTCACCTTTTTGCAAGGGGGCATCAACACCATCAACATCGTGGAGCCAGCTACCCTGCCCACGACCCCCATCGGGCCAAACACCGGCATGACCATTCTGCTGGCGGCTGCCATTGGCTTTCTGTTGGCCGCCGGCGCCGCCTTTCTGCTCGACTATCTGGACGATACCATCAAGAACCCCGACGATATCCGGGCTGCGACCGAGCTTCCCACCTTGGGCGCCATCACCCGTATCGACGCCGAGAACTCCGGCGAGATTCTGGTGGCTGCCAAACTGCCCAAATCGCCCACCGCGGAAGCCTATCGCATTCTGCGCACCAACATCCAGTTCTCGTCGCTGGACAACCCACCGCGCACCCTGTTGGTCACCAGTCCCAACCCGGGCGAGGGCAAAAGCACCACGTTGGCCAATCTGGCCGTGGTGATGGCCCAGCAGGGCCAGCGGGTAGTGGTGGTGGACACGGACCTGCGCCGCCCCACCCTGCATCGCATCTTCGAGATACCCAACAATCTGGGTCTGACCAATGCTCTGCTGCAGGATCGTCCGACTGCAGAGGGCTATCTGCAGCCCACTGAAGTCGAGAATCTGGATATCCTGACCACAGGGCCGCTGCCGCCCAACCCGGCTGAGTTGCTCAGCTCAGCCCGATTTCACGCGCTGCTTGAGGCGCTCAAAGAGCACGCCGATGTGGTGTTGCTGGATAGCCCGCCTGCCCTGGCCGTCACCGATGCGACCATCCTGGCGCGTCAGGTGGATGGGGTGGTGCTGGTGCTGGATGCGGGCATGACGCGGCGCCAGTGGGCGGCCAACGCCAAAGAAGCGTTGGACAAGGCCGGCGTGCACATTCTGGGTGCAGCGCTCAACCGGCTGCAGCCTCAAAGCGGCGGCTATTACTACTACTATTATCGTCGGTACTACGCCTACGGCGACGGCGAAGAAAAAACCCGTCGTGGCAAGAAGAAGCAGGCCACCGGCTGGCGCCGCTGGCTGCCAGGGGCCAACTAGGCATCAAATCCCCAGAGCGCAGGTCATGGGAATGACAGGCCCTACATGGTAAACAGGCGCAGTTGATGGTTGGGGGCGCGGCCGTCGAACAGGATGTAGGGGGCTGCCTGTTGGCTGCGCACGCCCAGGCGTTGCAGCTCTTCCAGAGATCGCAGGCGGCTGCTGCGCCGGGCCTGTACGATGGCCGTTGCCCCGCGCGGCCCAATGCCCGGCACGCGCAACAGTTCCGCCTGCGGCGCGCGGTTGATCTCCACAGGAAAGGATTCGGGGTGCTGAACGGCCCACGCCAGTTTGGGGTCGCGATCGTTGGGCAGGTTGCCCTGGCCATCGAAGGGCAGCTCTGCCACGTCGAAGCCGTACTGGCGCAACATGAAGTCCGCCTGATAGAGGCGATGTTGGCGCAGGGGCGGCGTCGGCGTTTCCTCTTGCAGCGGCGTGTCATCGATGGGATTGAAGGCTGAGTAGTAGGCGCGGCGCAGGCCCATCTGGCGATAGAGCCGCTGGCTGGCCGCCAGAAGCTCCTGATCGCTTTCACCGGCGGGGCCCACCACGAATTGAGTCACCGCGCCGGCGCTGGCCACGGCGCGTCCCTGGCGGCGCAGCCGCTGCACGATGGCCCAGGCGCGCTGCAACGGCTCGATCAAGCCATGATCAAAGTCCTTCTTCGGGGCCAGCCGCGCCAGCCGCGCTTCGTTGGGCGCCTCCAGGTTGACCGACAGCCGATCGGCCAACAGCGCGGCGCGCTCGATCTGCGCCTCCTCGGCGTTAGGCAGGAGCTTGAGATGGATGTAGCCTCGCCATTGATATTTCTGGCGCACCAGCTCCACCGTGGCCAACATGCGATCCATGGTCCGCCCTGTGCCGATGATTCCTGAGCTGAGAAAGAGCCCTTCGACCAGGCCCTTGCGCTGCATCTGGTCGAAGGCGCTGGCCAGCTCGTCGGGCGCCAGGGTGTTGCGGCGCATGCGCCGGCCCGCGCGGAAGGGACAGTAGTAGCAGTTCTTCTCGCAGGCGCTGGTCTGAAGGATGCGCAACAGCGGCACCGGACGCCCTCCCTGGCCGATCACGGTGGTCACGGAATCGCTCACGTCAGGCCCTGACGTTGACGCTTCGGGCGCGGGCAGCGGCGTCGGCTGGCCCTGGGCCTCGCACAGATCGTACTGCGCCTGGCTGCCCAGCAGGCCCACTTTTTGGTACAGATCGGGGGTGGTTTGGATCAACATGGACATTGCCTCAACTGCAACAGAGTGAGACTGCCGAAGTCTTTCATCTACACACAGGTTGTATCCATATTATACGAACATTTGTTCCGATCGCAAATTGGCGCGCTTGTGCGATTCCAGCGGCAGTGTTACAATGCCGCCATCATTCCAACCCCGGAAGGACATCTTTCATCATGCCACTGCCAACGCGCGATCAAGCCTGGAATCTGCTCTGCCAGTGGGTGCAGAGCGACAGCCTGCGCAAACACATGCTGGCCGTCGAGGCCGCGCTGCGCGCCTATGCCCGCAAATATGGGGAGGACGAGGAGCTTTGGGGCATCACCGGTCTGGTACACGACCTGGACTTCGAGCGCTTTCCTGACATGGACGACGCCGTCGATGGCCACCCGCGCAGCAGCCTGCGCCTCTTCCGCCAGTTGGACTACTCCCCTGAGTTGATCCATGCCGTCGAAGGGCACGCCCCCTACCTGGGCGTTGCGCGCGCCAGCCGAATGGACAGCGCGCTGGTCGCGGTGGATGAGCTGACCGGGCTGATCATGGCGGTGGGCTATGTGCGTCCCAGCAAAAATCTAGCCGACGTGACGGTGAAGTCAGTGCGCAAGAAATGGAAGGATCGGGCATTCGCGGCGGCCATCGATCGCGCTGAGATCGAGGCGTTCACGGCCGAGCTGGGCGAGCCGCTAGACGAGCACATCGGCTTTGTGCTGGCGGCGCTGCAAGGGATCGCTAGCGAGCTGGGACTGGATGGACGGCTGGCGGGCGATGGCGCGGTGGGCGGGGTCGGTCAGGGGACCGGTTCGAGCGAAGGCTAGCAGGGTGAAACCATGCGCAGCAGCGAGTTCATGGCCTCCCTGCCGGAGGCAGTGCAGCGCCAGCTTGGCGCTGAGATTCCCCTTCAGCGCGGCCGGCTATGGCCCTGGGGCGTGCAGCTCTACGTCGACGATCCGCGCTACCATTACGAGGTCTCGCGTGCGCCGCTCAGACTGGGCGACGAGGCATTCTTG
>JAKQCW010000193.1 GCA_029558955.1 Chloroflexota bacterium
CCCCGATGGCCACCCCAAACTGCTCCACTTATGGCCGGTCAAACTGCTCCAGGCAGGACGGTCGGATTATGACGATTCGGGCGTGATGGCGATGCGTGCGGCAGCCTCCTTCAGACGGTAGCTCTTGCCCTCGAACTCCAGCATCGCGCAGCGGTGCATGAGCCGGTCCAGGATGGTGGTGGCCATGGTGGCGTCGGCGAGGTACTTGCCCCAGTCCTGCACGACCCGGTTGGAGGTGATGACGATGGCGCGGCGCAGCTTGTAGCGCTGGTGCACGATGGCCTGCAGCAACTCGGCGCTCACGTCGGCAATGCGCCGGGCCAGGAACAGGTCATCGAGGACCAACAGGTCTGGCTCGATCCAACCCTTGAGCTGTTCGGCCTGCTCCGTCGTGCTGGCCAGCCCGTAGCAGGCGAACTCCGAGTCGGCCTCCACGTAGCGCACGTCATAGCCCTGCAACGTGGCCTGGTAGGCCACCGCCTTGGCCACATGGCTCTTGCCGGTGCCGGGTTTGCCGACGATCAATGCGTTGGCCCCCTCGCCGATGAACTTCAAGGTGTGCAGCTCGAAGCAGGCGTTGCGCGGCAGCTTGGGATTGAAGCGCCAGTCCAGGTCTGCCAGCGTGAGCCGTTCGCTCAGGCCCGAGCGCTTGAAGCGTCGCTCCATCAATCGCGAGCGGCGCCGGTCGAGCTCGTCTTGCAGCATGGCGGCCAACGTCTCCAGGAAGGGCTGCTGGGCGGCCTGGGCCTGCATCACGCGGGTGGACAGGGTGTCGGCGATGCCGGACAGGCGCAACTCGCGCAGGGCGCGTTCGATCTCGGTCATGTTCATGGCTGGGTGATCTCAGTGGTGTGCAAGCTTGTGCTGCCCGCGGTGGCGGCGTGGGCGAACAGATCGCCGTATTCGTCGGCGCTGCGGATGAGCGCGTGCTGCTGAGTGAGCGTTGAGGCCGACGGTGTCGGCGTGCCGGCCTGCAGGGCGGCCAGCGCATCGGCCAGCAGCCGCTCGGTGAGCGCCTTGACGTGCCGGTAGCTGTGCACGCCTTGCTCCATGGCGAGCGCGCAGGCCGCGTCGATGAAGTGATGGGGGTAGCGCTTGGCCAGGTTGACGATGCCCCAGAGCTTGCGCTGGCCCACGCGCCCCTCGATGGCAAATAGCATCTGGCACAGCCGAGAGGCTTGCGGCCCGATGGCGCGGGCCTGGGCCAGGATGTAGCGCGTCTCGCGCGAGGGGTTGAACACCCGTTCGGCCATGGGCAGCACCACGGTGCCAGGGCGATCGACCCGGGCGTGGGTGCGCAGCAAGGCCTGCGTGCGCAGCTCGCGAAGCTCGATGCGCCGCTCGAACAGCCGCACCAGCACCTTGGCGCCGATCGGGGCCGGGCGCGCGGCGTAGCTGCTGTGGTCGATGCGCACGCAGCCGTCGTCGCAGACCGTGCGCTGCACCTCGGTGAAGTACTGCATGCGCGTGGCTGGCAGCGGCTGCAGGTGGACGCGTTCCTCCTCGAACATGGCCTGCACCTGACGCCGCTCGGCGCCGTGGATGCGCGAGGCGGCCCATTTGGACTCCCAGTGTTCCAGGAAGGCGTTTTGCTCTTCGATGGTCTCGAAGCGCCGGCCCTTGAGCGCGGTGGCCTGGGTGTGTTGGATCGCGTTCTCCACCGTCCCCTTGCGATTCGGATCCCGCACCCGAGCCGGGTCGGCCACCACCTCGTAATGAGCGAGCGTGGCCGCGTAGACCGGATTGAGCGCGGGCTCGTACAGGTCGGGCTTCAAGACGCCCTCCTTGAGGTTGTCCAGCACGACGTAGCGGGTGGACCCGCCAAAGTAGGCCCACGCCTGCTCGTGCAGCTCGGCCCAGACCTGCTGGCTGGACTTCCAGACCACGCGGCGGAAGCTGCGCCGCGAGTAGCGCAGCGTGGCCACGAACAGCCGAGGTTTGCGCCAGCGCTCGGTGCCCGGCACCCGGGTGGGGGCGCCTTCGCCGTAGTCCACCTGCATCTCCTCGCCGGGAGCAAAGCTCAGGCGATCGAACTGTTCAGGCTCCTTGCGACGAAGCTGGGCGACGAAGCGCTTGACCGAGTTGTAGGCCCCGTCAAAGCCGTGCAGGTCGACCAGGTCCTGATAGATGGCCGTGGCGTTGCGGCCCAGGCGCAACTGCGCGTCGATGAAGGCGCGGTGCAGTTCGCACTTGGAGGTGGCCAGCGGCAGCGATACCGGTCTGAAAGTCGGTGGCCAGGGTGGAGCAGTCTGACTGGGAGGATCGGTGGCCACCCCGGGGCAGTTTGCCGGATCGACGGCCAAGCGCTGCTGATACGTCCGGATGGTGTGGCGCGAGATGCCGGTGATGCGCTCGATCTCGCGCTGGGTGGCGCCGCCCTTGAGCAGCGTCCAGATGGTGGTTTGCAGATGTGGCTTCAAGACGTTCACTCCGTTGTTCCCTCGCTCAGAGGGGGTGGAAAGTAACGTCCTGCCGGTGGGCCTTACGGCGACCGATGCACCAGCGTCAATGCATCAGGTCACCGTGGCCAGGGTGGAGCAGTTTGGGTGGCCACAAGTGGGGCAGTTTGGGTGGCCGCCGGGGGGTCAACGAAGTAGCTGTCCACGCGGTAAGCCTGCTTGGCCGCCTGATTGTCCAACGCGGCAATTTGCTGTTGTGTTGGCGCAAAACCGGCAGGTGGATTCAGGAATGTGACCACATCCATGTCCTGCGGCGGACGGTTTTCCAGCGTTTCCACCTGTTCCAGAAAGCTGCCGTCGAGCCATTGGAAGCCATCGGTCAAACCCATGCCGTGCAAGGCAGCGCGATAGCCCAGCCAGCCGCGCAGGATTTGCCGACGCTCCGGCGAGGTGGCGAAGCGCACCATCACATCCGTCAGCACCACGCGGTACGGCGAACGCTCAACACTGGTCGGGTTCAGCACGTCGACGGGGGGCAGCAAGCCCTGCGGATTCCAAGCGGGGATGGCGACGGTGGTCATGCGGTGGTTTCCACGGGTGCGGGTTCTTCGACTTTCACCGGTACCTTGCCGGCGAGCAGATATTGCATCAGGCCGAGCTTCTGTGATTCCAACCTGCTCAACACAACCCCTTCCGAGGGTAGCTGCTGTGGTGCATCCGCTTGTGCGTGTAAGCGCGTGATCGGCCGATTGAAGTTCGGTTTTTCGGCACGAGCCTTGTTGAGCAGCCGGGCGCGAACCGACGCAGCGATGTTGCGCTGGTTCATGCGAGGCTTTCCAGATAGGGCTGCATCACGTTGGCCACGCGGTCGATTTTCGCGTAGTGCCAGATCTGGTCGCTGGTTATGCGCTTGCCGTTCCATGCCTCGCGCAGCGCCTCCAGCGCCACGTCCAGACCGATCTTGTTGCGGTACTTGAAGCAGTCGGCCACGGTCTTGGCAACGCCGGTGACGCGCACGGTCACGCCATCGACGACGTGTTCCTCGACGCCCTCGGTCAGCGCCGCGCCGGAGAAGCGCACGAGGCGCAGCGGCGGGTAGTCGAGCTTGGGCGTGGCCGCTTTGTTGTCGATGGCCAGCCAGACCTCGAACGGGGCCTGCGTCGTCAGGTCATGGAAACGCAGCGCCGACAGCAGGCACACCACACCCTTGGGCACGCGGCGTGCGACCTCGGCCAGTGTGCCGTGGGCCGACACCGGACGCGACGTGAGGCCGTACAGGCCGCGCCCTACGCGCTCCAGTTGCCCGCGCCGCACTGCCCGCGTCAGGGCCACCCGTGGGATGCCCAGCGGGGCCAGATCGTGCGGGCGCAGCAGTCCCTGCGTGCGCACCAGCTCCCGCAGCTTGTCGGCGGTCGTGTCCATGATCCGGCATGTTGCTCCATAACATCGGTAGATGTCAATTACAACCGATGGATAGGAACCCGCGCCACCGGGCGTGCATCCCGGACGAGGAGAACGCCCTACTGACGGATCGAGGTCAAGCGTACCCCGCATGCGGACGCGGCAGCAGTGCCGTCGATGGAGCGTCGGGCCCCGATGCTGCTGCGGTTGGCCAGGTTGATGGCGTTGACCGACCTGCAAATCCGCATCGACGCCCAGCACATCGACGCGGCGATGGCGTGGATTCGGCACGCCACGGCGTCCGTCCGTTTCGTGTTCGTCAGCGCCGCCGATGAAGCGAAGCTGGCGCAGGTGCTGAAACTGTCGAGCCGGGTGCTGGCCTTCCTGCACGAACGCGGGCAGGCCACGCGCAGCCAGATCAACACTGAGTGTTTCCGGGGCAAGGTGCCCAAGGCGCGGCTCGACGCCAGTCTGGAGCATCTGCTGGCAGCCACGCCGCCGAGAATCAGTGTGCAGTGGGTCGAGCGCCCCATCGACGCGCCGGGCACGCCAACGCGGGTATATCGGCCTGCGTAGGCCGGAGGCTCATTTCGCTCGTTTCGCCGCGCCGGATCGCCCGCAAGTGCTTGTCGGGCTTCTCATTTCTCTGATTTCGCTCATTTCGCCATCTTCCCTCTGGAGAGGCGAGCGACCGGCGACCATCGTTCCAGATCCGAACCATGTCGTCGCATCTTAGTGCTCCACCCTGGCATCATCACGAAGAGCGCGGGCCGGCGGTAGCGGCCGCGCACGTCTCGCGTGAGCGCACCCTGCCCGAGATCGACCTGCGCCTCCTCGCCGGGGGCGAACTCGAGCACGTCGAAGCGCTCGGGCGCACGGCTCTTCAGCCGCGCCACGAAGCGCTTGACCGAGTTGTAGCGGTGCGTGAAGCCGTGGCGCTCGACCAGGTCCTGGTAGATCGCCACGGCGTTGCGCCCGAGCAGCACCTGCGCCTCGATCCAGACGCGGTGCACCTCGCACGCCAAAACCGCCGTCGGAGCCGGTGGCCGGGGTGGGGGAATTTGCCATCTGCCGCTGATAGCCCCGGATGGTCTTCCGGCTGACCCCCAGCCGGCGCTCGATCTCGTGCTGACTGACACCGCTTGCGAGCAGCTCCTCGACCATGGCCCTGCGATGCGGCTTCAAGACGTTCAACTCCTCTTCCTCCCCTGGTTGGCCGGGGAGGAGGGTAGGTCTCGCCGCGCGGCGCCTCGGTTTAGGCGCCCCTACTGGTGCTCAGGGTGGGGCAGTTTGACCTGGCCACAGGTGGGGGAATTCGGGTGGCCACCGGGGTTTCAAGTGGGTTGATGGGCATGCGGGTTGACCATGTGGAAGTCGAGCTTACCGGCGATCAGGAAGATGACCGTGCGGATGGTCGACATGCGCTTGAAGCCGCGGGCGCGGCGCTTGGCGGGCTGAAAGAGGCCATTGAGTGCCTCCAGGAAGCCCATGCCCGACACGGTTGGCACACGCAGAAGGGCCCGGAAGCCCGCGCAGTGTGCGGAACCCGCAAAGGAAAACGCCCAACCGAGAACGGTTGGGCGCTGAATAGTGGTGGCCTGGGGCAGAATCGAACTGCCGACACGCGGATTTTCAATCCGCTGCTCTACCAACTGAGCTACCGGGCCTGGAAACCGAAAATTCTAGCACACGCCTCAGAGTGCCACGGCAGCGCCACGGCGGTTGCGCGACAGGTCGACCCCCAG
>JAKQCW010000174.1 GCA_029558955.1 Chloroflexota bacterium
CGCCTCTACCTCTCCCCACCCCACATGTCCGGCCGCGAGCAGGGCTATGTCCAGCAGGTCTTCGACTCGAACTGGATCGCGCCGCTGGGGCCGCAGGTGGACGCGTTCGAGGCGGAGTTTGCCGCCGCGGTCGGCGCGCCCCACGCCCTGGCGCTTAGCTCCGGCACGGCCGCCCTGCACCTGGCGCTGATCCACCTGGGCATTGGCCCCGGCGATGAGGTGCTGGTCTCCACGCTGACCTTCTCGGCCAGCGCTAACCCCATCATCTACCTGGGCGCCAGGCCGGTTTTCATCGACAGCGAGCGGGTCTCCTGGAACCTGGACCCGACGCTGGTCTGCGAAACCATCGAACGCAAGGCGCGGCAGGGGCGACCGCCCAAGGCTGTGATCCCCGTCCATCTCTACGGCCAATGCGCCGACCTGGACCCGATCCTGGCCATCTGCGCCCGCCATGAGATCCCTGTGATCGAGGACGCAGCCGAGGCCTTGGGCGCCACGACCAAGGGGCGCTCGCCAGGAACCCTCGGCCAAGCCGGCATCTACTCCTTCAACGGCAACAAGATCATCACCACCTCAGGTGGGGGCATGTTGGTCTCGGCCGACGGCGAGCTCATCGCCCACGCGCGCAAGCTGGCCCAGCAGGCGCGCGATCCAGCCCCACACTACCAGCACTCCGAGATCGGCTACAACTACCGGCTGAGCAACGTCCTGGCCGGCATCGGCCGCGGCCAGCTTGAAGTTCTGGGTGAGCGGGTGCGCCGCAAGCGAGAGATTTGCGAGACCTACCGCCGGCTACTGGGCGATCTGCCCGGCATCGCCTTCATGCCCGAGGCGCCGTGGGGTCAATCCACCCGCTGGCTGACGGTCATCACCGTCGATCCGGCCCAGTTCGGGGCGACGCGCGAGGAGATCCGCCTGGCGTTGGAGGGGGAGAACATCGAGTCGCGGCCGCTGTGGAAGCCCATGCACCTGCAGCCGGTATTCCGCGACTGCGAAGTCGTGGGCGGTGCGGTGGCCGAGACGCTCTTCCGCGACGGCCTCTGCCTGCCCTCAGGCACAGCCATGACCGAGGCCGACGTCGAGCGGGTGGCAGGTGTGATCATGGCAGCAGGACGCAGATTAACGCAGTTGCACGTTGATCAGAACCCCTTCAGATCAGCGGAAATCAGCGTTCATCCGCGTCCCACCCGCTCCAACTGGACGCAGATTAACGCAGATGCACGCAGATCAGAACCCCTTCAGATCAGCGCAGACCAGCGTTCATCCGCGTCCCACTACAGGAGGAACCCCATGGAAGACCAGTTCAAGCATAGCGACGTGACCGAACTCATCATTCAGGCGTTCTACGTTGTGTACAACACACTGGGTTATGGTTTCTCGGAGAAAATCTACGAGAATGCCATGGTTCTGGAGCTGAGACGAAGGGGACTGAAAGTAATACAACAGGCCTCCCTCCGCGTCTATTACGCGGGCGAGGTAGTGGGTGAATACTTTGCAGACCTGCTGGTAGCCGACGCGGTGATTGTCGAACTCAAAGCCGTTCAAGTCCTGCTCGACCAGCATGACGCGCAACTGCTCAACTACCTCAAGGCGACCGCCTACGAGGTAGGATTGCTGCTCAACTTCGGCGTCAAGGCCCAAGTGAAACGCAAAGCCTTCGACAACGACCGCAAAGGCGGGCTGTCGTGGATCAAGCGGTAGGACGTCGGATTGGGACGCAGATTAACGCAGATGCACGCAGATCAGAACTCCCCTCAGATCAGCGAAAATCCGCGTTCATCCGCGTCCCACCCGATCCAATAGGACGCAGATTAACGCAGATGCACGCAGATCAGAACTCTTCTCAGATCAGCGTAAATCCGCGTTCATCCGCGCCCCACCCGCTCCAACTGGACGCAGATCAGAACCCCTTCAGATCAGCGTAAATCAGCGTTCATCCGCGTCCCACCCTCGTCACACCTGATTGAAGCAGCAGAGTCGTATGCACAACCATTTTGCCACGTTTTCGCCAAGATTTGACCTGCTGCTGCGCCTGCGCAACCGCCATTTCCTGCTGCTGGACGCGCTGATCCTCTGCGCGACCCCCGCGCTGGCCCTGATGCTGCGCGTGGACGGCATTCAGGTCTTGGCGACCTACGCCTCCGCCCTGTTGCTCTACACCGCGGCCGCGCTGTCGATTCGTCTCGCCATCTTCTACGGCTTCGGCCTCTACAGCCGCTATTGGCGCTACGCCAGCATCGGCGAGCTGACGCAGATCACAGCCGCGGTGTTGGCCTCCACCATCGTCATCGTAGCCATCTTCTTCCTGATCCGCCTCCCCTCCCTGGGCATCTGCGACACGGTGGAGGCGGCCTGCGCCCTGCCCCGCTCCATCCCCTTCATCGATGCCATGCTGGTGGTGCTGGCCGTCGGCGCCACCCGCTTCAGCGTCCGCACGGCCGACCTCTACCTTCAGCGTGGCCGGGCGGGCCAACCCACCCAGCGCGCGTTGATCATGGGCGCGGGCGAGGCTGGCGTCATGATCGCCCGCGAGCTGCGCACCAACCCCCAGGTGGGCATCGACCCCATCGGCTACATGGACGACGACCCCGACAAACGCGGTACGCGCATCCGTGGCCTGCCGGTGCTGGGCGACCGCGCCGCCCTGCCCGATCTGGTCGCCCAGCACAAGATCGACCAGGTGATCATCGCCATGCCCACCGCGCCGGGCAAGGTCATCCGCGAGGTGCTGACCGCCTGCGAAGAGGCCGGCGTGTCGGCCAAGACCATGCCCGGCATCTATGAGCTGCTGGGCGGGCAGGTCAGCGTCAGCCAGTTGCGCAACGTAGAGATCGAGGACCTGCTGCGCCGCGAGCCGGTGCAAACCGACATCGCCGCGGTGCAGGAGCTGTTGCAGGGACGCTGCGTGCTGGTCACCGGCGGCGGCGGCTCCATCGGCAGCGAGCTCTGCCGCCAGATCCTGCGCTGCCGGCCGGCCCGGCTGGTCATCGTCGGCCACGGCGAAAACAGCGTCTTCGAGATCCACAGGGAACTGCAGCGGGCCAGCGGCCAGACTGGCCAGGGGGCGGCCCGGCTCACACCCCCGCAGATCGAGATCGTGCCGGTCATCGCCGACGTGCGCTTCGCCGAGCGGGTGCAGCGCATCTTGCAGCAGCACCGGCCCCAGGTCATCTTTCACGCCGCAGCTCACAAACATGTGCCGTTGATGGAGGAGAACCCCAGCGAGGCGATCACCAACAACGTCCAGGGCACCCGCAACCTGCTGGACGCGGCGCTGGCCAACGGGGTCGAGCGTTTCGTGCTCATCTCCACCGACAAGGCGGTCAACCCCACCAGCATCATGGGCGCCAGCAAGCGCCTGGCCGAGCTGCTGGTGCATCAAGCCGCCCGGCGCAGCGGCCGGCCCTACGCCGCTGTGCGTTTCGGCAACGTGCTCGGCAGCCGCGGCAGCGTCGTGCTCACCTTCAAGCAGCAGATCGCCGCCGGCGGGCCGGTCACCGTGACCCACCCCGAGATGACCCGCTTCTTCATGACCATACCCGAGGCCGTGCAGTTGGTGCTGCAAGCGGCCGTGCTGGGCCGGGGAGGCGAGACCTTCGTACTCGACATGGGCGAGCCGGTCAAGATCGTCGATCTGGCCCGCGACCTGATCCGCCTCTCCGGCCTGGAGGAGGGACGCGACATCGACATCGTCTACAGCGGCCTGCGCCCCGGCGAAAAGCTGTACGAAGAGCTTTTCGTCACCGGCGAGCAGGATCAGCGCACCGCCCACGCCAAGATCTTCATTGCCGTGGGCGACTCGATGGGACGCCTGGACCCGACCCGGGGTGAACAAGCCATCGACGAACTGATCGCCCTGGCTGCCAGCGGCGCCGAAGAGGCCATTCGCAGCAGGCTGCACGCGCTGTTGCCAGAATTCCAGCCGCCCGTCCGCGACTCAGCCGCCAGCGCGGAGGAGCTCAGGGGAAGCCGAAGCTATTCCAGCGCGCCGCGCGGCGTGCTGAACGGCTCACCGGTGTCAACCGTCACCCCGGCGGCGCGCTAGGCGCGTCCCTCTCATGCTGGCCGAACCGCCCGCTGCTGCCCCCCGCAACGATCGGGAAACTCGTTCTGCCAGACGTCAATTGGCGCTGGCCTTGGCCGCGCAGGCGCCGGATGCGCTGGCCGCCTGGTTAGACGCCCACCCGCTCAGCCTGGCCGACCTGGAGTGGCTGCAGGCCCAGGGGCTGGCGCTCTTCGCCTTCCACCGCATGCAGCAGGCCGATCTGCTGGACCGAGCACCCGCCGGCGTCATCGCTCCCTGGCAAGAGGCCTATCAGCGGGTGGTGACGGCCACCGCGGCCATGGATTGGGAGATCGAACGCGTGTTGCTGGCGCTCCAACAGGCCGGGGTGGATTTCATCTGGCTCAAGGGCGCCGCGCTGGCCTACGCGGTCTATGCCAATCCCGCCTGCCGGCTGCGGGGCGACCTCGATCTGTGGATCCAGCCGGAGCAGTTGCCGCTGGCCGCCGCGGTGCTGGCCGACCTGGGCTTTCGGCTGGCCAGCAAAGAGGACCGGCCCGACGCCCTGGTGCTGCTGGTGGGCGGGGAGCAACAGTTGGTGGGCGATGGCACGATTCTGGAGTTGATCGAGCTGCAATGGCCGGTGCTGCGCGGCGAGTGGGTGCGCCACACCACCGCCATCGACCATCAGGCCATCTGGCAGCGCCGCGCCGCCATCGCGCTGGGCGAGCACGGCTTCCCCACCCTGACGCCGGAGGACACGCTGTTGCATCTGGCCCAGCACCAGGCCATCAGCCATCAGTTCAGCGCGCCCTGGCTGCGCAATCTGCTGGACGTGCACCTGCTGGTGGCCGCGGGCAGGCTGAACTGGCCACAGGCGACGGCGACCGCGCGCAGTTGGCGGCTGGCCACCGTGCTCTGGACGGTGTTGCACCTGGCGCAGCGTCTGTTGGACACCCCGGCGCCCCCGGCTGCCATGCAGGCGCTGGCCCCTCCCCCCTGGCAGCGCTGGCTGATCGACCACCTGCACCTGGAGGAGGCGCTGCTGACCATGCAGTCCGGCGGCTACGGCCATCGCCGCTTCCTGATCCAGATTGCGCTGATCGACCGGGTGCGCGATGTGGTCCGGCTGCTGGCGCGCGGCCTTTTCCCCGATGCTGACTGGCTGCGGGCGCGCTATGGCCTGACGCCCGGGGCCCGCCTGGCCCGCTGGCGTCTGCTGCACATCTGGCGCCTGGCCACCGCCGCCCGCGCCTGATTTGCTGTGTGAGCAGCGCTTCGACTGCGCCGCTGGCTATCGGGAGTCGAGCCTTTGGGCGGGTCAGCGCGCTCGATTCGTGCTGGCCAGACCCGGCTAAAGCCTCGACTCCGCGTCGGGTTTGCTTTGCTTTCTTGAAATAGGCCGGTTCTCAGGGTCTGTGCTATAATTTCGGCGCAGCGCCCCGGCGGCGGCTTCAGCCTTTGCGGCCCTCTGCACTCACAGCGCGCCCGGTTACTGAACAACAACACACAAGGTATCGTCATCTATGGAACTGCGCAGTTATATCAACCTCGTTCGCAAATGGCTCTGGCTGATCGTGCTCTGCTCCCTCGTGGCCGGCGCAATCACCTTCTTCGTCACTCGAAGACAGACGCCCATCTACCAGGCCACCGCGACCGTCTTCATCAACCAGGCCCGCTCCACCACCGGCCGCGCTGACTACACCGACATCATCACCAGCGAGCGCGTGGCCCGCACCTATGCCGCGATGTTGCAGGACTGGCCGACGCTCAACGAGGCCGCCATCGCGCTGGGCTATCCGGCCGGCATCGCCGCCATGCAGGCGGCGCACAACGTCTCGGTCAGCGTCACCCCGGTGCGCGATACCCAGTTGATCCAGGTGACCGTGCAGTCCAGCGATCCAGAGCTGGCCGCGCGCGTGGCCAACATCCTGCCCGAAGTCTTCATGCAGATGAACCTGGAGCGTCAGCAGGAGCGTTTTGCCAACACACGCCGGGATCTGCAGGCCGATCTGACCGCGGCCGAGGGCGAGCTGGAGACCACCGAGCAGATGCTGAACGAGCTGGCCGACACGCCCGAGAACCGCAACGAACGCGACCGCCTGACCCGGCTGACCGCGCGCCATCAGACCACCTACAACAATCTGAGCAAGAGCCTGGAGGACCTGCGTCTTGCCGAGGCCCAGACCACCGACAACATCACCCTGACCACACCGGCCCAGACGCCCACCGGTCCCATCCGCCCGCGCGTGCTCTTCAACACCCTGCTGGCGCTGGCGGTCGGCGCGCTGATCGGCCTGGGCATCGCCTTCCTGATGGAATACCTGGACGACACCGTCAAGACCCCCGACCAGGTGCGCGATCTGACCGGGCTGGCCACGCTGGGCAACGTGATCTTTCTGGAAGGCGCCACCTCCGACCAGCGCATGGTCGCCCAGATGGCGCCCAAATCGTTGGGCGCCGAGGCCTATCGCGTCCTGCGCACCAATTTGCAGTTCTCCGCCCTGGACAAGCCGCTGGCTACCCTGATCTGCACCAGCGCCGCGCCCGGCGAAGGCAAGAGCACCACCATCAGCAATCTGGCGACGGTCATGGCCCAGTCGGACAAACGCGTGGTCCTGGTCGATGCAGACCTGCGCCGCCCCTCGCTGCACAAGCTGCTCAAATTGCCCAACAACGTCGGCCTGAGCACCGCGCTGCTGGACAAGGGCCGCGATCCGGGGGTCTACCTGCAAGCCACCGATGTGCCCAACCTGCGGGTGATGACCACAGGCCCGATTCCCCCCAACCCGGCCGAGATGCTCAATTCGGCGCGCATGCACGAGATGATCGAGGTGCTGAAGGGGGAGGCCGATGTGGTGTTGTTCGACACGCCGCCGGTGCTGGCCGTGGCCGACACCTCGATTCTGGCCAGCCAGGTGGATGGCGCGCTGCTGGTGGTCTGGGCGGGCAAGACGCGCGGCGAGCTGCTGGCTCAGGCGGTGGAACGTCTGCAAAGCGTGGGCGTCCAGCCGTTGGGTGTGGTGCTGAACAAGCTGGCCCAGCGCAAGGGCGGCTACTACTACAGCAACTACTACTATTACGCCAGCCGCGAGGGCGCCGAGGAGAGCGGCAAGGGCGGCAGCATGCGTCGCCGCCGCAGCTCGCGACAGCCCAAGGCCGAACAAGCCGGGTAGAGGAACGCCGAAGGATGAGCGATGAAGGCGGCGCGGGGAGCAACAAGGCGAGACTCCTCGGTGGAGCTCGCAATGATCTGACCAGGGCGGCGGCGGCCGGCATTGTCATGCTGGCCGCCGCCGCGCTTTTGTGGAGTGCAGCCCTGCCTGCCTGGGCCAGCGTGGCCGTGGTCGCGGGTCTGGCCGTCGCCTTCCTGGCTCGCGCCGTGGCCACCGGACAGATCGCGGGCCACACGCCGGCCGATTGGCCCCTGTTGGCCATGCTGCTGCTCCTGCCGGTGGGGCTGTGGGCCAGCCCCGATCTGGCGGTGACGCTGCCGCGCAGCTATGCCCTGATCGCGGCGGCCGCCTTCTTCTGGGCGGCGGCCGCCTTGAGCGATCACCCCTGGCTGCGCTTCAGCGGCTGGGCGCTGCTGCTGGCGGGCCTGGCCATGGCGCTGGCGGTCATCGCCGCCACCCCCCTCACCGGCAGCGGCATCGGTGTCATCGCGGCCATGCAGCGGCTGCTCGACCCCCTGGCGCAGGCGATCCGCGGCCCCCTGCCCTTCCTGCACGCCACTCGCTTCAACCCCAACCTGAGCGGCCAGTTGCTGGCGGTCTTCCTGGCGCCGGCCGTGGCCCTGGCGCTGGTTGGCGCCGGCAACGCGCCCGGCGGACGTCTGCTGCGCCTGGCGGCCGCCGGGCTCAGCCTGGTGCTGGGCCTGCTCTTGCTGCTCACCCAATCGCGCGGCGCGCTGCTGGGGGTGGCCGTCGCCCTACCGGTGATGACATTGCTCGCCAGCCGGCGCTGGCTGGCGCTGTGGCTGCCGCTGGGGCTGGCCGCGCTGGGCGGCGCTGTGCTCCTGCTGCGCCAAAGCCCCCAGGTTCCCGCCGCGCTGCGCACGGCCCTGCTGGCCGATGGCGGCGGCGTGACGACCACAGCCCAGGGACGCGTGGAGCTGTGGAGCCGCGCCCTCTACCTGATGCAGGACTTCCCCTTCACCGGCGTGGGCCTGGGCATGCCGCAGCGGGTGATCGACCTGCTCTACCCTCTCTTCACCGTCGTCTCCGGCAGCCAGTGGCTGCACGTACACAACACCTACTTGCAGATCGGCAGCGAGATGGGCATCCCCGGGCTGATCGCGCTGGCCGCGCTGCTGCTGGCGCTGGGCGCGGCGCTGGTCAGACAGGCCCGTCGCCGGCCGGCAGGGGGCTACCGCGGCCTGGCGCTGGGCCTGCTGGGCAGCCTGATCGTCTTTGCCGCGCATGGCCTGGTCGATGCCCCGCTGGCCAGCCCGAAGCTGATGGTGTTGTTCTTTGGGTTGATGGGGCTGATGGCGGCCGTGGCCGCGTCCGACGGCGTTGCTGAACAGGTCGGGGAATTCGGCGCACAGGAACAGCCGGCCGCGCCGGTTGCTGAACCGGCCCAGCAGCCCGGCGCCAGAGGGCGTTGACCGGGACACGCCCGGTCGGGGGCTGGCTTATCAGGTGCAGCCGGCCGCGCTGTCCGAGGAGTAGCCGCAGGCCGCACACATCCAGGCCTCGCCGATCGCCATCAGGGTGCCCGCCCGGCTGCAGACCGGGCAAAGTGGGCTGACGCCTTCGGCGTCGAACGTCATAGAAGCGCCTTCGCCCCCGGGGGTCGAGAGCAGGCATGAAGACGCAGCCGAGAACATTTCGGCTGCGTCTTTTGATTCTTCGGCAGGACTCCTGAACTCGTTGCGGTCGGGAGGCCGCATGTCCTCGCGCGCCATCGCCACAGATCCTTCCGGTGAGACTTCGGAGGCGGCCGCGCGGCCCTGGCTGACAGCGCCAGCCCCCTCCGAAATCATCGACAGGCCGCAGACCGTCAGCCGATCTCCGCCAGCTCCTCGTGGAGGATCACGCTCTTGCCCGGCAGCGCGCTGAGCCGCAGCACCGTGCCGGCGCGCGGGGCCACGATCTCGTTCTCCATCTTCATGGCCTCCAGCAGCAGCACCGGCTGGCCCACCTCCACCTGGTCTCCCTGCTGCACCAGCACCCGCGTGATCAGGCCCGGGATCGGCGCCTTGATGCGGCCATCGCCGCTGACCGGCCGCACG
>JAKQCW010000217.1 GCA_029558955.1 Chloroflexota bacterium
ACTACTCCTGAAGGCAACGACAGCAGAGCGGCCCGCTCGCGCCCGGTCAGTGCGCGAGCGGGCGCGCCAGCGCCTCACGCCAGGCCAGCACCAGCGGCGACGGCGGACGGCCCTTCAGTTCCACGCGCCACAGGAGCCGGACCAGCTTGGGTGCGCCTGATAGCTTGAGGGCAGCCACTTCACGCAGCGCCAGCAGCTCGCGCACCACGCGCATCGGCAGCAGTGCCACCCCCAGGCCGGCCGCGACGGCGCGGGCGATGCCTTCGTTGCTGCCGATCTCTATGCATCGCTGTGGCCGGATCGCGAGTTCGTGCAGCAGCCGGTCGGCCACGTCGCGGGTGCCGGAGCCCGGCTCGCGCAGCAGCCAGATCTCGCTGCTCAGTGTGGCGGCGGTGAGGCGTCGGCTGCGCGCCAGCGGCGAGTGCACGCCAGCGACGACGCACAGCGGCTCCTCGCGCCACGTGTGCGCTGCAAGACGCGGGTCGTGCACATCGCCCTCGACCAGACCGATGTCGATGCGGCAGTCGAGCAGGGCCTCGCAGACCATCTGCGTGTTGCCCTGAACCACTTGCACATCGACGGCTGGATGGCGATGCACAAAGTCCGCCAGCAGTTGGGGCAGCCAGTAGGCACCCACGGTGGTGCTGGCCCCCACCCGCAGGCGACCGCGCTGCAGCCCCACGCGCGCCTGCACGTCTTCGATCGCGGCCCGCTCCAGCGCAAAGATGCCCCGTGCATGCTCGAACACCGCCGCACCGTCCGGCGTCAGTTGCACGCCCCGGGCGCTCTTGGGGCCGCCCGCGCCACGTTCGAGCAAGGGTAGGCCGATCTGGCATTCCAGCTCGCGCACGGCTTTGGAGACAGCGGGCTGGCTGATGAACAGGGCCTCGGCCGCGCGCGAGAAGCTTCGCAGCTCAGCCACAGTGAAGAACACGCGCAGCAGGTGAAGATTCAGTCGCATAACTTAAAGTTACGTTTTCTTGAAAAGAATGTATTGGACTCATGGTACCAGATGCAGGAAGCTGACGTGCATCGCGGCGCTCATAGCGGTCTCTAAGCGCCAGCCAACGTTTTCCGTGAAGGAGTCCGACCATGTCCACCTCGTTGTCCGCCACGACCTCTGCGCCTCCGACCTGGAGGACGCGTGCCTGGTGGCAAGGCCTGGCGCTGGCGGGGCTACTTGCCGCCGCCGCCATGGTGGCGGCGCAGACGCCTTGGGCGGGGCGCTGGGGCCTGTCGGCGCTGACGCTGGCCATCGTGCTGGGCATCGTGGCCGGCAACACGTTCTTTCCGGCCATCGCCGCGCACACGGCTGCCGGGGTCGATTTCTCCAAGAACCGGCTGCTGCGCGCGGGCATCGTGCTGTACGGTTTTCGCATCACCTTCCAGCAGATCGGCGCCATCGGCTGGGCCGGCGTGGTGATCGATGCGCTGATGGTGGCGCTGACCTTTGTTCTCGCGCTGCAGCTGGGCACGCGCGTGTTCAAGCTGGACCGGCAGACCTCGATGCTGATCGGCGCGGGCAGCGCGATCTGCGGCGCCGCCGCCGTGATGGCCGCCGAGCCGGTGGTGCGCGCGCAGGCGCACAAGGTGTCGGTGGCCGTGGCCACGGTGGTCGTGTTCGGCACGCTGGCGATGTTCGCCTACCCGCTGCTGTACCCGTACCTGCACCTGTCCGAGCAGGCCTATGGCGTGTACGCGGGCTCGACGATCCACGAGGTGGCGCAGGTGGTGGCCGCCGGGCGCAGCGTCAGCGAGCCGGCCGCCGCCACGGCCGTCATCGTCAAGATGCTGCGCGTGATGATGCTTGCGCCGTTCCTGCTGGCGCTGTCAAGGGCCGTCCGGGCCGACGGACAGGGTGGCGCGGCCCGCATCACCATTCCCTGGTTCGCGCTGGTGTTCATCGCCGCCGCCGGCGTGAATTCGCTGGGGTGGCTGCCGCCGCAATGGGTCGCGGCCCTGGTGCAGCTCGACACCGTGCTGCTGGCCATGGCGATGGCCGCGCTCGGGCTGCGTACCCACGTGGGAGCCATCCGCCAAGCGGGCCTTAAGCCCTTGCTGCTGGCGGCCACGCTGTTCGGTTTTCTGATGGTCGGCGGCTATGGTGTGAACCGGGCCGTCAGCCACTGGCTGGGGTGAAGCATGCCGCGATGAGGCGATGAGTTTTGCGCCCAGGCGGGAATAAACCGGCCGACGCTCCCGTATACCTCAATGTCAACCTCATTTCTTCCACCCACGTACTAAGGACTACCGATCATGAAACGACTCACCGCCACCGCCACCGCCACCGCTTTCGCTCTCGCGACCCTGTTCAGCGGCACGGCGTTCGCCGGACCCGCCGACGACGCCCGCACGCACTTCCAGGCCATCGGCTCGGGCGATCTGGCCGTGCTGATGCGGGGCTACGCCGACAACGCCCAACTCACCTGGGTCGGTGGTCCGCTGGATGGCAGCTACGCGGGCGCTGACGCGATCCGCGGGGTCTGGGAGAAGTTCACCAAGTCGCAAGGGACTCTGAAGGTGTCGATCGACAAGGTGGAGGAATCGGCCAACCCCAAGGGCGCCACCGTGACGGCCAACGTGCAGTTCGAGGGCAAGCAGCCGATCAAGGTGCGCTACGTTCTGACCTATCGCGACGCCAAGATCGTCAACGAAACCTGGCAGATCGATCCGAAACTGTCAGTGGCCAGTTACTGAGCAGCCACAGCGGCGGGGGCTATCGCTTCTACCGTTCGGAGATGGGTACGGATTTGGCGAGGAAGCTGGAAATCGTCCATCGCCTGGAAACCGCGCTTGCCGCCGGACGGTTGCAACTCCACTATCATCCCCAGGTGCATTTGCCCAGCGGCAAAATCGTAGGCGCCGAGGCACTGTCGAGATGGCATGATGCGGATTGGGGCATGGTTTCCCCAGCCGAATTCATCCCGATCGCGGAAGAACGGGGATTGATCGGTACATTGGGCGAATGGGCGCTCGCCGGGGCATGCCGCCAGGTGCGGCATTGGCAGGAACGAGGGTGTCCGCTGCCCGGAAGGGTCGCGGTGAATGTGGCCGCGAAACAATTTGAGGACGACGATTTCGTTGACCGGTGTCTTAGGATCGCTCGCGAATCCGGTGCAGCGTCTTCTGCAATCGAGCTCGAGCTGACCGAGTCGGGCATGATGCGCGACCCGGAACGTGCCGTGGAGGTCACGCGCGCCCTGACCTCGGCCGGGTTTGCGCTGTCCATCGATGATTTCGGCACCGGGTATTCCTCACTGGCTTACCTCAAGCGATTTCCCGTTCATAAACTGAAGATCGACATCTCGTTCGTGCGGGACATGCTGACCGATCGCAACGATCTCGCCATTGTGTCCGCCATCGTTGCCATGGCGAAGAGCCTCGGCCTCAAGACCCTGGCCGAAGGTGTGGAAGAGGCAGCGCAGGCGGAACACTTGCTGGCATTGGGTTGCGACGAAGCACAGGGGTATTACTTCGCCCGTCCGGAGCCGGCCGAGGTTTTCGCGCGCAGGTGGTTGCAAAGCGCATGTCCGAGTCATGATCTCGGTCAGGACGTGGATCGCCAAGAGCAAGGCCACCTCGGTACATAACGGCAAAGCCGCTCCATGGCGCCGGGCCCCGGCGCATGATCACGCCCCCGAGTTCTCTCAAACTCTTCGTAGCGTTCACGCTGATCCGTGATCGGGAGCCGTCAGCCCGGTCGGTTCAACAGCGATCGGGGCCGTTGCCTCTGCGAAAGCGCACAGACCAAAGGCACTTGGGCTGGTTCGCCCCAAGGGTTCTACCCCGTTTCCAGGACGGTTTGATTAAGGCCTGAAACTCCCGGTCACGCCGGGCAACTCTACGACGCATTCTCGGGTTGTGGAACCGCTCGAGGTAACCGAACACATCAGCCCGGGCCTCGTCGCGCCTGGCAGCCCTTGGCAGAACGGATTCGTCGAGAGCTTTAACGGCAAGCTGCGGGACGAGCTGCTCAACCGAGAGTGGTTCCGCAGCCGCGCCGAGGCGAAGGTCCTGATCGAACGCTGGCGGCAGTTCTGACCTGAGTATGGAACTTGTAGCCAATCAGGCAGTGAGTCCGGGGTGGATGGTATCGCGCCGATGAAGGCGGTGAGCAGCGGGCCGCCACCCCGGATGGTGTCCTGCGCGTTCATCTGAATGGCGAGCACGCCGTTCAGGTGCACCGACAGCACGCCATTTCCGCTGCGAGGCGCGAGCGCAGATCGCGGTAGCTGCGGGCAATGGCCGCCTGCCGGTCGGCATCGGTCGCCGTGCCGGTGATCTGCGCCAGTTCCTCACGCGCCTGCGCCAGGGCATCGGCCAGTTCCCGTTCGGCCTGCGCGGCTTTGCGGGCATTGGCCTGCTCGATGTCGCTGCGCCGATTGTTGAGCACGATCAGCTCGGCTTCCGCCTTGGCGACCTCCGCTTTAGGGAAGGTCTGAACAACCCGCTCTGCCGCCCGGATTGCGGCATCGTGGCGCCGGCCTGGCGTCGCTTTCGAGCCGGATTTCGCCCGTGCAGGGCGGTTTTTGGCGGGTTTCCCCGCCTTACGGACGCACTGCTCCCGTCGT
>JAKQCW010000219.1 GCA_029558955.1 Chloroflexota bacterium
ATCCGGGTAAGTGTAACCCGGCGCCTGCGCTTCTCCCGATGCCAGCGCCGAGGGTGTGCTGGCGACGGCTTCAGCCGTCGCGGTGAGCGACACGTCCGCCGGTCTTAACGTTGCGGTAGGGGTGGGCGCCGGCGTTGACGCAACAGTTGCCGGCAGTTCCGCGGATGAGTTCGGCGCGCCGCCGCCGCAGGCGACCGCCAACCCCAACAACGACAAGATGAGGAGATACAAGACGACAGAACGGCGGACGAAAGCGTGGGAATACATGATGTCAGAGCCTCCAGCGGTCAGATAGAACCACGTGAGGCTCATTATACAGCAAAAAACCCGGGCTTCCTGAAGAAACCCGGGTTGTATTACTCTGTCTAAGCCGTCTCGAATTCGCCCGTCTCAACGACTCTGAAGTCCAGGTCGCCGTCGACAAGCTCGACGACCACGTGATCGCCCTCGCGCACATCGCCCTGAATGACGCGAATGGCCAGCGGGTCGATGATGCGCCGCTGCAAAACACGTTTGAGCGGCCGCGCCCCGTAGACCGGGTCGTACCCTTCCTCGATCAGCAGGTCGGTAGCCGCCTCGGTCAGCGACAGGCTGATGTGCCGCCTGGCCAGCAGGCCGCGCACGTTGCTGAGTTGGATCTCGGCGATCTCGCGCAACTGCTCGCGGTCCAGCCGGTGGAAGATGACGATCTCATCGACCCGGTTGAGGAACTCCGGCCGGAAGTGATTGCGCATCGCTTCCATGACCCGCTCGCGCATCGTCGTGTCGTCGATCTCGTCCAGGATGTACTGGCTGCCTATATTGCTGGTCATGATGATGACCGTGTTGCGGAAGTCCACCGTGCGCCCCTGGCCGTCGGTCAGGCGGCCGTCGTCCAGCACCTGCAGGAAGACGTTGAACACCTCGGGGTGGGCCTTCTCGATCTCGTCGAACAGCACCACGCTGTACGGGCGACGGCGCACGGCCTCGGTCAGCTGGCCGCCTTCCTCGTAGCCCACGTAGCCGGGAGGCGCGCCGATGAGCCGGGCGACGGTGTGTCGCTCCTGGTACTCGCTCATGTCGATGCGCACCATGTTGCGCTCGTCGTCGAACAGAAACTCGGCCAGTGCGCGCGCCAGCTCGGTCTTGCCCACGCCGGTCGGCCCCAAAAAGATGAACGAGCCGATGGGCCGGTTCGGATCCTGCAAGCCGGAGCGACTGCGGCGGACGGCCGCGGCCACGGCGGCGACGGCCTCTTCCTGGCCCACGACGCGCCGGTGCAGCCGGTCTTCCATATAGATGAGCTTCTTGACCTCGCCCTCGAGCAGCTTGGTGGCCGGGATGCCCGTCCATTTGCCGACGATGAGGGCGATATCCTCGGCGTCGACCTCTTCCTTGAGCATCGCGCCGTCGCTCTGCATCTGGCGCAGCTGGGCGGTCGCCTCGTCGAGGTTCTGCTCCAGCTGGCGCATGCGGCCGAACTGCAATTCCGACGCCTTCTGGTAGTCGTAGTTGCGCTGGGCCTGCTCGATCTGGATGCGCACCGTGTCCATTTCCTCTTTAATCGTCTGGATATGGACGATGGCGTCCTTCTCCGCCTGCCAGCGGCTCGCCAATTGCGTGCTGCGCTCCTTGGCGTTGGCCAGTTCTTCTTCCAGCTTGGCCAGCCGTTCCTGGCTGGCCTTGTCTTTCTCTTTCTTCAGCGCCTCGCGCTCGATCTCCAGCTGCATGATCTCGCGGTCGACCGCGTCCAGTTCGGCCGGCTTGCTGTCGATCTGCATGCGCAACCGGCTGGCGGCCTCGTCGATCAGGTCGATGGCCTTGTCGGGCAGGAAGCGGTCGCTGATGTAGCGATGGCTCAGCGTGGCCGCGGCAATGACGGCGCCATCGGTGACGCGCACGCCGTGATGAACCTCGTAGCGCTCCTTCAGGCCGCGCAAAATCGAGATCGTGTCCTCCACGCTCGGCTCATCGACGAACACCGGCTGGAAGCGGCGCTCCAGGGCGGCGTCCTTTTCGATGTGCTTGCGGTACTCGTCGAGCGTCGTCGCGCCGATGGCGTGCAGTTCGCCGCGGGCCAGCAGCGGCTTCAGCATGTTGCTGGCGTCCATCGAACCCTCGGCCGCGCCCGCGCCCACGAGCGTGTGCATCTCGTCGATGAACAGGATGATCTGCCCCTCGGCCTCCTGCACCTCTTTGAGGACGGCCTTGAGCCGCTCCTCGAACTCGCCGCGGTACTTGGCCCCGGCGACCAGCGCGCCCAGGTCGAGCGACACCAGCCGCTTGTCCTTCAGCCCCAGCGGCACGTCGCCGTTGATGATGCGCTGGGCCAGTCCCTCAACGATGGCCGTCTTGCCCACGCCCGGCTCGCCGATCAGCACCGGGTTGTTCTTGGTGCGCCGGCTGAGGATCTGGATCACGCGGCGGATCTCTTCGTCGCGGCCGATGACCGGGTCCAGCTTGCCCTTGCGCGCCAGCTCAGTCAGGTCGCGGCCATATTTTTGCAGCGCCTGGTAGGTGGTCTCCGGGTTCTGGCTGGTGACGCGCTGGCTGCCGCGGATCCCTTGCAGCGCGTGCAGGATGGCGTCCCTGGTGACGCCGGCCGCGGCCAGCAGCTTGTGGGCGCCCTCGCCCCCCTTGCCGGCCAGGGCCAGCAGCAGGTGCTCGGTGCTGACGTAGTCGTCCTTCATGGCCTCGGCCTCCCCCTGCGCCGCCTGCAAAGCGCGCTGCAAGGCTTGGCTGCCGCCGACCTGGGCGGCCCCGCCGTAGACCTTGGGCCGGCGGTTGAGCTCCGCCTCCACCTGGCCGGCCAGTTGCTGGGGATTGCGCCCCAGCCCCATCACGATCTGCGGCGCGACGCCGTCGGCCTGCTGCAAGAGGGCCAGCAGCAGATGCTCCGGCTCGACCTGGGCGTGATAATAGCTTTCGGCCAGCGATTGGGCCTCGAAAATGGCCTCCTGGGCCTTTTGGGTGAATTTATCCAGTCTCATGATGTGGTTTTCCTTTCACAGGTTCGGTCGGTTCCCTCCAGCCGGGGGCGTCCCCTGACGGTTCATGCCGGGGCGTCGCCCAAAGACCGGCCCGAACAGTTTGGGTCAAGGCGTTTTTATTTTCATCATACCAGACCAATGTGAGAAATTCGCCAGCGAAGTGTTAGCATTGCGTATGAAAATCGGCGGTTGTGGCTCTTGACTTTATGGCAAGCATCGGTACAATAGGCAAAGACAATTACCATAACAAGATGCTAGCCTTCGCACCCTGCACCATGACCAACATTGCCGCCAGCCAGCATCCTACAAAGGGATCCAGCCATGCAAGCACAAGTTGATGAGTTCTTGGATTACCTGACCGCCGAAAAAGGCTATTCAGAGAACACGCTGGCAGCCTATCGCAACGACCTGAGCCAGTTCACCCAGCACCTGACCAATCAGGCCGGCCTGACGAGCTGGGATGAGGTCAACCAAAGCCAGATCGTTGACTACATCCTGCACATGAAGGAGCTGGAGTATGTCTCTTCGACCATTGCGCGCAAGGTCGCGGCGATCAAGTCCTTCTTCCATTATCTGCGCGACGAAGGGGTGATCACCAACGACCCCACCCTCTCGCTGGAATCGCCCAAGGTCAAGAAACACCTGCCCAAGGCCATCTCAGAGGAGGATGTGGAGCGGCTGCTGGCCGAGCCGACCAAGTCAGATTCGCCCAAGGCGCTGCGCGACAGCGCGCTGCTGGAGGCGCTCTACGCCACCGGCATGCGGGTCACCGAGCTGGTCTCGCTCAACGTGGAGGATGTGGATCTGGAGGCCGGCACGATCTATTGCCTGGGCAAGGGGGACCGCGAGCGCGTGGTGCCGATCTATGATCAGGCCGGGCTGATCCTGGGGCGCTATCTGAACGAGGGCCGGCCCCACCTGCTGCGCGACGCGGGGGAGAAGGCGCTGTTTCTCAATCACCGCGGCGAGCGGCTGACCCGCCAGGGGCTGTGGCTGATCATCAAACACTACGTGGATGCCATCGGCATCGAGAGTGAAGTGACCCCGCACACCCTGCGCCATTCCTTCGCCACCCACATGCTGCACGGCGGCGCCAAACTGCGCGATGTGCAAAAGCTGCTGGGCCATGCCAACATCTCCACCACCCAGGTCTACACCCAGGTGACGCGTGATCACCTGCGCGAGGCCTACAACGAAGCACATCCGAGGGCTTAACCGTGGAAACCATCCCAACTCGCCAGCATTTCGCCGAAGCCGCCGCCGTTATCCGCCAGGCCACAGCGCTGCAGCCCAAGGTCGCCATCGTGTTGGGATCAGGGCTGAGCGGGCTGGCCGACGCGGTGGAGCAGGCGGTCTCCCTCGACTATCGTGACATTCCCCACTTTCCCATCTCCACCATACCCGGACATCAGGGCCGGCTGGTGTTGGGAACGCTGGAGGGCCAGCCGGTGGCGGTGATGCAGGGCCGCACCCACTACTACGAGGGCTACTCCATCCATCAGGTGACCTTGCCGATTCGCGTGCTGCGTCTGTTGGGCGTCGAGACGCTGATTCTGACCAACGCGGCCGGCGGGCTGAACAAGAATTTTCACACCGGCGACCTGATGCTGATCGTCGACCACGTCAACATGGTGGGGATGGCCGGCATCAACCCACTGCGCGGCCCCAACGACCCGGAGCTGGGCCCCCGTTTCCTGGACATGTCCAAGGCCTATGACCGCCATCTGCGTCAACTGGCCTTGCAGGTGGCGGCAGCCGAGGACATCCCCATGCACCAGGGGGTGTACGTGGGGCTGGCCGGGCCGACCTTCGAGACGCCGGCCGAGATCCGTTTTCTGCGCCTGATGGGCGGCGACACCGTGGGCATGTCCACCACCTCGGAAACGGTGACGGCGCACCACGGCGGCATGCGGGTGCTGGGCATCTCCGGCGTTAGCAATGTGGCCATCGACCAGGTGGACAGCCAGAGCGAGGCCAGCCACGAGGAGGTGCTGGAGGCTGGCGCGCTGCTGACCCCGCGCATGACCGCGGTGATCCGGGGAGTTCTCAGGCAGTTGTGAACTTCTCGTCACGAGGAAACGTGGTATAATGGCCAGATCGAAGGCAATCTGGACGAACAGCAACGGAGACCGATGCCCGGCGTGATGCGCGGGCATTCGTTTCGTTTTGAGGCAATGACACCGCATGGCGGTCTTGGTCAGGATCATCAGCAACAACGCGGCCTGGATCTATCTCGCCTGCCTGCTGGCGGCGCTTTTCCTGCTGCGCAGCGCGCTGTTGGCGCGCCGTGAGCGCCAGCAAGCGGCCTTCAAGCTGGAGCGCGAGGCCGCCATCAACCGCACCCACTCCACGCTGCGCTGGGCCCTCCTGCTGCTGGTTGTCATGGGGCTGACCTATTTCGTGGCCAACACGCTGGCGGTGGCGGTGGAGCCGATCATCGCCGAGGCGGACCCCACGCCCACGCCGGTCTTCCTGCTGGACACGCCCACCCCCACGGTCGCGCCCACCGCGGTGGTCACGGTGACGCTGACTGCCACGGAAACCCCCACGCCGCGGCCCCGCGCAACGCCGCGGCCGTTGGACACCCCCACCCCCGCCCAGCCTCCCACGCCGACCGCGCCGGCGGTCGTGGCCCCTTCCTGCCCCGACAGCCGTGCGGTCATCATCGAACCTGGGGTGGGCCAGCGGGTCAACGGCCCGGTCACGCTGATCGGCACCGCGCAGAGCGAGAACTTCGAATATTTCAAGATCGAATTCAAGGCGGCCGGCGCGCCGGGCGACTTTGGCTTCTATCTCAGGCGCGACACTCCGGTGATCAATGGCCCGTTGGGCACCTGGAATCCCGCCGGCTTGCCCGCCGGCGACTACCAACTGCGCCTGGTCACGGTGGATATCACCGGCAATTTCGGTCAGTGCACGGTGCAGGTCACCGTGGGTGGATAATCTGAAGGAGAAGAGACTTTGAACGAGTCACGCAACAATAACCTGGTATGGTGGGTGTTGGGCGGGTTGGTGGTGCTGCTTTGCTGCTGCCTGCTTTTCATGGTCGCCGCCGGCGGCATGATCTACGGATTGGCGGGCTCCACAGCCAGCCAAGATTGGTCGGGAGATGTGACGGCCGATGTGGATCTGTTCGACCCGGACCTGGAAGCCACGCCTGATCTGTCGCAGGAGCAGGGGCTGCCCACGGCCACCCCTGCCAGCGCCAAGACGCCAGAGGCCGACTCGTCGTTCTTGACGCCGGTTCAGAGCGAATTTTTGACTGAGCAGCAGTTGCGCGATGTGGTGGTGCCCCCGCGCGATCTGCGCATGTTGGCCCAGGGGCTGCTGGGGACCGGCCCCATCCCCGAAGTGGTGTCCGACACGGCCCCGGTCTACCGCGTGGGCGATGTCGAGTCGTTCTGGATCAGCAACGAGGACACCGGCCAGAACAAGCAGATCCGCGCCGAGCTGGCCTACATGAACGACGTGCTCTACATGTGGGTCGAGGAGGGGGTGCGCTACAGCGAGTCTGACCTGCGCCGCGCGGCCGACCGCTTCGCCTCAGAAACCTATCCCACCAACCGCGATTTCTTCGGCAGCGAATGGTCGCCAGGTATCGACAGCGACCCGCGGCTGCACATCCTGCATTCGGAGCAGTTGGGCAGCAGCATTGCCGGCTATTTCAGCGGCGCGGACGCGGTCAGCCGCCTGGCCCAGCCCTTCTCCAATCAGCGGGAGATGTTCTACATCAACGTCGACAACACCAAGCCCAACAGCGAATTCTACAATGGCGTGCTGGCTCACGAGTTCCAGCACATGATCCATTGGTTCCAGGACAAGAACGAGACCACCTGGGTCAACGAGGGGCTGAGCGAGCTGGCCATGCAGCTCAATGGCTATGACACCGGCGGCGCGGATTTCATCTTCAGCCAGTTGCCTGACACCCAGCTCAACGCTTGGAGCGACGATCCCAACTCGCGCACCGAGCACTACGGCGCGGCCTACCTCTTCATGGCCTATTTCCTGGAACGCTTCGGCAACGAGCTGATGCAGGCGGTGATCGCCGACGACGCCAACGGCATCGATGGCTTCGAGAACGTGCTGGCGCAGGCTGGAACCGGCCTGACCTTCGATCAGGTGTTCGCCGATTGGGTGGTGGCCAATCTGCTGGATGATCCCAGCCTGGCCGATGGCCAGTATGGCTATCAGGATCTGGACCCTGCCCCCATGCAGCGCGACCAGAACCTGCGCCGCTTCCCCGCGCAGATCGAGGGGGATGTCAGCCAATACGGTACCGATTATATCGAACTGAGCGGCTCCGGCGACCTGGCCATCGATTTTCGCGGCGCGGCCACCACCCGCCTGGCCTCGCATCAGCCGCACAGCGGTCAGTTCGCCTGGTGGGCCAACCGCGAGGACGATTCCGACGCGCGCCTGACCCACACCTTCGACCTGAGCGGCGTGGATGCGGCCACGCTCAACTTCTGGACCTGGTACAACATCGAATACGACTGGGATTACGGCTATGTGATGGCCTCGGTCGACGACGGCGCAACCTGGACCATCCTGCGCAGCGAGGCCATGGTGGACAGCAACCCCAACGGCAACAGCTTCGGCTGGGCATTCACCGGCTGCTCCGGTCAACCCGACGTCACCGAGCCGGGCCAGACCTGCCGCGCCCAGTGGATCGAGCAGACGGCTGATCTGAGCCCCTTTGCCGGCAACGCCGAGGTTCTGGTGCGCTTCGAGTATATCACCGACGACGCCGTGACCTACCCTGGCATCTTCATCGACGATGTGAGCGTCCCCGAGATCGGTTTCATGGATGACATGGAGAACGGCGTGGGCGACTGGGCCAGCGAGGGCTGGATCCTGACCGACAACCTGCTGCGTCAGCGCTGGCTCTTGCAGCTCATCGAGCTGGAGGATGGCGAGGATCCGGTCATCACCCACATCCCGGTGGACGAGAGCGGCGCCGCCCAGTGGCTCGTGCAGGGCCTGGGCCGCGGCAAGAACGCAATTCTGGCCATCAGCGGCCTGGCGCCGGAGACCACAGAGAAGGCGTTGTACGAGTTCACCATCACGCAGCAGTAATGCGTAACGAGTAACTCGTGACCAGATGGGGGGACGGGGGGGTGTGGGAATGTGGGGCGTGGCTGCTGTGCGGCTCCGGCGATTATCGCCCGCCCCCCTCCCGCACCTCCACGCTGCCCACGCCCAGCCGGCGCACCAACTGCTGCTCCAGCTCGGGGCTGAAGGCTGTCCTGTCGTTGGGGAAGTCGAGCTGCACCGCCGCGCCGTTCTTGCGCACGACGATGCAGAAGCGATCCGGCCCCGGCTTGGCCCTCAATGCGTCCACCACCCAGCCCAACAGCCGCTTGTCGCGCTCGGCATCGTGCGTGCGCTGGACGGTGACGCGAATCTCACGGGAAGGGGACTGCGTGACCGGCGACTTAGACCCTTGAACCGTAGATGGGGCGACCGACGACTTGGACCCATGAACCGCGGATGGAACGACCGACGACCCAGACCCTTGAACCGCGGATGGGACGACCGACGACTCAGACCCTTGAACCGCGGATGGAGCAGCCGGCGGCTTGGTCCCTTGAACCGCGGGCGCGTCCACCTGTTGCCGCGCGCCGGCCGCAACCGGCTCAACACGCGCCGTTCCCCCCTCCCCATTCCCCATTAACCGTTCACCATTCCCCATTAACCGTTCCCCCCTCCCCTCCTCCTCCCACGGCGCCGGCGCCTCGCGCAGCCAATCGGGCTCTTCCAGCGCAAAGGGGTTGCCATCCTCGCCGGCATCCTCCGCCTCAGCGCCATAGCTCAGCGTTTCGTCGCCATCGGCGATCCTGAGGCCGGCGCTGCTGGGCGCAGACCATGGCGGCGCGGCGGCGGGCCGCGGCGGCGCCGCCGGCCGGCCGGAGCTGTTGCCATCCACGAAGGTCGGCGCGCCGCGCAGGTCGGCATAGGGATCGCCATCGTCGGCCGCCAGGGCGCGGTTCACATAGGTCTGCACCGAGTCGCACAGCACGTTGACCGACTCGCCGCGCTTCTCCGCCTTGCCCCGCACCAGCACGATGCGATCCTGCACCCACAGCTCCTTGCTCTCCTCCCAGGTCTTGGGGAAGACTACCACGTCGCACTGGCCTTGCAGATCCTCCAGGGTGACAAAGGCCATGCGATCACCCTTTTTGGTCGTGATCTGGTTGACGCGCACCACATTGCCGGCCAGCACCACCGACTTGCCCACCTGCGCCTCGCCCAGCTCGCCGCAGGTGCAGGTCACCACCCCGCTCAGGTCCACAGCCATCTGCTGCAAGGGGTGCGACGAGACGTAGACGCCCAACAGCTCCTTCTCCATCTCCAGCCGCTGCTTGGGGTTGAGCGGGGCGACCGAGGGCAGGGCCAGCGTCGGCGCAAAGCTGGCGGTCGTCTCCAGCCCGCCGCCGAACAGGTCGAACATGCTGAGCTGGCCAGCCTCCTCAGCTTCGTGGTGCGAGCGGCTGACGCCCACCATCTGCTCCATCCCCTCCAGCAGTTGCGCCCGCTCGCCGAACTGATCCAGCGCGCCCACTTTGATCATGCACTCCAGCGCCTTCTTGCCCACCTTGCGCAGGTCCACCCGCTGGCAGAGCGCCTCCAGCGAGGGGAAAGGCCCGGCCTGGCGACCGGCCAGAATCGCCTCCACCGGCCCCTCGCCCACGTTCTTGATCGCGGCCAGGCCATAGCGAATGGCCGCGCCCGGCGGCGTCGGGAAAGGATAGGCGATGTGCAGATCGCGCGCGGCCGGCCGAGCCCCGTCGCTCTGCTCCACGGTGAAGTTGAAACTGCTGGCGTTGACATCGGGCGGCAACACCTCGATGCCCATGCGCCGCGCCTCGGTGATGTAGTAGGCCACCTTTTCCGGGTTGTCCCGCTCCACATAGAGCATGGCGGCCATGTATTCCAGCGGGTAGTGCGCCTTGAGGTAGGCCGTCTGCACGGTGATCACGGCGTAGTCAGCGGCATGGCTGCGGTTGAAGCCGTAGCGGGCAAAGCCCAGCAGGGCATCCCAGATCGCGTCCGTCTCCTGACGCTTCAGCCCCGACTTCTGCGCCGCGCCCTTGGCGAAGATCTCGCGGTGCTGAAGCAGCGTTTTCTCCGACTTCTTGCTGATGGCGCGCCGCACGTTGTCCGCTTCGCTAGCCGTGTAGCCGGCGATATCGGTCAGAAGCAAAATCACCTGCTCCTGATAGACGCAGACCCCGTAGGTCTCGGCCAGAATCGGCTCCAACGCCGGGTGGACATACTCGGCTTCCTTCTTGCCGTGCATCACAGCCACATATTCCGGGATGAAGTCCATGGGCCCCGGCCGGTAGAGGCTGATCGCGGCCACGATGTGGTTGAACTCGCGCGGCTGCATCTCGGTCAACATGCGGCGCAGGCCCGCGCCTTCCACCTGGAAAACCCCCGACACCTCGCCGCTGCTCAGCAGCTTGTAGCTTTCCGGATCATCCAGCGGGATATTGTCCAGCGTCCACTCGACCCCATGCCGCTGGCGGATCAGCTTGGTCGCCTCGCGCATCACCGTCAGGGTGGCAAGGCCCAGAAAATCGACCTTGAGCAGGCCAATGCTCTCGCAGATGGGAAACTCGAACTGGGTGACGGCCTCGGTGATCACCGCCTTTTGCGGCCGCATCACCGGCAGATAGGCGGTCAGCGGCTGGTCGGTGACGATCACGGCCGCGGCGTGGGTGCTGGCATGGCGGGCAACCCCCTCCAGCGCGCTGGCCGTGTCCAGCAGCTCCTTGACCTTGGGATCCCCCTGATAGAGCTCGATCAGCTCCGGCGTCGCCAGCTCCGGCTTCTTCTCATCTTTGCCCAGGCACTGTTCGATGGTCACCGGCTTGCCGGGGATGGCCGGGATCTGCTTGGCGATGCGATCCACCTCGGCCAGGGGGATATCCAGCACCCGCGCCACATCGCGCACGGCCGCGCGCGCCTTCATGCGCCCGAAGCTGACGATCTGGGCCACATGTTCCGCGCCATATTTGTCGATGGTGTAGCGGATCATCTCCTCGCGCTGATCGTCGGGGAAGTCCAGGTCGAAATCAGGCATGCTGACGCGGCCGGGGTTGAGGAAGCGCTCGAAGACCAGGTTGTTGCTCAGCGGGTCGATGCCGGTGATGCCGGTGGCATAGGCCACGATGGAGCCGGCGCCGGAGCCGCGCACGTTGTACCAGATGCCCCGGCCGCGCGCATAGCGGCACAGGTCGGCCACGATCAGAAAATAAACGTCGAAGCCCATCTGGTGGATGATCTTCAGCTCATGTTCCTTGCGCGCCTGCACGTCGGCGTCGTCGGCCCGCGTCCCGTAGCGCCAGCGCAGCCCTTCCTCCGTCACCTCCCGCAGATAGCTCTGGTAGTCCTGCCCCTCCGGCACATCGATGTCAGGCAGGTGGAAGGTCTTGTCCTCCAGGTTCACCTGGCACATCTCGGCGATGCGCAGGGTGTTGGTGAAGGCGCTCTCCGGCAGGTCGATCAGCGGGCGGAAGAGGTCCCGCATCTCCTGGCCGCTCTTGAGGTAATAGCTGGCGTCGGACATGCGCATGCGGTCAGCCTGATGAAGCAGCGACGTGGTCTGCACACAGAGCAGCACATCGTGGTAGCGTGCATCCTCTGGCTCGACATAATGCACGTCGTTGGTCGCAACCAGGTCGATATCGTGGCGCTTGGACCAGTCCAGCAGCGTCTTGTTGACCTCGCGCAGCGACGGGATGTCGTGTTCTTGCAGCTCGATGTAGAAGCGATCCTTGCCGAAAATGTCCAGGTACCAGTGCAGCCGCTCCAGCGCCAGCTTCTCCTGCGGCCGGGCGCCCTTTTCGCCGTTGAGCAGCGCCGGCACCTCGCCCGCCAGGCAGCCGGTGGTGCAGATCAGCCCCTCGCTGTGACTGGCCAGGTAGTCGGCGTCGATGCGCGGCCGGTAGTAGTAGCCCTGCATCTGGGCGTCGGAGCAGATCTTGAGCAGGTTCCTGTAGCCCGTCTGGTTCTGGGCCAGCAGCAGCAGGTGGTGGCGATCCTTGTCCAGCACCGAGTCGCGGCCCTGCATCGGCCGGCCCCAGCGGGTGAGGTAGGCCTCGACGCCGATCACCGGGTGGATGCCCGCGCCCTTGGCCGCGCGGAAGAAGGGGATCACGCCGTGCATGGCGCCGTGATCGGTCAGCGCCAGCGCGGGCTGGCCCAGCCGCTGGGCGCGCTGCACCAGCTTCTCAACCCGCCCCAGGCCGTCGAGCAGCGAAAATTCCGAGTGTACGTGGAGATGGACGAAGTCGTTGGACATGGCGGTAGGTGAAAGGTGAAAGGTGAAACGTGCGGTATGTGCTCTGGCCGGTCTTTGCACAGCACCCCGGCAGGGGCCGACCGAGGCAGCGCCGACCCGTCTGCTGTGGCTGGTCGCGTGAACCGTTGCCCCGTTCCCATGCTGGGTCGCGCCCGATTATAACACGACTGGCCCTGCTGCTGCTAGTTGCATCTTGGGTTATCGGCCACGCGCGGCGCGACTTTTAAGCTACATCGTGAAATCGCCGACGGGTGCGAACACGTTGATTGAGTAGGCCGCCGTATCGAAATCAACGTGTTCGCACCCGCCGGCGGGCCAAACGTTGGTTTCGATACGCCTCAGAAGGCTACTCAACCAACGTTTGGCCCGCCGGCTGAGCAGTTACG
>JAKQCW010000220.1 GCA_029558955.1 Chloroflexota bacterium
AAGGCCTTGCCCTCGGGCCCCTCCAGCGAGAAGGTGCCGCCGCCATGCCCGTCGATCACATCGATGATGAGCTGCGTGTGCTTCCAGGTCTCGTACTGGGCCTTGCCCATGTAGAAGCGGCAGCCGCCAATGTCGCCCAGGTACACATCGCCCGCACCCATGGTGATCTCGCCGGGCAGGTAGCAGTTGGCGGCGCTGTTGTCGCAGCAGCCACCGCTTTGGTGGAACATCAGGTCCTGGCCGTGTTTGGCTTGCAGCAAGGCCAGCAGCTCCAGCGCGGCGGGCGTGGCCACCACCCGTGGGGGTGGCGGGGTGCCGTTGGGGTGTGCGGAATCCACAGCCATGGTGTCAGGCCGTCATGGCCCCGCGGAAGATGCCTTCAATGTCCGCCTGCGTGGCGGTGCGCGGGTTGGTCAGGCCGCAGGCATCTTTCAATGCATTGGCGGCCAGCAGCGGAATGTCCGCTTCCTTCACGCCCAGGTCGGCCAGGCATTTGGGAATGCCCACATCCAGCGCCAGCTGGCGGATGGCGGCGAGGCAGGCTTGTGCACCGGCTTCGGCGTCCAGCCCCGCCACGTTCACACCCATGGCGTAGGCCACGTCGCGCAGACGTGCGGCCGATGTGGGCACGTTGAACGCCTCCACATGCGGCAGCAGCACCGCATTGCACACGCCGTGGGGCAGGTCGTAGAAACCGCCCAGCTGGTGCGCCATGGCATGCACATAGCCCAGCGATGCGTTGTTGAACGCCATGCCGGCCAGGAACTGCGCATACGCCATCTGCTCGCGGGCGTTGAGGTCGTCGCCATGGTTCACGGCGGTGCGCAGGTGGCGGGCAATCAGCTCCACCGCCTTCAGCGCGCACGCATCGGTGATGGGTGTGGCGGCGGTGGACACATAGGCCTCCACCGCATGGGTCAGCGCGTCCATGCCGGTGGCAGCCGTCAGGCCCTTGGGTTTGGCCAGCATCAGCTCGGGGTCGTTGACGGACAGGATGGGCGTGACGTTGCGGTCCACGATGGCCATCTTGATGTGCCGCGTCTCGTCGGTGATGATGCAAAAGCGCGTCATCTCGCTGGCGGTGCCCGCCGTGGTGTTGATGGCCACCAGGGGCAGCTGCGGCTTGGCCGAGCGGTCCACGCCCTCGTAGTCGGCAATCTCGCCGCCGTTGGTGGCGCACAGGGCAATGCCCTTGGCGCAGTCGTGCGGCGAGCCGCCGCCCAAAGAGATCACGAAGTCGCACTGCTCGGCCTTCAGCTGCGCCAGCCCGGCGCGCACATTGCCCACGGTGGGGTTGGGCTGGGTGCCATCAAACACCACCGAGGCAATCTGCTGCCCGGCCAGCTGGGCCTGGATGCGCGCCGCCACGCCGAGCTTGCTGAGCACGGCGTCGGTAACGATCAGCGCCTTGCGAAAGCCGTGACCCTTCAGGGCCACCATGGCTTCCTGCAGACAGCCTGCGCCCATGATGTTGACACTGGGCATGAAGAACGTACTGGTCATCGTGAACCTCCTTGGTAAGGTATGGGGAAAGGGTTGGGTCGGTGTGTCGCAGCAGGGCGGGGCTGCCCTTGCCTTGGGGTGCTGCGGGTCGATCCGGGTCCGCCATGCGAGTGGCGGGGCGGTCGGCCCGGGGCGTGAGAAGCAGGTCTCAGCGCCCAAGGCAGGGGGTTGCTTTGCCAAAAGCGTACGCCCGCTGCGGCTTGGCAAAGCGGGGGGCTCAGGCCATCCGTTGACCCCCGTCAAATGGGCTTAAAAGAAGCCCAGCTTGTTCTCGCTGTAGCTCACCAGCAGGTTCTTGGTTTGCTGGTAGTGGTCCAGCATCATCTTGTGGTTTTCGCGGCCGATGCCCGATTCCTTGTAGCCGCCAAAGGCCGCATGCGCCGGATAGTGGTGATAGCAGTTGATCCACACACGGCCGGCCTTGATGGCGCGGCCCATGCGGTAGGCCACATTGCCGTTGCGGCTCCACACACCGGCGCCCAGGCCGTACAGCGTGTCATTGGCAATGGCCAGCGCCTCCGCCTCGTCCTTGAAGGTGGTCACGGCCAGCACGGGGCCGAAGATTTCTTCCTGGAAGATGCGCATCTTGTTGTGGCCCTTGAACAGCGTGGGCTGCACGTAGTAGCCGCCCTCCAGGTCGCCACCCAGGTGGGCCTGGCCGCCACCGGCCAGCACTTCGGCGCCTTCTTGCTTGCCCAGGTCCAGGTAGCTCAGGATCTTGGTGAGCTGCTCTTTGCTGGCCTGCGCGCCCATCATGCTGTCGGTGTCCAGCGGGTTGCCGTGTTTGATGGCGGCCACGCGCTTCAGGACACGTTCCATGAACTTGTCGTAAATGCTCTCCTGGATCAGCGCACGCGATGGGCAGGTGCAGACCTCGCCCTGGTTGAAAGCAAACAGCACCAGACCTTCAACGGCCTTGTCGAGGAAGGCATCGTCTTTGTCCATCACATCAGCAAAGAAGATGTTGGGGCTCTTGCCGCCCAGCTCCAGCGTGGCGGGGATGAGGTTGTTGGCGGCAGCCTGGGCAATCACGCGGCCGGTGCTGGTCGATCCGGTGAAGGCGATCTTGGCAATGCGCTTGCTGGTGGCCAGCGGCATGCCGGCTTCACGGCCAAAGCCGTTCACGATGTTGAGTACGCCCGGCGGCAGCAGGTCGGCAATCAGCTCGGCCAGGATGAGGATGGAGATGGGGGTGCTCTCTGCGGGCTTGAGCACCACGCAGTTGCCAGCGCCCAGGGCGGGTGCCAGCTTCCAGGCGGCCATCAGGATGGGGAAGTTCCACGGAATGATCTGGCCCACCACGCCCAGCGGCTCATGGAAGTGGTACGCCACGGTGTTTTCGTCGATCTCGCTGATGCCGCCCTCTTGCGCCCGCACGCAGCCCGCAAAGTAGCGGAAGTGGTCCACGGTGAGCGGAATGTCGGCGTTCAGCGTCTCGCGGATCGCCTTGCCGTTGTCCACTGTCTCGGCGTAGGCCAGCAGTTCCAGGTTTTGCTCAATGCGGTCGGCAATTTTCAGCAGGATGTTGGCGCGTGTGGCGGCATCGGTCTTGCCCCAGGCGTCGGCCGCAGCGTGGGCGGCATCCAGTGCCAGTTCGATGTCTTCAGCGGTAGAGCGGGCGGCCTGGGTGTAGACCTTGCCGTTGACGGGCGAGATCACATCAAAGTACTGGCCTTTGACGGGGGGCACGAATTTGCCGCCGATGAAGTTGTCGTAACGGGGCTTGTAGGCGATCTTGGCGCCAGCGGCGCCGGGGGCTGCGTAAACGGTCATGCTGTGTCTCCTATCGATGCTTTGGACATCTGCTGCGCGTGTTGCGGCGGCAGATGACAGCACCTATACAAGACCCATGCCAGCCCTTGCATGCCTGCTGGGCAAGGGTTGATTGCGCGCTAAGTGGCTGATTTGTTTGGGTTTTGGTGTGTGGGGGCTCTATGGTGTGACGCGCTGGCGCCATGCGTTACGTTCCAACACAGAACACCTGTCACGAAATGGAACAGTTGGACAGTTTCCCTGTGCAAACGCTATTGCTCCGGCTTTCGCACCCGGCCATACTGCCCCTTCGAAGCGGGTGCCATGACGCCCGTTCAGGAGACAGCGTGCGCACCACCCCATCCCCCCTGCTGGCCTTGCAACAGGCCCGGCGACATTTGCTGGAACACGGCCATTGCCCCACGGGCCTGGTGGATGAGCGCCTGGCCCGTTCCTGGAGGCGCAGCATGGCCGCAGGCCTGGCCCCTGCCGGGCGCGCAGCGGCCGATTTGCCCAGCCCCGGCGAGCTGCGCGAAGCCATGGCCTGTAACCACAGCCTGCTCACGCATTCGCGCCCCATCATGGAATACCTGTTCGACCAGGTGCGCCACAGCCACAGCGTGGTGGTGCTGGCCGACCGGGCCGGCATGCTCATGCACACCCTGGGCAGCCCCGGCTTTGTGGACAAGGCCGAGCGCGTGGCGCTGACCTGCGGCGCCTCGTGGCACGAATCCCACCGGGGCACCAACGCCATTGGCACGGCGCTGGCCGAAGGCACGGCGGTGGAAGTGCATGGCGGCGAGCATTTTCTGGAGCGCAACAGCTTTCTCACCTGCGCGGCCTCGCCCATCCTCTCGGCCACGGGCGAGCTGCTGGGCATCCTCGACATCTCGGGTGACCACCGCAACGGCCACGCCCACACCCTGGGGCTGGTCAGCACTGCGGCCCGCATGATCGAAAACCGCCTACTGGTGGCCACCTGCAAGCGCAACATCCGCCTGCACCTGCACCGCGAGCCCGAGGGCATTGGCAGCGTGGCCGAAGGCATCTTGGCCGTGTCGGCCGATGGCTGGATCGTGGGCGCCAACCGCGTGGCCCTCACCCAGCTGGGCCTGCACATGGGCGACGTGGGCGCCACCCCGCTGGCACAGGTGCTGGACGTGCGGCTGGACGACCTGCTCTCGCACCACCGCCGCCGCCCCCAGCAGCCCCAGGCGCTGCGCCTGCGCGGCGGGGCGCTGCTGTATGCGCAGGTGCAGCTTGACCCCGCTGCCTGGCCCGCCGCCCGCGTGGTGCGCGGCACGCCGGGTGCCCCCGCCGCCAACGAATCCGCCGACGACGCCCTGGCCCGGCTGGACACGGGCGACGCCCGCTGGCGTGCCGCCGCCGACAAGGCGCGCCGCGTGGTGGGCAAGCCCATCGCGGTGCTCATCCAGGGCGAATCGGGCGTGGGCAAGGAAGTGTTTGCGCGCGCCCTGCACGCCAGCGGCCCACGCCGCGCCGGGCCCTTCGTGGCCATCAACTGCGCGGCCATCCCCGAGCACCTCATCGAATCCGAACTGTTCGGCCATGTGGCTGGCGCCTTCACCGGTGCCCGCAAGGAAGGCAGCCTGGGCCGCCTGCGCGAGGCCCACGGCGGCACCCTGTTCCTCGATGAAATCGGCGACATGCCGCTGCCCCTGCAAACCCGTCTGCTGCGCGTGCTGCAAGACCGCAGCGTGACGCCCGTGGGCGCAGGCCACGCCGTGCCGGTGGACTTCTGCCTCATCAGCGCCACGCATTGCCAGCTGCTGCAGGCGGCCGAGCAGGGGCGCTTCCGGCACGACTTGTACTACCGCCTCAACGGCCTGACGGTGCAGCTGCCCGCCCTGCGCGAGCGCACCGACTTCGCCGCCCTGACGGCGCAACTGCTGACCGACCTGGCCACCGAGCAAGGCCTGCCCCACCCCGTGCAGGTGGCGCCTGACCTGCTGCAGCGCCTGGCCGCCCACCCCTGGCCCGGCAACCTGCGCCAATACGCCAGTGTGCTGCGCACCGCCTGCGCCATGCTGGCCGAGGGCGAAGACACCCTGGGCTGGGAACACCTGGGCGACGACATCGTGCAGGCGCTGCAAACGGCGGCTCCACCCTTGTCCGCAAGGCTGCCAGGGCTGACCACCGCCAGGCCCGTGCCTGCGGCAGCGGTACTCAGCCTGCAAGAGCTCTCCAGCGCCGCCATCGACCAGGCGCTGCAAAGCGCACGCGGCAATGTCTCGCAGGCGGCACGCCAGCTGGGCATCAGCCGCCAGACGCTGTACCGCAAGCTGGCTGCGCGGGGGCGATGTCCCGCGGATTGTTGAACGGGTGAGCTGAGGTGGCGGCTCCTTTGACCCGCATGTGACCATGCGGGTTGCCTAGCAAGCAACCAAAGGAGCCACCGACATGAAGTCTCGCACGAAGCCCGCGCTGCGGGTTGTTCCGGCTGCGCAGGTGCAGCTGACGTTGCCGATCCAGGGCGTGCTGCAGGACGTGAAGCACGCGTTCTATGGGCTGTGCATCAACGCCGGCAAGCAGGTGCTGGCAGCCATGATGGAGGCCGACAGGATCGCACTGTGCGGCCCCAAGGGCGTGCCCGATGCCGATCGCCGCGCGGTACGTGGCGGCAGCACGCGCAGCGCCGTTGTTCTCGGCGGGCAGCGCATCGGCATCAAGCGGCCACGTGCACGCGGCGTCGATGCGGGCGAGCTGGAGCTGCCCAGCTTCGCCTGGGCCGCCGGCACCGACCCGCTGGACACCGCGACGATGGCCGCCATTGCTGCGGGCGTGTCCATGCGCCGCTACGCCAGCACGCTGGAGGAATTGCCGCCGCCCGAGCAAGCGCTGTCGGTGTCCAAGAGCGCGACCTCGCGGCGCTTCGTGGCGCTGAGCGAAGAGCAACTGCTGCAGTGGCTGTCGCGCTCGCTGGGCAAGCTGGACCTGCCGGTCGTGATGGTCGACGGCATCCACTTCCGAGACCGCGTCATCCTGCTGGCGCTGGGCATTGATGCCCAGGGGAACAAGCACGTGCTGGGGCTGCGCGAAGGCTCCACCGAGAGCACGCGGGTCGTGCGCTCGCTGCTGAGCGATCTGATCGAGCGCGGTCTCGATGCCGACCGCGCACGGCTGTGGGTGATCGATGGTGGCAAGGCGCTGCGCAAGGCGATCGTCGAGACCTTCGGGGCCACGGCGCTGATCCAGCGCTGCCAGGAGCACAAGCGGCGCAACGTCATCGAGCACCTGCCCGAAGAGCTGCACGCCAGCGTGGGCCGCGCGATGCGCGACGCCTGGGACAGCGCCAACGCCGAGCTGGCCAAGAAGCAGCTGCAGCGCCTGGCTACGTCGCTGCAGTCCAAGCATCCCGGCGCTGCGGCCAGTCTGCGCGAGGGACTCGAGGAGACGCTCACCGTGCAGGCTCTGGGCATCACGGGCGCGCTGTACCGCACGCTGCGCACCACCAACCCGATCGAGAACCTCAACGGCTCGATCGCGCACTACACGCGCAACGTCAAGCGATGGCGGGACGGACAGATGACGTTGCGCTGGGTCGCCAGCGCACTCAGCGACGCCAAGGATCGCTTCCGCAAGCTGCGCGGGCACCGCGACATGAAGCACTTGATTGCCGCGTTGGACAAGCGCATCGCCGCCACGCAGCCCGCCGAACTCAAAGCCGCGTAGCATCACGAATGAGGAGCCGTCACACGGTCTCGTTCAACAGCGAACGGGACATCGCCCTGCGCGGGTGCATTGATTTGCTATTGAATACATAGCTGCTTGCGCTTATCCATCAAGCGCTACAGGTCATTTATGGGCTCTTCTAGCTGTCGTGTCCCGGCTGATTGGTAACACGTCTGTTGAACAGTTCGGGGTGTGATCGCTGCCATTGTTTCATGGCCTGGATGGGGCTGACATGCCCCAAGGCTTTCTGTGGCAGTTGGTGATTGTACAGCCAGACATACCGCAGGATGGTGGCCTCAAGTTCTTCGCCGGAATGGAAGTGATGGGTGCGCAGGATGTCGGCGATGCGCCCGTTGAAGCGTTCAACCATGCCGTTGGTCTGCGGGTGTTTTGGGCGGGTCAGGCGATGCTCAATGCCTAGCTCCTCGCAGAGCTGATCGAACTGATGCCTGCCGGTCGGCGTACGCTCTCCCCGTGTGATGAAGCGATCCGTGAATTCCTTGCCGTTGTCGGTCAGGATCGTTCGGATACGGAAGGCAGCGGCCTTGTGCAATTCCTTCAGGAAGCGCCGGGCGTTGGTAGCGCTCTTGCTGGCATAGACACGCACGAACACCCAGCGGGTGGCGCGATCAATGGCCACAAACAGGTAACGCCGCGTGGTTTCGTCCGCCATCTGCGGCAGGTACTTCACATCGATGTGGACGAAGCCGGGCTCGTAGGCCTTGAACGGCTTGGTCCTGGGGCGATCCACGCTCAATGCCTCGCGCGCCGACACTCCATGGCGTTTGAGCATGCGGTGCAAGGCAGCGCGTGAGACGGTCGGATGGATGAACTCGCGTACGACTGCCAGCAGGTCATCCAGCGAAAGGCCCAGGCTTTTACGCAAGACGAGCACGATGGACTCCTGGGCCGGCGTCAGCGTGGTTTGCAGTCGATGAGGGGTATGGGAGGCGTCATGAACCGATGCACGCTTCTTCCAGCGAGCGATGGTGGAGACACTCACGCCAAAGCGCTGGGCCAGAACCCTCATGGGCTTCCGACGGTGACGGATCGGCTGATCCAGCAAGCCCTGCTGCAAGTCTTGCAGCGCATCATTGATCCGACGTTCTCCGAACACAGCTACGGCTTCCGGCCGGGACGCCGTGCGCACGACGCGGTGCTCGATGCACAGCGCTACGTGCAGGACGGTTACCGGGTGGTGGTCGATGTGGATCTGGAGAGGTTCTTCGACCGGGTCAATCACGACATCCTGATGGAACGCCTGGCGAGGCGAATCGACGACAAGGCCGTGCTACGGCTGATCCGTCGTTACCTTGTGGCCGGGATCATGGATGGCGGCGTGGTCATGGCGCGCTACGAGGGGACGCCGCAAGGCGGACCGCTGTCGCCGCTCTTGGCCAACGTGCTGCTCGACGAGGTGGATCGGGAACTGGAGCGACGGGGCCACCGCTTTGTTCGTTACGCGGACGACTGCAACGTATATGTGCGCAGCCGCCGGGTGGGCGAACGGGTGCTGGCGGGCCTGACGAAGCTCTACGAACGACTCCATCTGAAGGTCAACGAGGTCAAGACGGCGGTAGCGCCTGCGACCGGTCGCAAGTTTCTGGGCTACGAGCTGTGGCGCAGTGCGGGTGACCGGATCAAGTGTGCTGTGGCCCGAAAGGCCCTGGCGACCTTCAAGCAACGCGTCCGGCAACTCACGCGTCGCTCGGGCGGGCGCAACCTGTCCGAGATCGCCGAACGGCTGCGGGCCTACATGCCGGGTTGGAAGGCGTACTTCCAGCTTGCGCAGACACCCAAGGTGTTCCGCGAACTCGACGAGTGGATCAGACACCGGCTGCGTGAGGTGCAGCTCAAGCATTGGCGTCGGGGCACGACGATTTACCGGGAGTTGAAAGCGATGGGCGCCTCGGACGAGGACGCCCGCAAGGTGGCGGCGAACAGTCGGTGCTGGTGGCGTAACAGCCGCATGCGACTGAATCGCGCGCTGCCGATCGCCTACTTTGACCGACTCGGCGTACCTCGGCTCTCACAACCTCAACGACTCGAACCGCCCGGTGCGGACCCGCATGCCGGGTGGTGTGGGAGGGGAACGGTCAGGTAAGCTGACCGCCCCTATCCCGATCGCCGACCCGCAGAAAAATCGGGACTGACCGGTTTCGGTTTCTTTGTCGTTCCCTGATCTGCGTTGCGCTCGACTACGAGTCTGCATCGACTCCGCGGAGGCGCGACATGCCGGCTCATTCCCTCAACCTTCCTGCCGCCTCGCGGCGCCCCTTGGCCGCCCGGTTGGCCGCTGGACTGTGCGCCGCGCTGCTCGGTCCCATCGCGGCGGCCGCCGATGTGCTCGTCGTCACCGACAGCCGTCATCCGGTGCAGGCCCCGGCCGGCGTGCGGGTCATCGAGCTGGACCAGGCCACGCGCATCGAGGTCGAACTCGC
>JAKQCW010000237.1 GCA_029558955.1 Chloroflexota bacterium
CTGCAAAACAACCACGGCGTGCTGGACCTCGACCGGATCAACCTGGACTCGCCGGCGCTGGAGCAGATGCGCCAGACGGGGATGTCCATGGTTGCCCCGCTTTTCAGCCAGGGTGAGCTGATCGGCGTGATCAACCTGGGAACGCGGCGCAGCGAGCAGGAGTACACCGGCGACGACCGCAAACTGTTGGACGATCTGACCGCCCAGGCCGCGCCGGCCGTGCGCGTCGCCCAGTTGGTGCAGCAGCAGCGCCTCGAGGCCCGCAACCGGGAGCGCATGGAGCAGGAGCTCAAGGTCGCCCGGCTGATCCAGCAGACGTTGCTGCCCAAGGCGTTGCCTGAGCTGCCGGGCTACGCCGTCGCCGCCTACTACCAACCGGCGCGCCAGGTCGGCGGCGACTTCTACGATTTTCACTACTACGACGACGGGCGCATTGGCCTGGTGGTGGGCGATGTCACCGACAAGGGGGTGCCGGCGGCGCTGGTGATGGCCACGACGCGCACCATGCTGCGCGCGGCCGCCGAGCGGCTCGAGTCGCCCGGCGCGGTGCTGGAACGCGTCAACGACGTGCTGGTCGAGGACATTCCACCCAGGATGTTCGTCACCTGTCTGTATGCCCTGTTGGACCCAGCCACCGGACGCTTCCGCTTCGCCAACGCCGGCCACGATCTGCCCTACCTGCGCACCGCCGACGGGGTTCACGAGCTGCGGGCGACCGGCATGCCGCTGGGGCTGTTGCCGGGCATGGTCTACGAGGAGCGGGAGGTCGTGCTGCACAGCGGCGACACCGTGTTGTTCTACAGCGACGGCATCGCCGAGGCGCACAGCCCCAGCGGCGAGATGTTCGGCTTTCCCCGCATGCACGCGCTGATGGAGTCGCACAACGCTGGTTCCAGCCTGCTGCAACATGCGCTGGAAACCCTGCAGGCCTTCACCGGGCCGACCTGGGAGCAGGAGGATGATGTGACTCTGGTGTCGCTGGAGTGTACGCTGGCGGCCGCGGCGGGCGAGACCGCGGGCGGCGCGGCGCCGGCAGGCGATGACTGGCAGCTTCTGGCCGAGCTGGAGGTGGCCAGCGTGGTGGGCAATGAACGCCAGGCCATGGACCGCGTGGCGCAGATCGTCGCCGGGACCTGGCTGGCGCCCGACCGCATCGAACGCCTGAAGACGGCCGTGGCCGAGGCGACCATGAATGCCATGGAGCATGGCAACCGCTATCACGCTGACATCCCGGTCAGAATCAGCATCCGCCAGTCGCCTGACGCCATCTCCGTCAGGATCACCGATCAGGGCGGCGGCCAGTTCATGGCCGAGGCCGAGACCCCTGACCTGGACGCCAAGCTGGCCGGCCTGCAGTCGTCGCGCGGCTGGGGCCTCTTCCTGATCCAGAACATGGTGGACGAGCTGCACGTGAGCAGCGATGACCGGCATCATACCGTCGAGTTGATCATGAACCGCGGTGAGGAGAAGCAATGACCACACAGTTTCGCGAGTTCCAGGCGCACGTTCGCCGCCAGAACGGGACAGCCATCGTCGACCTGAGCGGCGTGTTGGATTCACAGGCGGAAGCGGCCCTGGAAGCGGCCTACGCCGAGGCGACCGCCACGCCCGCGGAGCGCATCCTGCTCAACTTCGCCGAGGTCGATTACATCAACAGCACCGGCATCGCGCTGATCGTGGTAATTCTGGCCAAGGCCCGGCGCACCCACCTGCCGTTGATCACAGCCGGACTGAGCGCCCACTATCAGGAGATCTTTCGCATCACGCGCCTTTCCGACTTCATGGGCATCTATCCGGACGAGTCGACAGCCCTGGCCGCCACATAAACTAACTGGGAGAATCTGAACATGCCAACTGCCAATATCGGGACTTTGGTCCGCCGCAACAACGGCGCGAGTATCATCGACATAACGGGCGACGTGAATGCCGCAGCCGACGAGGCCCTCTCGGCCGCCTTCGAGGACGCCAGCCAGGGCGGGGTGAAGGTCATCGTCATGAACTTCAGCGGACTGGAATACATGAACAGCTCCGGCATCGGTGTGCTGGTGACGCTGCTGATCCGCGCCCAGCGCAACAAACAGAAGCTGCGCGCCTACGGTCTCAGTGACCACTACAAGCAGATCTTCACCCTGACGCGGCTGAACGAGGCCATTGTCATCTGCGACAGCGAGGCGGCGGCGGTGGCGGCGTGAACGGTGTGCGGTGATCGGCAATCGGTGATCGGAGTGCTTGCGGAGGTGTGTGATGACTGAGCAGATGAGTGAAAGTGGGACCAGTGCGGCGGCGCCGCAGGGTGCGCGCGATGCGGCCAATTGGGCGCAGCCGGTGACCAAGCTGACGGTGGAGGGGGAGCGGGCGGGCGCGTTGAACCTGAACGTGGATGGCCGCGGGCTGACCGGGCCGCTGCAAGGCTTCGGTGCGCTCTGGCAGAAGACTTATCGGCTGCCGCTGGCCGGCGTGCAGGCGACGCCGGCCGAGGTGATGGCCTGGTGGAAGGCGCACTTGCCGGAGCTGATGCCCGACGACAGCCGCTTCTACCCCTCCATGACCGGCGTCAAACCGGGCGAGGTGGTGTTGATCAACGCCACGCTGCCGGCCATGTTCGGCGCGCCGCCCATGCCGGTTTCCACCGGCGTGCTGATCCTCTACGCCGACGACGAGAGCTTTTCGGTGATGACCCCCGACGGTCACCCCGAATCGGGCTTCAACACTTTCAGCGCGCTGGAGGAGGAGGGCGTCACCTTCTGCCAGATCCAATCGCTGGCCCGCGCCAACGACCCCGTCTACGAGTTCGGTTTTCGCTACATGGGCGGCGGCGCGCAGCAGGAGCAGATCTGGCGCCACGTGCTGAGCCAGATCGCCCGGCACTACGACGTGGAGCCGGCCATCGACGTGCGCAAGCTGTGCGTCGACAGCCGGATGCAGTGGTCGAAAGCCGGCAACCTGTGGCACAATGCCGTCATTCGCACCACGTTGACCGCGCCGGTGCGCTGGACGAAGAAGGCGCTGGGGCGGAAGCCGTGAGCGCAGGTGAGGGCGGATCAAGGCGCAACGATGAAGTCGCCAAGCCACTTCACTGTAGCTTGAGCGCCGCGCTGGCGTCAACCCATCTCTGCCAGCTCAGCGATTCGTTCCGCTCGCAGGCGGTCGAGCACCTCGGCCGAGTCGGGCAGCGCAACACCGTTTCGTTCGGCGGCAATGCGCGCGCGGGACTGCTCCGCCAGAGCCAGGGCCGCGATCCGTGCGGTCAAGTTAGAGGAGCTTCTCTTGTCTTCGTCGCCTGTCACAATGCGTTCCATTGCACCTCGCATAATGGTCATTCAGACCAGCCCTTGCAGACGTAACTATCTTCACAGTCCGGAGTCGAGGCTTCAGCCGGGTCTCGTGCGATTCCCGGCTAAAGCCTCGACTCCGGGTTGCCAACGGCCACCGGCTAAAGCCTCGACTCCGGGTTGCCGGCGGCCACCGGCTGAAGCCTCGACTCCGGGTTGCCAACGACCACCGGCTAAAGCCTCGACTCCGGGTTGCCGGCGGCCACCGGCTAAAGCCTCGACTCCGGATTGCCGGCGGCCACCGGCTGAAGCCTCGACTCCGGGTTGCCGGCGGCCACCGGCTAAAGCCTCGACTCCGGGTTGCCGGCGGCCACCGGCTGAAGCCTCGACTCCGGATTGCCGGCGACTCCGGGTTGCCGGCGTCTCTCGGCTAACTTACACCGGGTCTGTGCTGGAATGATCACATTCTGCGACTGTTGGTCTGTTCTGTCAAGGCGGTGGATCGATGGCTGAGGCCTATGACGCCGTCGTCGTCGGGTCTGGCCCCAACGGGCTGGCCGCGGCCATCACCTTGGCGCGCGCTGGCCGCTCGGTGCTGGTGATTGAGGGACGGGACACGGTCGGCGGCGGGATGCGCACGGCCGAGCTGACCTTGCCCGGCTTTCGCCACGACATCTGCTCGGCGGTGCATCCGCTGGGCCTGGCGTCGCCCTTCTTCCGCAGCCTGCCCCTGGAAGCCCACGGTCTGCGCTGGATCCAGCCCGACGCGCCGTTGACCCACCCGCTGGACCAGGGCGAGGCGGTGGTGCTGGATCGCTCCTTCGACGCCACCGCCGCCTACCTGGGGCGCGATGGCGCGGCCTGGCGTGGCTTCTTGCAGCCGCTGGCCGCGGCCTGGGAGGATCTCTTGCCCGACTTGCTGGGCCCGCTGCGGCTGCCGCGCCATCCCCTGCTCTACGCGCGCTTCGGCGCCGGCGCGCTCCTGCCGGCGGACACGCTGGCGCGGGTCTGGTTCCGCGGGCGGCGGGCGCGCGCCCTCTTTGCCGGGCTGGCGGCGCATTCGATCATGTCCCTACAGCGTTCGTTGACGGCCGCCTACGGGCTGACCATGGGGCTGTTGGCGCACGGCGTCGGCTGGCCTATACCGGCCGGCGGCTCGCAATCCATCGCCGACGCGCTGGCTGCGTACCTGCGCTCGCTGGGCGGGGAGATCAGAACCGGCTGGTGGGTCAGATCGCTGGCCGAGCTGCCGCCGGCGCGCGCGACGTTATTCGACATAACGCCGCGCGATCTGGTCAAAATCGCCGGCGACGCGCTGCCGGCCGGCTACCGGCGCACGCTGCGGCGCTACCGCTACGGCCCCGGCGTCTTCAAGCTGGACTACGCGCTGGACGGACCGATCCCCTGGCGCAACCCGGCCGTCGCCCGCGGCGGCACGGTGCATGTGGGGGGGACGTTGGAGGAGATCGTCGCCTCGGAGCGGGAGGCCTGGCAGGGCCGGCACACCGCACGTCCCTTCGTGCTGGTGATCCAGCCCAGCCTGTTCGACCCCAGCCGCGCGCCGGCTGGTCAGCACACCGCCTGGACCTACTGCCATGTGCCCAACGGCTCCACCGTGGACATGAGCGCGGCCATCGAGGGGCAGATCGAGCGCTTCGCCCCCGGCTTCCGCGACCGCATCCTGGCCCGCAGCGCCATGAACACGGCGCAGTACGAGCAGTACAACCCCAACTACGTCGGCGGCGACATCAACAGCGGTGTGCAGGACCTCTTCCAGCACTTCACCCGGCCGGCCGTGCGCATCTCCCCCTACACCACCCCCAACCCCCGCCTCTTTCTCTGTTCCTCGGCCACCCCACCCGGCGGCGGCGTCCACGGCATGTGCGGCTACTGGGCCGCGCAGGCCGCGCTGCGCGCCTGACCCATGGCCAGTTGTCAGGCTGGCCAGCGGTTCCTGACCTGTTGGAGTCGAGGCTTTAGCCGGGTCGCGCGTTGAACCCGGCTGAAGCCTCGACTCCTGCCGGCTACCCGGCTGAAGCCTCGACTCCGACTGGCTACCCGGCTGAAGCCTCGACTCCAAACCTTTGGAAATCTGTCCCGGCGTGCATGCCGGGCCAGATTTTGTATCGGAAAGCGATACCCACGGCGGGGAATTTTGTGATAGAGTCGGCGGGGTGCATCGGAAAGTCTGCTGCTAACCAGGAGGTCATTGCCATGCCGCACAAAGCCCGTCTCGTTGTCCTGTCAGCCATGTTGAGCTTGTTGCTTCTCTTCATCGGCTCCGCCAGCGCCCAGGAAACCCCCGCAGGTCCGGCCGTAGCCGCCTGCCAGCCTGGCGCGGGCTACGCCTCCGGCTGTGACGTCGACCAGGACGGCGACATCGACATCTTCGACATCCAGCTTCCCGCCGGCCGTTGGAACTCCAGCGGAACCTACACGTCCGGCCACACCCACTGGGGCGAGACCTGGACCGGCGCGGCAGGCTCGCACGGCCTGCGGCTGGAACACACGGCCGCCAGCGGCTTCACCTACGGGCTGGTCGCCCAAAGCGCCAGCAGCGACGGCATTGGCGTCTACGGCCGGGCTACCGCGGCCAGCGGCGGCACGATCGGCGTCTATGGCCGCAGCGACAGCGCCGGCGGTACTGGCGTCTACGGCGCAGCCACCGGCAGCGGCGTCAGCTACGGGGTCCAGGGCTACAGCGCCAGCAGCAGCGGCTATGCTGGCTACTTCACCGGCTCTGGCTCCGATGCGGTCTATGTCGCCAACAGTCTCGGCGGCCGCGGCATCCAGGCCTACGCGCCCAACGATACGGCGATCTGGGGCCGGACCAACTCTGGCCTGGCCGGGGTGGACGGCTGGACCACCGGCTCCGCCGGCCGCGGCGTTTCAGGCTATGCCAGTTCGGCCAGCGGTACCACCTACGGCGTCTACGGCGAGAGCGCCAGCACCGACGGCCGCGGCGTCTACGGCAAGACCACGGCCGGCAGCGGCTACAACTATGGCCTGTACGGTGAAAGCGCCAGCACCAGCGGACGGGGCGTCTACGGCCTGGCCACCGCCACCAGCGGCCCGGCCGTCGGCGTCTACGGCGTAACCGGTTCTGACCAAGGCTGGGCCGGCTACTTCGTCGGCCGGCTGCAGGTGATCGGCACGCTGATCAAGTCGGCCGGCTCCTTCAAGATCGATCACCCCCTGGACCCGGCCAACCAGACTTTGTCCCACTCCTTCGTCGAGTCGCCCGACATGAAGAACATCTACGACGGCGTGGCGACTCTGGACGCCAACGGGGAGGCGACGGTGACGCTGCCCGACTGGTTCGAGGCGCTGAACCGGGACTTCCGCTACCAGTTGACGCCGGTCGGCGCGGCTATGCCCAACCTGTACGTCAGCCAGGAGGTGCGGGACAACGTCTTTCGCATCGCTGGCGGCGCGCCGGGCATGAAAGTCTCCTGGCAGGTGACCGGCATCCGCCACGACGCCTACGCCAACGCGCACCGCATCCCGGTGGAAGAGGAGAAGCCGGCGGACGAGCGCGGCCTCTACCTGAACCCGCTGGAGCTGGGGCAGCCGGCCGAGCTGGGGCTGGACTACCAACGCGACCTGGACTGAACAGGTCGTAGAACTGAGGACGTCGCTGAGGACTGACAGTGCTGAAATCGCCTGGAGCCGCTGGTGCAGCTGGCCAGCACCGTCAGTCCTTTGCCCAGCGTCGTCCTTGCCAGAAAGGTCAACCATGAAACACTTGCTGCTTCCTGTCCTGCTGCTGATGACCCTTGTGACGCCGGTTGGCGCTGCGCCGGCCGCCGCTGAACCTGCCGGGCCCCAGGCCGCCCCGTCGACGCGCCCGCGCTACACCATCACCGACCTGGGCACGCTGGGCGGAGCGACGACCAAAGGGTACGGGATCAACGAAAGCGGCCAGATCGTTGGCGCCTCCCAAATCGGCTCGTACATGCACGCCTTTCTGTGGGACGACGGGACGATGACCAACCTGGGCGCGCTGGGCGCGTATGGCAGTTGGGCCCATGACATCAACGACGCCGGCCAGGTGGTCGGGGAGTCGTATGTCGGCTCAGAGTTTTATACCCACGGCTTTCTGTGGGAGAACGGCGCGATGCAGGACCTGGGCACGCTGGGCGGACCGGAAAGTCTCGCCTTTGGGATCAACAACGCCGGGCAGGTGGCGGGGAAAGCCTGCTGCGCCCCGGATTCGTATGTCACCCATGCCGTTCGGTGGGGCGGCGGAATTGTAGATTTGGGCGATCTGGACCCGGAGTGGCCCAACCACAGCGTCGCCTACGGCATCAACGATGTCGGACAGATCGTTGGTCAATCCGCCACGGGTGATCCCTTGCAACTGGATCATGCCTTTTTGTGGCAGAACGGCTCGATGCAAGACATGGGCACCCTGGGGGGCGACCTCAGCGGGGCGTGGGCGATCAACGAAAATGGGCAGGCGGTGGGTTATTCCAAACTGGCCAACAGCACCACATTTCATGCCGTGCTGTGGGATGGCGGGAGGCAAGACCTGGGCGCGCTCACGTTCACCAACAGCATTGCCTATGACATCAACGACAAAAAGCAGGTGGTTGGCGCGCTGAAAACCGGACAAATCTCGCACGCCTTTGTGTGGGCGAATGGTCAGATGCAGGACCTCAACAACTTGGTTGCCGCCAACTCGGGCTGGGTTCTGCAAGAGGCGCACGCCATCAACAACAAGGGCCAGATCGTCGGTTTTGGTACCATCAACGGGCAGACGCGCGCCTTCCTGCTCAAGCCGAGCGCCTACCACTGGGCCAACCCCAGCGGCGGCGCATGGCATCTGACCACCAACTGGGACCCGCGCGGCGACCCCGGCGCGGGCGACACGGTCATCTTTGACTTGAGTGGCCAGTACACCGTGGACGCCAGTACGCTGGCAGTCGACGCCTCCCCCGCCCGCCCACCCCAGCTTTCAGTTGACCGTCTGATCGTCGCCTCCACCAACTTCGTCTATTTCGACAACATGGACCTGAACATGGTCTACGACTCGCCGGAAGAGCCTTCTTTGACGGTGAACGCGGGCGGAACCGCGGCCGTCAACTCCGGCGCGGCGACCTTCTCCCACGCCATCATCGGCGGCGAGCCGCCTGCCAACCCCAACAACCCGCCTCTGGCCCGCTTGCAGGTGTTGGGCAACAGCGCCAGCCTGAACGGCACCGGCCGCCTGACCATCGGCGATGAAGGCGCGGGCGAGCTGTTGGTGACGGCCGGCGGGGAGCTGACCAGCGCGGAGGCACGTATCGGCGGTGTGCTTCCCACAGGAACGGGCGTGGCAGACGTGGGCGGCGATGGGTCGCAGTGGGACACCGGCAACATCGCCGTGGGCTATGGCATGAGCGGCACCCTGACGATTCAGTACGGTGGGCGCGTCAACTCGAACGACGCCTATGTGAGCTATGGCGCTCTCAGTGAAAAATCGCTCGTGACCGTGGATGGCATCAGCGCGAACACCAATCAGCCCGCGATGTGGGCGCTTACGGGCGATTTGTTCATCGGACAATCCTCGGCTGGGTTTATCGAAGTGTTGAACGGCGCCGATCTGGTGGTCAACAAAAATGTGTATATCAAAAACGATGGCTCTCTGGCCGTGAAAGGCCGTCACCCCAACAACGACCCTTCTGACCTGTATGTGCTGGAGAGTGTCTTCGTCGGCGGGCCGGGCAGTGGCAACACACTGGCTTTGTTGGAGGGGGCCAAAGGGGAGATTGGTGGCAACCTGATCATCGGCCAAGATGGGAGCGGCGTGGTGGTCATGTTTGGTCACACGCATCTCGCCAATCCCACCGAGCTGGATGTGGTTGATTCACAGGCGGGGCTGTGCGTTATTGGTCAGGCGTATGACGGCGGCATGGCGTTGGACGATGCGGGGCTGCTGCACTGCCAAAACATCCAGTTAGGACAGCCTGGTATGAGCGGTACTGGCATGCTGAATGTGGATGGTGGCATAGCGCGCGCCCTGGACCTGCTGACGGTCGGCCAGGTTGGGGGTGGGCGCGGCGTTGTGATGATGACGAACAGGGCCATAGTGGCGTCCAACAACGGGACGTACATTACGGCAAATGGGGTGATCTCCGGCACAGGGACACTGGTGGTGGGACCTTTCGGCCTGCTCAATGAGGGCACACTGGCCCCCGGCATCACCGTCCAATACCCGCGGGCTGCCCCCGGCCCCTCCCGCGCCCCGGCTGCGACTGCGACCCTGGCCATCACCGGCACGCTGACCATGCGCCCCAGCGGACGGGTGGAGATTCCGCTGATCGGCGACGATCCTGGGCAATACGGCAGCGTGGCTGCCACCGGCGCGGCCGTGCTGGACGGCGTGCTGGCGCTGAACTTTCAGCAGGGCTACGCGCCCCGCCAGGGCGACATCTACACCTTCCTCAGCGCGGCCAGCCTCAGCGGCGCGTTCGACAGCGTCGCGATCAGCGGACTGGCGCCGGGCTTCCAGTATCAACTGATCAACAGCAGCGGGCGGTTGAAGCTGAAGGCGCTGAACAACGGCGTGCCGACCTCCGG
>JAKQCW010000244.1 GCA_029558955.1 Chloroflexota bacterium
ACACCCAAAACACCCAAACAGTCTCACTCGTCCCGCTGATCTGACAGCAGTCGCATCCTGCAATCGGTCGTCTTCGTCATCCTACGCTCTTGTCACACCCATTCGACTGCCGCAGGGTCGCGGCCAACAGACAGCTCACACAGTACAGCGCTCAGTCAATCCAGGAACAGTCCAATCACACGCTCAGGTGTTCAGCCGCTCATTCGCTCGATGCAGTCACAATCAATCAATCGATCAACAGATCAGTCCCATGAGCTGGCCAGCGCCTGCAGGGCATCGGGATCGGTCACATAGATCCGCCGATAGCCCAGCTCCACCAGGCCATCGGCCTTGAAGCTGCGCAGGATGGTGCTCACCGTCTCGCGATAGGTGCCCAGCATGTCGGCCAGCGATTGATGGCTGGTGCGGATGGTGTTGCGGTCGGCGCCGGTGGACAGGTCCAGCAGCAGCTTGGCCAGCCGCTGGGGCAGCTTTTTGTAGGCCACCTCTTCCAGCCGGTCCTCCACCTGGCGCAGCCGCCGGCCGAAGGTTTGCAGCATGCCCCAGCCGATGATGGGGTAGCGCTCGGTCATGGCGCGGGCGTGGGTCTCAGGCAAGACCCAGATGGTGGTATCTTCCAGCGCCTCGGCAAAGGTGGCGGGGGCGGCCTCGCGGGTGATCATGGCGCCGTCGCCGAACACCGCGCCTGGCCCCAGTCTGGACATCATCATGCGCCGGCCTTCTTTGTTTTGGCAGACCAACTGCGCCTTGCCGTTCATCAGGATGAACAGTTGGCTGGACAGGTCCTCAGGCGCCGCGATCACCTCGCCGGCCCGGTAGGTGCGGGTCACCATGGCTTTCTGAAAATCCGCATCGCCTTCGGTCACCGATGCAATCAACTGGGAGAGGGGGGTCTTCTTCTTCGGCTGTGTTGACATGGCAACTCCTTGGCTATCGATGAATTGCGTCCCAACGGGACGCCAGGTCTTTGTTTTTTTGCCCACGCCTTGATCGCAGCGGCTCTTTTGCTTTGTGGTTGTGAGCGCTCAGGCGTCGATGGGTTCTTCTGATTTACACAGGCATTATAGCGGAAAATCCCTGCGTCGTCAAGGCTTTGTTCAATTTTCTAACCTATCATTAACGTTCACCGCGGGGTTTTGCGGCATAGGTGAACAAAACATGAACACTTTCTTTAGTTGCCCTTTCACTTGTCCAGCTTCGGTCGTTCACGTTGGACGCGCCGCCTCGCCGCCGCTTCACAAAAACATCACAACGAGCGTATAATGGCGGCCATGCCCAACTTGCAGCGAATCTTCGTCGGCGCGCAGCGCGGCCTGGCCTACAGCGCAGTGCTGGCCGCTGCCCTGGCCAACGGCGCCCAACGGCGGCTGCTGGCTGAGGCGCTGGCCCTGGCGCGGGAGCTGCCCGCCCGGCTGGAGCAGCCGCTGCCGGCCGCGCTGCTGGCGTTGACGCCGCCGGCCGAGCCGCAGCCGCTGGATGCCGAGACGACGCGCGCGCTGGTGGACGCGTTGAGCGCCTTTGGCGCCGGCCGGCCGCTGGGCATCTGTCTGCGCCGTTCCCTGCTGCGCTACCATTTTCTGCGCCGCGCCGGGCTGCCGCTGGTGATCCATTTCGGCGCGCGCCGGCTGGGCGACGACATCGCCGGCCACGCCTGGCTGACCCTGGCCGGCCAGCCCTATCACGAGAAACCTGAACACATCCTGGTTCA
>JAKQCW010000250.1 GCA_029558955.1 Chloroflexota bacterium
CCCGCCGCTGGTTTCGATACGCCTCAGAAGGCTACTCAACCAGCGGCGGCGCGTCGGTGGATTGAGTAGGCCGCCGTATCGAAATCCACGCGCGCACACCCGCCGCTGGTTTCGATACGCCTCAGAAGGCTACTCAACCAGCGGCGGCGCGTCGGTGGATTGAGTAGGCCGCCGTATCGAAATCCACGCGCGCACACCCGCCGCTGGTTTCGATACGCCTCAGAAGGCTACTCAACCAACGGCGGCGCGTCGGTGGATTGAGTAGGCCGCCGTATCGAAATCCGGTGGATTGAGTAGGCCGCCGTATCGAAATCCACATGCTCGCACCCGCTGGCTGAGTGACGAGCCATGTGCGCAGGAGAAAGCCCCGATTTCCGGGCCAACGCTGAACAGGTGCGGTCCCCAAAGGATTTGCCGTAGCCGTGTCCCATTCCCCTTTCCATGCCAGAATCGCCGCCGGCGCGGCCTTCGTCCGCCGCCGGCGCGGTTTGCTGCTCAAACTGCTGGTGCTGGCCGCGCTGGCGGCCCTCCTCAGCCTGCCGCCGCAGCCGCTGGTGACGGTCGGCCCTCAACAGGCTGTCACTACCATCAACCCCAAGCTGGGGATCCACACGCGCCTGACCGACGAAGTGGAGGAGTGGAAGATCAAGCGCACTCTGGAGATGGTGCGCGAGATGGGCGCGCCCTGGATCGTCGAGTACTTTCCCTGGGCCTATGTCGAGCCTGACCGGCCCGGCCAGGGCCTGTGGGAGCACAGCGACATGGTGATTCAGCACGCCAGCGCCCAAGGGTTGGAGGTCGTCGCCCGGCTCGGCTTCGCGCCTCAATGGGCCCGGCCCAAGGACACCACGCCGCTCTACCTGGATGAAGACCACTATGCGGCCTTTGGCGACTATGTTTATGAATTCGTCAAGCGCTACCGTGACCAGGTGAACTACATCATCATCTGGAACGAGCCCAACCTGAGCCTGGAGTGGGGCTATCGACCTGTGGATCCGGCCGGCTACACGGAAATGTTGAAAGTGGCCTATGCCCGCGCCAAGGAGGCCAACCCCAACGTGCAGGTGCTGGGGGGCGCGCTGGCGCCGACGCTGGCGCCGGCCGGCAGCCAGTGGGGCATGGATGACCTGCTCTATCTGCAAGCCATGTACGACGCGGGCGCGGCTGCTTACTTCGACATCCTGGCCGCGCACGCCTACGGCGGCAAATTCGCGCCGGACGAGCCGGCCGCGGCCGACGCCATCAACTTTGCCCGCACCGAGCTGCTGCGGGAGATCATGGTGCGCAACGGCGACGGGGAGAAGCCGATCATGATCACCGAAGGGGGCTGGAACGATCATCCCCGCTGGACGCGCGCGGTGCGGCCGGGCCAGCGCATCGCCTACACGCTGCGCGCCTATCAGAAGGTCCAGGAGGAGTGGCCCTGGGCCATGGCCGCGGCCATGTGGGCCTTTCGCTATCCGGCGCCCGCTCGCACCTACCAGGACTATTTCACCTTTGTCACCCCTGACTTCGAGCCCAAGGCCATCTATCTGGAGACGCAACGCTATGCGCAGGGCGACGATGGCTGAGCGGCGGCCCCGTTGGGCCTGGCTGGCGCTGGCGGGCCTGTTGCTGCTGGCGGCTGTGGCGCTGCTCTTCTGGCAAAGCGCGGTCGTGGGGCGCGACCGCGCCTGGGAGCAGATCCTGGCCACGGGCCGCTGGCGCGTTGGCCTGGATCCCAGCTTCCCCCCCTTCGAGTCGTTGGACGCGGCCGGCCAGCCCATCGGCTTCGATGTGGACCTGGCCCGGGCCATCGCCGCGACCTGGGGGGTGGAGGTTCAGTTCGAGGGCCTCGGCTTCGATGGCCTGGTGGACGCGGTCCAGACTGGCCGGCTGGAGAGCGCCATCTCGGCCCTGCCCTATCAGCCGGAGCGAACCCAGGATGTGGCCTTTTCCCCGGCCTATTTCGAGGCGGGGCTGGTGCTGGTGACGCTGGCCGGCAACGATCCGCAAAATGATGCGATGGCGGGGGGTGGGGCGGTGAATTCGCTGGATGATCTGGCCGGCCGGCGGCTGGCGGTGGAGTGGGGCTCTGAGGGGGATGTGCAGGCCCGCCTGCTGCGGCGCCGTTTCCCTGATCTGGTGTTGTTGCCCGAGGACACCCCGCAGGCCGCGCTGTTGGCCGTGGCCGAAGGCCGGGCCGACGCCGCGCTGGTGGATCATATCAGCGCCTTGCAGGCCAGCGCCGCGGATCAGCGCCTGGCGATTGCCCCCCAGGTAGTCGTCTCGGACCCCTACGTGATTGTCTTGCCGCGCAAGGCTTCGGAGCTGCAGCGGCAGGTCAGCCTCGCCTTGCAGACGCTGCAGGCCGATGGCACGTTGGACGCGCTGATGGCGCGCTGGTTCGGCGCCGCGCCCCCCTGAGAGTCTACTCGGTCCGCAGCTCCATCCAGGTGGTCTCGCCGGCCCGGATCACCACCTCCTGCCGATAGGTCACACCGTTGATGGAGGTCTCGACTATGTACGTTCCGGCCGGCAGATCGGTGAGGAGGAAGTTTTCGCCCCAATGGTCGTCGGGGAAGATCAGCCCCAGGGCATCTTCGTAGGTGGAGGTGTAGTAGCGCGGGGAGTTGAAGGCAGGGCCGGGGTAAAGCAGCAGTTGCGCGTTGGGCAGGTGGCGTCCATCGGCCGTCAAGACGCGGCCGACCAGCGCGCCGTGGCCCGGCAGGGGCTCCAGCCAGAACTCAGGGTTGCGGGTGTGATCGTAGTCGTTCACCCCCACCCGCACCTCGATGTGGACGTGCGGTCCCAGGGCGACGCCGGTGCTGCCCACCTCGCCTACCCGCTGGCCGCGCGCCACCCGCTGCCCCACCTGCACATCGACGCGGCTCATGTGGCCCAGCAGCACGAACACCGGCTGATCGTCGAAACGCCGGTCGAGCTCAATGACCACCGCGTTGCCGAAGAAGTCGGTGGTCGGGCCCATGGGGATCTGGCTGTCGGCGCCGGCGAAGACCACCACGCCATCGGCCGGCGCCAGCAGCGGCGTGCCCAGCGGGTTGCCGATGTCCGCGCCGTGGTGCAGCAGATACTGTCCCTGGCCGGTGCTGCCGTAGGGGTAGAAGGGGCTGGCCCATTGGGTGGTGTCTGGCCCGGTCGGCCGGCCGAGCCAGAAGTGGTCGCTGGCCTGGGCCACATCGGGCGTCGGCCAGGGTCCACCCGGCGTGATGGGGGTGAAGGTTGCCTGTGCAACGGAAACCGTCACGGCTGAGGTCGCGGTCAACGTCACAGTCGGCGTCATGGTCGCCGTGGCCGTGGCGGTCGGGGAGGGGGTCGCGGTGGCGGTGGGTGTGCTGGTCGCCGTCGCTGTGGCAGTGGCCGTTGGACTGGCAGTGGCCGTGGGCGATGGCGTCGATGTCGGCGTCTCGGTGGGCGTTGGCGTCGCCGTCGGCTCCGGCTGAAAGGCTGAGCAGCCAGCCAGCGTCAGAATGGCCAGGGTCGCCAGCAGCAAGGCCAGCCGGCCGGCGCGGATTGAACGAAAGCGGGTTGACAAAAGGGTTCTCCGGTCGCGATGCCGCAAACGATCTCCAGAGCGTCCCGCCGGACGAAACCCGGCGGGACGCTCTGGCAATCGTCCTGGCTATTTGCGCCTGTAAACGTGCGTGCTCTGGCCTGACACGGCCTCGGCCGACTCCATCACCGTTTCCGACAGCGTCGGGTGGGGGTGGATGGTCAGCTCCAGGTCGGCGGCAGTGGCGCCCATCTCGATGGCCAGCACGCCCTCGGAGATCAGCTCGCCGGCGTTGGCGCCGACGATGCCGACGCCCAGCACCCGGTCGTTGACCGAGTCGATGATCAGCTTGGTCAGCCCATCGCTGCGGCCCAGGGTGGTGGCCCGGCCTGACGCGCCCCAGGGGAAGCGGGTGACCTGCACCGGACGCCTTTGCGCCTCGGCCTCCATTTCGGTCAGGCCGCACCAGGCCACCTCAGGGTCGGTGAAGACCACGGCCGGGATGGCCAGGGGATCGAAGGTGGTCGGCTGGCCGGCGATGGCTTCCGCCGCGACGCGGCCCTCGTGCGTCGCCTTGTGGGCCAGCATCGGCTCGCCCGCGACATCGCCGATCGCGAAGATGTGCGGCGCGTGGGTGCGGCGCTGCGCGTCCACCGGGATGAAGCCTTTGCCATCCACCGCCACGCCCAAGTTTTCCAGCCCCAGGCCGGCCGAGTTGGGCTTGCGGCCCACCGACACCAGCACGCGGCTGAAGGTCTGCTCGAAGGGCTGGCCGTCCAGGCCGCGCAGGCGCACACGGATGCCGCCCTCCACCTCTTCCATGTTCAGCACGGCGGTGTTGACCATGATCTGCTCGAAGCGGTCGGCCAACTGCTTGGCCAGCACCTTCACCAGATCCTCGTCGCCGGTGGCCAGAATGCGCGGCAGCATCTCCACCACCGTGACCTTGCTGCCCAGCGCGGCGTAGACGCTGCCCAGCTCCAGCCCGATGTAGCCGCCGCCCACCACCAGCAGCGTCTCCGGGATCTCCGGCAGCGCCAGGGCCGCGGTGGAGTCCATGATGCGCTCGGAGCCGATGTCGAAGGCGGGGATGACGGTGGGCCGGGAGCCGGTGGCGATGATGGCGTATTCGAACTGCACCTGCGACGTGCTGCCGTCGGCGTGGGTAACGGCCAGGGTGTGGCTGTCTACGAACTGGCCGCGGCCCTGGATGAAGCGCACCTTGCGCTGCTTGGAGAGCATGCCCACGCCGCCGGTGAGCTGGCCCACCACCTTGTCCTTGAAATTGCGCAGTTGGCTCAGGTCGATGGTCGGCTCGCCGAAGATGATGCCCAGCTCGGCCGCCTCGCGCGCCTCGTTCAGCACTTTGGCTGCATGCAGCAGCGCCTTGGAGGGGATGCAGCCGCGGTAGAGGCAGACGCCGCCAGGGTTTTTCTCCAGATCCACCAGCGTCACATCCAACCCCAGATCGGCGGCCCTGAAGGCTGCCGGATATCCGCCGGGGCCGCCGCCGAGGACGAGAACTTGTGTGGTGACAATGTTGTCGGTCATTGTACTGTGCTTCCTGTCATGATTAGCCTGTCCGTAACACGTAGTGCGTAACCCGGAAGGGGGTGATGGGTGTGTTGGGATGAGCGGTTTGGGCGTGAGCCGTGAGCCGTAATGCGTAACCCGGAAACAACTTTCATCCACGGTCAGCTCCTCCGGGTTACTCGTTACTCGTTACTCGTTACGCATCCACACGCGCCTCACATACCTCAGCCTTCCAGCATCAACAAGAACGGCTGCTCCAGCGCCTCGCAGACCCAGCGCAGGAAGCGAGCGCCGTCGGCGCCGTCGATCAGGCGATGGTCGTAGGTCAGCGAGAGGGGCAACATCTGGCGCGGCTGCCATTGGCCGTCGACCCAAACCGGCTCGACGCTGCCTCTGGACACGCCCAGGATCGCCACCTCCGGTGCATTGACCAGCGGGGTGAAGCCTGTGCCGCCGATGCCGCCCAGGTTGGAGATGGTGAAGCAGCCGCCCTGCATCTCATCCATGCTCAGCTTGCGCTCTCTGGCCCGCTGGGCGATCTGCCCCAGTTCTACGGCCAGTTGGATGGTGTTCTTCTGGTCCACATCGCGCAGCACCGGCACCAACAGGCCGCGGTCGGTGTCCACGGCCACGCCCACGTGGATGTACTGCTTGAAGACGATCTCCTCGTTGGCCAGGTCGATGCTGGCATTGAACTGCGGGAAACGCTTCAGCGCGCCGGCCACTACCTTGAGGATCAACGCGGTGGGGGTCAGCTTGCCGCCGGCCGCCTCGGCCCGCTTGCCAAACTGAGCGCGCAGTTGCTCCAGCTCGGTGATGTCAGCCTTGTCGAACTGCGTCACCATGGGCACGGCCGGCCAGGACTGGCCCAGATTGCGGGCGGTGGCGCGGCGCACGTTGCTCATCTTCTCGCGCTGCACCGGGCCCCATTTGCTGAAATCAGGCAGCGGCGCGGCCACGGCCGGCGCGGCCGCCTGCCGGCCCATCCCCGTCCGCACGTGCGTCTTGACGTCCTCCGTGGTCACGCGGCCGGCCGGCCCGCTGCCTGCCACCTCCGCGATCTCCACCCCCAGCTCGCGGGCAAAGCGGCGCACCGAAGGCGCAGCCGGTGCAGTCTCGCCAGACTTGACCGGCTCAGCCGCGGGCGGCGCGGCCGGTGCAGCGGGCGGCGCAGCAGGTGCAGGCGCAGCCGGAGCAGCCGGCGGCGCGGCCTGGCTCACAGGTGCGGCCGGGGCTGCCTGCGCCGGCGCAGGTGCGGCTTCCGCCGGCTCCAGGGTCAGCAACACCTGGCCGACGGCAACCTCGTCGCCAGCCTTGACGTGCACCGCCGTAACCTGGCCGCCCACGTCCGACGGTACCTCCAGCACAGCCTTGTCCGTCTCCAGCTCCAGCACCGGCTGGCCCGCGGTGATCTGGTCGCCGACGCTGACCAGCACGCCGACCAGCGTCGCCTTGGTGATGTTTTCGCCCAGTTCGGGCAGCTTGAACTCGAATGACACGGGTGTTTCCTCCGATGATAAGTGCGTGTGCGGGCCGTAACTCGTAACTCGTAACCCGTAACCCGGCAGGGGTGTGCATGGGAGAGGCGTTTCCGGTTACGCATTACGCATTACGAGTTACGGGTCACGGGTTAGGCTCGCAGCGGGTTCGGCTTGTTCGGGTTGATCTCCAGATCGCTCATGGCCTGCTGGACTGTGGCGGTGGGCAGCTCGCCCGTGCGGGCCAGGGAGGTCAGGGTCGCCAGGGTGATGTAGCGCGCGTCGACCTCGAAGAAATCGCGCAGGCGGTCACGGCTTTCGCTGCGGCCAAAGCCATCGGTGCCCAGGGAGATCAGCGGCCGCGGCGCCCAGCGGGCGATGGAGTCGGGCATCGCCTTGACGTAGTCCGATGCCGCCACGATGGCGCCGGGCGCGTCCTGCAAGGCGGTGGTGAAGAAGGGGACGCGCGGCGGCTGGCCGGGGTTGAGCAGGTTCCAGCGCTCGGTCTCCAGCCCATCGCGGCGCAGCTCCTTGTAGCTGGTGACGCTCCACACATCCGCGGCCACGCCGTAGCGCTCGGCCAGCATGCCCTGCGCCTTGAGCGCCTCGTTGAGGATCGAGCCGCTGCCCAGCAACTGAGCGCGCAGCGGCGCGTCCGGCCGGTCGCTGGGCCGCACCCGATAGAGCCCGCGCAGGATGCCCTCCCTGACGCCGGCGCCGGCCGGCATGGGCAGCATGGCGTAGTTCTCGTTGCCCACGGTCAGGTAGTAATAGATGTCCTCGTGCTCCACCATCATGCGGTGCATGCCGTCCTGGATGATCACCGCCAGCTCGTAGGCGAAGGCCGGGTCGTAGGCCTGCACGGTGGGGATGGCAGTGGCCAGCAGGTGGCTGTGACCATCCTGGTGTTGCAGGCCCTCGCCGGCCAGCGTCGTCCGGCCGGCCGTGCCGCCTACCAGAAAGCCGCGCGCCCGCATGTCGGCTGCGGCCCAGGCCAGGTCGCCGAAGCGCTGGAAGCCGAACATGGAGTAGTAGATGAAGAAGGGCAGCGTGGGGATGTCGAAGTTGGCATAGGCGGTGCCCGCGGCGATGAACGAGGCCATCGACCCCGCCTCGGTGATGCCCTCCTCCAGAATCTGGCCCGTCTTATCTTCCTTGTAGTAGAGCAGGCTGTCGGAGTCCACCGGCTCGTAGAGCTGACCGGTCGAGGCGTAGATGCCCACCTGACGGAAGAGCGCCTCCATGCCGAAGGTGCGCGCCTCGTCGGGGACGATGGGCACCACGTACTTGCCCAGGTTCTTATCGCGCAGCAGCTTGGTCAGGATGCGCACGAAGGCCATGGTGGTGCTGACCTCGCGGCCGTCGGTGCCCTCGTAGAACTCCTGGAAGAGCTCCTCGCCCGGAGTGGCCAGCGGCTCGACGTGGGCCACCCGGCGCGGCAGATAGCTGCCCAGGCTGCGCCGCCGCTCATGGATGTACTGGATCTCCGGGCTCTCCTCCGGCGGACGGAAGAAGGGCGCGTGCGTCACCTCCTCCTCCGACAGGGGGATGTCGAAGCGGGAGCGGAACTGCACCAGCTCAGCCTCGTTCAGCTTCTTCTGCTGGTGGGTGATGTTCTTGCCCTCGCCGGCCTCGCCCAGGCCATAGCCCTTGACCGTGCGCGCCAGGATCACCGACGGCGCGCCCTTGTGGTTGAAGGCGTGGTAGTAGGCCGCATAGACCTTCTGTGGATCGTGTCCGCCCAGCCGCAGCTTGGCCAGGTCGTCGTCGCTGATATTCTTGACCAGCTCCAGCAGCTCGGGATATTTGCCGTAGAAATGTTCGCGCAGGTAGGCGCCGCCCTCGACGATGTACTTTTGGTACTCGCCGTCCACCACCTCGCCCATGCGCTGGGTCAGCAACGCGCCGTACTTCGACTCCAGCAGCGGGTCGAAGTCGCCGCCCCAGACCACCTTGATCGCGTTCCAGCCGGTGCCGCGGAAATTGCGCTCCAGCTCCTGGATGATCTGACCGTTGCCGCGCACCGGGCCATCCAGCCGCTGCAAGTTGCAGTTGATGACGAAGATCAGGTTGTCCAGCTTCTCGCGCGCGGCCAGCGAGATTGCGCCCAGCGTCTCCGGTTCATCGGTCTCGCCGTCGCCCAGGAAGGCCCAGACCTTGGCGCCCTTGGCCGCCTTCAGGCCGCGGTCCTCCAGATAGCGCAGGAAGCGCGCCTGATAGATGGCCATGATCGGTCCCAGGCCCATGGAGACGGTGGGCACCTGCCAGAATTCCGGCATCAGCCAGGGGTGGGGATAGGAGGAGAGACCCCCTTCGGGCTCCAGCTCGCGGCGGAAATTCTCCAGATCGCGATGTGACAGACGGCCCTCCAGAAAGGCGCGGGCATAGAAGCCGGGCGCGCTGTGGCCCTGGAAGAAGATCATGTCCCCCTCGAAGTCAGCGGTGCGGCCGCGGAAGAAGTGGTTGAAGCCCACCTCGTACAGCGTGGCGGCGGAGGCGTAGGAGGAGATGTGACCGCCGATGCCGGGGGAGAGCTTGTTGGCCCGCACCACCATGGCCATGGCGTTCCAGCGGATCAGGCTCTTGATGCGCCGCTCCAGCGCCCGGTTGCCAGGATAGCGCGGCTCATCGTAGGGGGGGATGGTGTTGACGTAGGGGGTGTTGGCGGTGAACGGCTCCTTGACGCCCAGCCGCGCCGCGTGTTTTTTCAGATCCTCGAAGAGGGCGATGACCCGTTCCGGCCCGCCCTGCTGCAAGACATAGTCCAGCGACTCGCGCCACTCCTCGGTCTCGACCGCCTGGACCTCCGGGGTGTACTCTGGTTCGATAAAGTTTCTAGCCATACCTTCCTCGATCTAGCCTTATAATCTCGGCTCAGGCTGGTCTCCGACCGAGCCTGTCCATCTGCCAAAGCCGCTCAGGCCGGCCTCCGACCGAGCCTGTCCATCCGTCAAAGCCGCTCAGGCCGGTCTCCGACCGAGCCTGCCCATCTGCCAACGTCGCTCAGGCCGGTCTCCGACCGAGCCTGTCCATGCCACATGTATTCTACAAACCGATCACGCGCCTGTCTGTTGGCGACATTCTTATCGAGCACAACGCCTGCCGTATCTCGCCCAGATGATACGCCGTGTGCGCAACGACGCCGATGGCGCCGCCGACGGCGCGCATGTTGTTCCAGTCAGGCGTGTCATTGATCAACGCGACGATGCGCCTGTAGCTGGCGCGCAGCTCGTCCTGGATCGCGACCCACTCCTCCGGGGTGACGCCGCTGACCGTGCGCCAGATCTCGTTCCAGTCTACCTCCAGGGAGTTCGGCGCACGGACGCTCTGATCCACCACGTTCAAGTAGAAGGCCACGTGCTTGACCTGGGCGGCCAGCGTCGCGCACTGCCCGCCCACCGGGATCGAGGCCTCCTCGGCCGTGATGCCGGCCAGCGTCTCGAAGAGCGATGTGCCCTGATCCAGGTAGATGCCGCGGACGTTGTCGAAGGTCTCGTCCAGCACGACGAGCAGGGCCTCGATGAAATGCTGGTTGGCGATGGTGGTCATGACGATGTATCCTTGGCCTGGTCAGCGATCCGCTGCTGTCCCGCTGCGCTGATCGCGCGCAGGCTGCTGCGGGTCAGCTTCTTGATGTACTCGACGCGGCGGAAGCGCAAGGCCGACCAGTCCGCGTCGATGGCCACCTGACGCACCGGCTCGAAGCCGGCCGCGCCCAGGCTGCCCCAGCCCGTGTCGCGGTTGAAGTCGCAGCGGTAGCGCTTGGACGATCCCTTGGGGTAGGCGAACCAGACCACGACGTCGCCCTCGCCCCTGGCTGCGATCTGCCCGGCCAGCGCGTCGATCTGCTTCTGCTGCGTGACGAAAGCCAGCGAGAACTGCACCCGCGCCGCGTCGTCCAGGCTGCGGCGCACGGCCACGCTCTCCAGGCTGGCCAGCTCCGGCTCGAAGCTGGCCGGCGGGTCGAGGACGACGATCTCAGCTTGATCTTTGAGGTTGAGTTTCGTGAAAACGGCGGACACGACATGTTCCTGTGCGGAGAAAGTTAGCGCATTGTACAGCATTCTGGCCTCGACAACAAACCGGGGGAGGGCCGTCCATGCGCTGGGCGCACAGCCGTCAATGAAAGTGGCGGGCTCGGTGGCTGTGCACAGACCGGCCCGAGCGGCGGCTGTCAGACTGGAGTCGAGCCCAGACCCGGCTAAAGCCTCGACTCCGCCCATGCCCAGACCCGGCTAAAGCCTCGACTCCGCCCATGCCCAGACCCGGCTAAAGCCTCGACTCCGCCCATGCCCAGGCCCGGCTAAAGCCTCGACTCCGCCCATGCCCAGACCCGGCTAAAGCCTCGACTCCGCCCATGGCTAAAGCCTCGACTCTGCCCATGCTCAGACCCGGCTAAAGCCTCGACTCCGCCCATGCTGCAGCCAACTTGCCTGCATGGCCCCTTGTGCGGTATAAACCCACTGAGGAGCTACCCATGCATTTCGACATCTTCACCCTCTTCCCCGCCATGTTCGCCGGCCCGCTGGACGACAGCATCGTCATGCGCGCGCGCACGGCCGGCATCGTCTCCCTGGCGCTGTACAATATCCGCGACTATGCCGAGGGCAAGCACGCGATCACCGATGACTACCCCTACGGCGGCGGCGGCGGCATGGTCATGAAGCCAGAGCCGATCTTCCGCGCGCTGGAGAGCGTGCTGGGCCTGCCGCCGCGCTCGGCCGGCGAGCTGGAAGCTGCTCCCTCCAGCCGGCCGACGCCCATCATCCTGTTGACCCCCCAGGGCCGGCGCTTTGACCAGAGCGTGGCCTTGGAGCTGGCCGATCACCCGCGCATTGCGTTGATCTGCGGTCGCTACGAGGGGGTGGATGAGCGCGTGCGCCGCCAGCTTTGCACCGACGAGATCAGCATCGGCGACTTCGTCCTTTCCGGCGGCGAGCTGGCGGCCATGGTGATCGTGGACGCGGTGACCCGGCTCTTGCCCGGCGCGCTGGGCGCGGAGCAGGGTGCAGCCGACGACTCCCACGCCACCGGCCTGCTGGAGTACCCGCATTACACCCGGCCGCCCGACTTCCGCGGCTGGCGCGTGCCCGAGCTGCTGCTCTCCGGCCACCACGCCAACGTCCAACGCTGGCGCCGTCAACAGGCCCTGCTGCGCACCGCGCTGCGCCGCCCCGACATGCTGGAAATGGCCTGGCTAACCGACGACGACCTGGCCTTCCTGGCGCGGCTGGAACAGGACCGCGAGCTGGCCGGGCGATTACAGGCTGATCTGTGAATTCGTCCCGCAGGAGTGCAGTGCGGGCTGCAGATTTGCTTGGCCGCGCCCCCTGTGTTATACTCCCCCTTCGTCAGCCTGGCAGACGACCCGAACCCTGCGGCTCTAGTGGGTACATCTCCTTGGTAGCTGCGGTGTGGATCAACAAAGGTAAAACTACAGTTCAGGAAGGTATCCTATGCAGCACGCATTGCTTGAGTCTCTGGAGCCGAAAGAACACCCCGGCATCACCTCCCTGCGCGTCGGCGACACGGTCCGTGTCCATGCGCGCATCGTCGAGGGCAGCCGGGAGCGCGTCCAGGTTTTCCAGGGCACCATCATCCGCATCCGCGGCAACAAGGCCGCCGGCTCCAGCTTCACCGTCCGCCGCATCGCCTCTCACGGCATCGGCGTCGAACGCACCTTCTTGCAGCATTCGCCGCGCGTCGACAAGGTCGAGGTGTTGCGCAGCAACAAGGTGCGCCGGGCCAAGCTCTATTATCTGCGCGATCTGCGCGGCAAGGCCGCCCGCCTGAAGGAATTGGGCGCCAATCAGTAAGCCGTCTGGGCGGGGTTTCCCCGCCCTTTTCGCGTCTGGATGCCGCCGAGACCCTACGAGTTCGTGCAACCCGTAGGGTCTGTGTATGTGTGAGGAATGTGGCGTGGAGCCAAGGCACGGTCGGCAATTGCCAACTCTGGCCGAGGAGACAGCGCTGTGGCAGGCGGGCTATCTCCGCGTCGCCGGGCTGGATGAGGCCGGCCGCGGCGCGTGGGCCGGGCCGGTGGTCGCGGCCGCGGTCACCCTGCCGCCCGATGCTGCCGTGGCCAGCCGCCTGGCCGGCGTCGCCGATTCCAAGCAGCTATCGGCCGCGCAGCGGGAACGGCTCTTCGACATGATCGGGCGGGAAGCCGTGAGCTGGGCCGCGGGCGTCGTTCCAGCGACGCAGATCGACGCCCAGGGCATCGCCGCGGCCACGCGCGCCGCCATGCAGGCCGCGCTGGCCAGCCTGGCCCCCGCGCCCGACTTTTTGTTGATCGACTATGTGCGGCTGGCCGGGTTGGCCACGCCGCAGCGCTCGCTGCCCAAAGGGGACAGCAAGGTGCTTTCCATCGCGGCCGCCTCCATCGTCGCCAAGGTGACGCGCGACCGGCTGATGGGCGAGCTGGACCAGCTCTTCCCCGGCTACGGCTTCCGCCAGCACAAAGGCTATGGCACGGCCGGCCACCAGGCCAGCCTGCGCCAGCTTGGCCCCTGCGCCGCCCACCGCATGAGCTTTCAGCCGGTGCGCGGCGTGCAGATGAGCCTCTTGGCCCCACAGGCGCGCCATGAGCGCTGAGCGCCAGCGCCTGGGTCGCGCCGGCGAGCAGATGGCGACCGATCTGCTGGCCGGCAAGGGCTATCAGATTCTGGCCCGCAACTGGCGCAGCGGCCGCAGCGGCGAGATCGATCTGGTGGCACAGGATGGCCCCTGTCTGGTGATCGTCGAGGTGCGCACCCGTCGCGGCCGGCAGTTCGGCAGCGCCGAGGAATCGGTCACACCGGCCAAGCAGGCGCGTCTGGCGGCCCTGGCCGAAGCTTACAGCGCGGAGGCCGGCTGGCAGGGGCCGCTGCGCATCGACGTGGTGGCCATCTCCCTCACGGCTGATGGCCGGCTGCTGGAGACCCGGCATCTGATGGATGTCGTGGGATGAAATGTGACGTTGAGTTGATCAGAGAAATTGACATGAACCATCGAACAAGAACAATCCGATCGGCGCTGGCGCTGCTGTTGCTGGCTGGCGTCCTGGCGCTCTCAGGCTGCGGGTCTGCCCCGCTGCCGCCGCTCTTCATTGCGCGCGCCGAGCGGTCGGCGTCAGCGCAGCCGGCCGCTCCTGCCGCCAATGCAGCAGCCGTCGCGGCGGCCGCGCCCACCGAAAGCGCGCCCGCTGCGGCTGCACCCACTGAAAGCGCGCCCGCCGAGGCTGCACCGACCGAGACGCCGGCGACAGCGGCCGCGGCCGCCAGCGACGCCGGTCAGGTGATCACGCCCACCGTCGCAGGCGGGCAGGCCAGCGCTGTTGTGGCCGCGCCGACGGCTACTCCGGCCGCGCCGACGGCTACCCCGGCCGCGCCGACGGCTACCCGCGTTGCGCCCACGGCCACCCGCGTTGTCCCTGCGGCGACGCGCGCGCCGGCTCGTCCTGCTGCCACCCCCACGCCGGAATGGCCCAAGTCCCTGACCATCACGGCCGACGACATCGAGCAGGGCGCCGCCTCTGTGCCTGGCTTGCAGGTCACCGGGCTGGATGTGCAGTTCGCCAGCGACAGCATGACGCTGAGCTTCGACTCGCTGCGTTACAGCTTCGTCTCCATGCGCAACGTCACCGTCCAGGGGCATTTCACAGTCAACAACTGCGACGTGGAATTCGTGGCCGACAGCATCAACCCACGCAACCTGGCCACCTCGGCCATCCCCGGCTTCGTCAACCAGTCGCTGGACCAGCAGTTGGCCCCCTGGTGCGTCGAATCGCTGGCCGTGCAGCCGGGACAGTTGGTGGTCTCGGTGCGCCCGCGCTGACGGACCAGGTTGCCAGCCTGTCCCAAGGCCGGCATACGATCGTCGCCAACCGCTCAGTTCGCCAACCTTGCGCAAAGGTTGGCGAACGTTCCCCGCTCATGACTCATCCCCTGCTCATCGCCATCGTTGGCCCCACGGCCGTGGGCAAGACCGCCATCTCCTTGCGGCTGGCCGGCGACCTGGACGGCGAGATCGTCTCGGCCGACAGCCGCCAGATCTATCGCGGCCTGGATATCGGCACGGACAAGGCCAGCCCGGCGCAGCAGGCTCAGGTGCCCCACCATCTGCTGGACGTGGTCGCGCCTGACCAGGTGCTGACCCTGGCGCAATACCAGCACGCGGCCTATCTGGCCATCGACGAGATCCATGCCCGCGGCCGCCAGCCGCTGCTGGTGGGGGGCACAGGCCTCTACGTGCGCGCGGTGCTGGAGGGGCTGGGCATTCCCGAGGTGGCGCCCGACGAGCCGCTGCGGCTGGAGCTGGAGGCCTATGCGGCCGACCATGGCTCGTTGGCGCTGCACGGCCGGCTGGCCGCGCTGGATCCGGTGGCCGCCGCGCGCATCGATCACCGCAACGTGCGCCGCGTCATCCGCGCCCTGGAGGTCTGTCTGCTCACCGGCCGGCCCATCAGCGAGATGCAGGCGGCCACGCCGCCCCCCTATCGCCTTCTGCGCATCGGGCTGACCCGGCCGCGCGCCGCGCTCTATGCCCGCATCGACCGCCGGGTGGATGAGATGATGGCGGCCGGGCTGCTGGCCGAGACGCAGCGCCTGCTGGAGGCCGGCTATGCCCCGCAGCTTCCCGCCCTGACCGGCCTGGGCTACCGTCAGATGATCCAGTACCTGCAAGGGGAATTGGACTACGACGCGGCCGTGGCTGCCATCAAGCAGCAAACCCACCGCTTCGTGCGCCAGCAGTCCACCTGGTTCCGCCTGGACGATCCCCGCATCGCCTGGTTCGACCTGGAAGATGTGGGGTACGAGGAGATTCTTGCCTATGTGGTCGGAGACGGGTTGCGTAATGCGTAACGAGTAATGCGTAATGCGTAACCGGAGCTGTGCCTGCGGCGATCTCTCCGGGTTACGGGTTACGGGTTACGAGTTACGGGTTACGGGTTACGGGTTACGGGTTTTGGGTTACGCATCGCCGCTCGCCAGGTCTTGCGCCTGCGCCAGCGCCGCTTCGTACACCAGCCGCACCGGCGCGCCGGTCGCTTCGGCCACACGCAGACAGTCGTCGTACTCCGGCATCGCGCCCCACAGCGCGCCGTCGATGCGCTTGAGCTTGACCTGCACCGGGCCGTAGCGGGTCTCCACGACGCCCTGGCCGCGGCCGGCCTCATGGCGTCGCACGGGATGAACCCGCACCCCCAGCGTGGTGGTCTCGCGCAGCAGCAGATCGCAGAGCGTTCCCTCCAGCGCGGCGGGTGCGATCGCCGAGAGCACCACACCGGGCCGTCCTTTCTTCATCTGCACGGGGGTCAGCCAGACGTCGCGCGCGCCTGCTGCGAAGAGCCGCTGGCTCACCGCGCCGTACAGCTCTGGGTTCATGTCGTCGATGTTGGTGCTGATCTCCACCATCGCGCCGGCCGCCAGCTCTTCCCCCAGCCACAGCCGCGCCACGTTGGGCCAGGCCGGGTTGCGCTGCCCCGCGCCGCTGCCCGTGCGCATCAGCCGCAGATCGGGCGACTCGAAGCGGGCAAGCTGCGCCAGCAGGGCCGCTCCGGTGGGGGTGATCAGCTCGCCGGGGCCGGGCGATGCCCGCGTCGGCGCCTGGGCCGCGGTCAGCAGCGCCAGGGTGGCCGGCGCGGGCAGGGGGATGCGGCCGTGGGCCGAATCGGTCCAACCGCTGCCCAGCGGCGCGCCGGAGGCGTACAGACGCTCGATGCCCAGCCCGTGCAGCCCCGCGGCCGCGCCCACGATGTCGATGATCGCGTCCAGCGCGCCGACTTCGTGGAAATGGACGTGCTCCACCGGCTCGCCGTGTACCTGGGCCTCGGCGTGGGCCAGGCGTGTGAAGACGGCGATGGCGTCATCCCGCACCGCCGGGGGCAGCTCGGCGTGCTGGATCAGCTCCCGGATGTCGCTCAGATGGCGGTGCTGGGCGGTTTCCTGCGTGTCGACGTGTACCAGGGTGGCGCGCAGCGGCCCGCGCATCACCTCTTCGGCGCGCACCTGCCACGAATCCGCCGGCAGCTTCAGCGCGGCGATGCTGGCGCGCAGGGCGTCGATGGGCCAGCCGGCGTCGATCAGGCAGCCCAGAAACATGTCGCCGGAGAGGCCGGCGGGGAGGTCGAGGTAGGCGATCATGGTGAATGGGTGAATGGGGGAATTGGCAATTGTTAGGGGGTGATGAGTGGGATTGTTGTCATTGATCCGTTGGCGCTGTTGAGGGAGCCGGAGCGGAAGCCGGCCAGGTCGAGGGCTACGAAGCGGTAGCCGGCGGCTTTGACGCCGGCGACGATGGTTTCGCGCTGGGCCAGGGCTGTGGGGAGATCTTCGACCGGCAGCTCGATGCGGGCGATGTCGCCGTGATGGCGCACGCGGAACTGGCGAAAGCCCAACTCGACCAGCGTGTCCTCGGCGTTTTCGATCTGGCGCAGCAGCTCCGGGGTGATGGGGGTGCCGTGGGGCACGCGCGAGGAGAGACAGGCCATGGCCGGCTTGTCCCACACCGGCAGGCCCAGCGCCTGGGCCAGCTCGCGCACCTCAGCCTTGCTGATGTGGGCCTCCAGCAGGGGTGAGCGCACGCCATGCTCGCGCGCCGCGGTCATGCCTGGCCGGTAGTCGCCCAGGTCGCTGGCGTTGTTGCCATCCACGATCGCGGCCCACCCTTCGGCCTGGGCGATGGCCTGGAGCTGGTCGTGCAGCTCGGTCTTGCAGAAATAGCAGCGGTCGGCCCGGTTCGCTGCATAGCTCGGGTCCAGATACTCCTCGGTGTCGATCAGGCGAAAGGGCACCTCCAACTGTTCGGCCAGGTTGATGGCCGCGCGCATCTCGCGCGTCGGATAGCTGGGCGAGACGCCGATGCAGGCCAGCGCCCGCTCTCCCAGCTCCTGATGCGCCACCGTCATCACCAGCGCGCTGTCCACACCGCCCGAATAGGCCACCAACACCGAATCCAACGAGCGCAGAATCGCCCGCAATTGTTCCAATTTGCCGTGCAGTTCGTCGTTCATGTCGTCGTTCATGTCGTTCTTTCTGGGGAGCGTAACTTGTAATGCGTAATGCGTGATGCGTAATGCGTGATGCGTAATGCGTAATGCGTAACCCGGAGGGAGTCTCCGTATTACGAGACATCTTTCTGGTTACGAGTTACGAGTTACGAGTTACGAGTTACGGGTCACGGGTCACGCCACACACCTCGCATCACAGAAAATGTTCTCCGGTTACGCATTACGCATTACTCGTTACGCACCACGCACCACACACCTCACATCACAGAAAATGCTCTCCGGTTACGCATTACGCATTACTCGTTACGCACCACACACCTCACATCAAAAAAAGGCTCTCCGGTTACGCATTACTCGTTACGCATCACGCATCACGCACCCAAAGTCGCCTCCAAACGCGCTCTCCGGTTACGCATTACTCGTTACGCATCACGCATCACGCACCCAAAGTCGCCTCCAAACGCGCCCTCCGGTTACGCATTACTCGTTACGCATCACGCATCACGCACCCAAAGTCGCCTCCAAACGCGCCCTCCGGTTACGCACCACGATACGCCAGTTCATTGATCGTCGCCGCCATGTAGCCGGCGCCGAAGCCGTTGTCGATGTTGACCACGGCGATGCCGGAGGCGCAACTGTTGAGCATGGCCAACAGCGCGGCCAGGCCGCCGAAGCTGGCGCCGTAGCCGACCGAGGTGGGCAGCGCGATCACCGGGCAGGCGACCAGGCCGCCCACCACGCTGGCCAGCGCCCCTTCCATGCCCGCCACCGCGATCACCACGTGGGCCGCTTGCAGCGCGGGCAGGTGCGGCAGCAGGCGGTGCAGCCCAGCCACCCCCACATCGACCACCAGGTGCGGGGCGTGACCCATCAGACGCAGGGTGAGCGCCGCCTCCTCGGCCACGGGCAGATCGCTGGTGCCGGCCGCCGCGATCAGCACCCCCGGCTTGAGGGGCCGCTCCGGCTCACGCTCCAGCCAGAGGGCGCGGGCCGAGGCGTGGTATTGCAGGTCGGGGGTCAGCGCCTGGGCGGCCGCGAACTGCTCCGGGCTGGCGCGGGTGCCCAGAACGCGCGGACTGCGCTGCGCCAGGCGCTGGACGATGACGGCCACCTGGTCCGCGGTCTTGCCGGGACAGAAGACCACCTCGGGAAAGCCCCAGCGCAGGGTGCGGTGATGATCGAGCCGGGCGAAGCCGATATCCTCGAAGGGCAGGGTGCGCAGCGCGGCCATGGCCTGGTCGATCTCTTCCTGGCCGGTCGCGACCCGTTCCAGCAGGGCGCGCAAGGTCTCTTCGTTCATGGCGCAACAGCATAGTCAGATTGGCCGCTTTGTCAATAAACAGGCCGGTTCTCGTTGGAGAACCGGCCTGGCAGTCGCGCTGTGGGGGTGGCGGGCACGGTCGGAGACCGGCCCGAGCGGCGGGGGTGGCGGGCACGGTCGGAGACCGGCCCGAGCGGTGTGCAGCTACAGACCGGACCGCGCGGCGGGGGTGGCGGGCACGGTCGGAGACCGGCCCGAGCGGTGTGCGGCTACAGACCGGCCGCGCGGTGGGGGTGGCGGGCACGGTCGGAGACTGGCCCGAGCGGCGTGAGCTACAGACTGGCCCGGGCGGCGTTCAGACCAGGGCGTCGCCGGGGCCGCGGCCGTGGAAGGCCACGTTGCCCCAGTCGCCGCTGCGCACGTAATAGACCCGCACCTCCCCGCTGGCCAGGTTTTCCGCCCGCTGGGCGACATAACGCGCGTTGCCGAATTCGACCTCGAACTCGGGCGAGTTGGGCACGAAGCCATCGGCAAAGATGCGTTTCTGCAAGGACGCGTTGGGGTTGAACTGGATCACCTGCCGGCGGGCCGCCTCTGCCAACAGCGTCGATTGCAAGGTGGGCGCGGGCGGCTGCGGGGTGGGGGTGGGCGTGGGCGGCTGCGGGGTCGGGGTGGGCGTCACCGGAGCCACCGGCGTCGGCGGCGCGCTGTTCTGATAGGCCTCCAGCCGGTCGATGATGCCGCCGATATGCTCGAAGCTCTCCCACTTGGGCCAGCCGCCGGCCGCGCCCACCACGTACAGCAGACCAGCCTTGACATAGCTGTCCTTCATCAGCTCGTTGTTGTACCACATCAGCGAATCCCAGTAGCTGCTCTCGGGCACGGCCGGATCGGCCAGCCAGCCGATGTCATCGCGGCCCGACATCACCCCCTGGGTCATGCCGCATTCAGTGATGATCGCCACATGCTTGTTGCCGTAGACGGCGCGCACCTCAGGCATGACGCGCCGGTAGCGCAGGGTCAGCCACATGCCCCCTTCCTGCTTCTCGCGGATGTTCTCCTCGTGCAGACGCCACATGGTCGGCCAGTCATATTCGTGGAAGCCCAGGTAGGTGTAGGTCTCCAGAGTGCCGGGGAAGTAGTTCAGGAAATGACGCCCCAGCATGTTGCCGGTGGCGAAGTTCATGCCCACCGGCTCCAGGCCGGCCGCCTTGATCTTCTGGCCGAACGCCACCTGGAAATCGTCGTACTTGCGCATCGTCTCCGGCGGCGTGCTCTCAGGGAAAACCTCGTTGTAGGATTCCCAGGCATCCAGCAGCGGTCGGCCCTGAACCGTCGTGCGGCTGGCCTCCATGCCGAGCACGCGGTCGGCGAAGGCGCGGCCCTCGCCCACCGGGTCCTCGGCGAAGCGATTCTGCTGCTCCAGCGACACCACGATGCGGGCAATGATGAAGACATCGGGATGCACGCGGCGCAGGGTGGTCAGGAAATCGACGTTGGGATCGAGAACCTTGACCACAGCCGGTTTGATGCGTCGGAATGCACTCAGAACATCGTCGCCGGTGCGGTTGCAGTGAAAGCCATATTTGTGATTCATGGATGCTCCTTGTGGAAAGCTAATTCGCTCAACCGCCGCAGTTCTCGCAGTCGGGCGTTGGCGCCGGACAGGATTCGCCGATGGGCTGGCGGTTGCTCTTGTCGGTGATCCAGCCTCGAAAGTCGCCCGGCGCGCCGCGGGCGATTTGCACCACCCAATAGGAGTCGCACTGGGCCTGATAGCGATAGTCGAACTTCCAGGCGCCATTTTCCTGGCGCACCTGAGCCATGGTGGCCGACAGCACGTCGTAAGGATCCGATCCGCTGCGGGTGTAGATCTGAATGTCGAAATACCAGGGCGCGGGCGTTTGGTTCAGGCCGCCCCATTCCCAGGTGAAAACCGGCTCCTGATAGCTGACCGCACGGGGCGCAGCTACCGTTGCTGAGGAGCTCGCAGGACGGGTCGCAGTGGGCCCTGCGGTCGCCGGCGCGACGGGCGTCGGCTCGCCGTCCACCGCGACATAGGCGCTGCTCACCCAGCCTCGGCCGCCAGGGCCGCCCTGGAAGACGATCTGCAGCCAGGCGCCCTGTCGCTTGAGCACCTGCACCCGCGCCCCGCGCGAGAGCACGCCGACCTGCCGCTGCGCGGCAGACGCGCCAGCCCGCACATTCAGGCGCGCGGCCAGCACTGTGCCCATCTTGCCCGCCGGATAGACGGTGGCCCTCGGCGTGGCCGTGGCTTGCTGGGCCAGGGGCGCGGCAGCCGGTCTGGCCTGCGCCGGCCGGCCGCCAACGGTGATCAGAGTCACTATACCAATCAACAGCACCAGAGTCAATCCTATAGTTCGCATCGTTCACATCTCCTCGGCACATCACGTCCATTCGATCCCACATGGTGAGACATCATTCACCGTAATTGAACGCCTTCCAGCCCACTCTTTACGCTATCGATTTCGGACGCAGGTTGAGCGCGCCAGGTAGAGCTGGCACTCCTCTGCGGTCCAGGACCTGGTCAGCCGCTGGCGGGCGATCTGCGTCAGGTCGCTCAACGTCGCAGCGTAGATGCGCACCGTGCCATCCTCGCCGGAGGTGGCCAGCCAGCGTCCGTCGGGGCTGAAGGCCACGTCCAGCACTTTGCCCTGATTTCCCGCCAAGGTGGCCAGCAACCCGCCGCTTCGCTGATCCCACAGGCGCGCCGTGCGATCCCAACTGGCCGTCGCCGCCTGGCTGTCGGAGAGCGCCGTCGCCTGCACCCGGTTGCCATGGCCTTGCAGTTGACGCAGCTCCTGGCCGCTGGCGGCATCCCAAAGCTTGACCGTCTGATCGACGCTGGCGGTGGCCACGGTCTTGCCGTCGGGGCTGAAGGCCACGAAGTAGACCTCGGCTGCATGGCCAGCCAGCGTGGCCAGCAGCGCGCCGCTCTCTGCATCCCACAGCCGGGCGGTGCGGTCGCCGCTGGAGGTGGCCAGGCGCCGGCCATCGCGGCTCCAGGCCACGTTGTTCACCCGGCTCTCATGTCCTGGCAGCGTCGATATTTCCCGCCCGCTGGTCGCGTCCCACAGGCGCATTAGGCCGTCGGAGCCGCTGGTGGCCAGCCGCCGGCCGTCGGGACTCCAGGCGACGCCGGTCACCGCGCCCCGCGTTCCGGTCAGCGTCGCCGTGACCTGGCCTGTGGCCACTTCCCACACGCGCGCGCTGCGGTCATCGCTGGCTGTGGCCAGCAGGCGGCCGTCTGGGCTCCACGCCACATCGCGCACCGGGCCCAGATGTTGCACGACCAGCAACGACTGGCCGGAGGCGGCGTCCCACACCTGCGCCTGGCCATCGGCGCTGGCTGTGGCCAATCGCTGGCCGTCGGAGCTCCAGGCCAGGCGCAACACCGGCTGGCTGCTGGCCACAATGCTGAGCACCTCACGGCTGGGGCCGGTGTTCCACAGGCGGATCGCGCCATCCTCGCCTGCGCTGGCCAGTTGCTGGCCACACAGCGGCGCGCCGGCCGCGTCTGTCGCGGGCTGGCAGGCTGGATTCCAGGCCAGGTCAGCCAGCCAACCGGCGTGACGCGCCAGGGTGTAGAGCTCACGGCCGCTGCTGGCCTCCCAGATCTTGGCCGTGCGATCCCAACTGGCGCTGGCCAGGCGCTGGCCGTCCGGGCTGAAGGCCACCCCCTGCACCCAGCCCTCATGGCCGGCCAGCACATCGCGCGGCTCGCCGGTCCAGGCGTCCCAGGTGCGCGCCGTGCCGTCGGCGCTGGCCGTGGCCAGGAGCTCCGTGCAGCGTCCGCCGGCCGGCCCTGCGGTCGCCGCGTCGGCGCAGCGGGGACTCCACGCCACATCCAGCACGCTGTCGCTGTGGCCGATCAACTGGAACTGCTCAGCGCCGGTGAACGGGTCCAACACGACGGCGCGACCTGCCATCTGCGACTGCGAATTTGCCAGCGCTGCCGGCAGCGCCAGCGCCGCGGCCAGCCGCGTCCCGTCCGGGGCGAAGGCGACCCCCTTGACCAGCGGCTGATCGGGCAGGGGGATCGCCTGGATCTGATCCAGGGTGGCGGCGTCCCAGACGATGACCTGACCATCGTCGCCGCCCGAGGCCAACAGAGCGCCATCGGCGCTCCAGGCGACGCTGTTGCCCGCGCTGCTGTGCGCGTCCAGCGGGGTCAACAGCGCCCCCGTGCGCGCGTCCCACAGCCGCACGGCGCCATCTTGCCCGGTCGAGGCCAGTTGGCTGCCGTCGGGGCTCCAGGCGACGCCGTGGAGCTGGCCGCTCTCGCCGGGCCAGCTCTGGAGCAGCGCGCCGGACTGGACGTCCCACAGGCGCAGCGCGCCGTCGAAGCCGGCCGAGACCAGCCGGCTGCCGTCGGGGCTGTAGGCCACGTCGCTGATCTCGCCGCTGTGAGCGTCCAGAACCATCTCGATGCGGCTGGCCTCCAGCGCCCGATGCAGCGCGTCGCCGGCCATGACGCCAGGATCGATCCGCAGCGATTCCAGGGCCAGCAGCGTGCTGCGTTCTGGGTCGAAGGAGAGGTTGGCCACGGCCGCCGCGGCCAGCTCGCCCGCTTTGGCCTGCTGGCGGCTGCGCCAGGCCAGGAGCGAGGCCGCGATGGCCAGCAGGGCGATCACGGCCAACACCGCAGCAAGCCAGCGGATGCGCCGCGCCTGGCGGGCGCGGTAGGCAGCTTGGGCGCGGTCTTGCTGCGAGGCGGCCAGAAAGGCCTGTTCGTGCGGCTCCAGCGTTTGACCGGGGGTTGCCGCCCATCGCTCCGCCTCGGCCAGCGCGGCCCCGCCCAACAGAACGCCCTCAGGCCGGCCGGTCTGCTCCCACAGCGCCGCTTGACGCTGGAAGGGGGTGAAATGCGCCTCGCGCCAGGCGGCGTTGTCGGCGCGCACCGGCTCAATCAGCCGGTCGTGGGCCAGCTCGAACCAGGTCTCGCCGCGGCGCTGCTCGGCCCGCACCAGGTGCGCGTCCACCAGCGCTTGGATGACGCGGTTGTCCAGCCCCTGGCTGTGCTGCGGCTGCCGCAGCACCTGGCCGCGGATCCCCTGCGCGGTGATCAGTTGGGTGTCGAACCACTGACGGATCGCGCGCTGGCCCGCGCTGTTTTGGCCGGCCACCTCCGCCACCGTGTCGGCGTAGTAGCCGCGCAGTGCGCTGTCCACGTCCCCCACGCCCTGCACGTCGGCCAGGTCGATCACGCGGTCGCCCGGCTGCAGGCCATCCCACAGACGGCGGCACACCACCTGAAGCTGCACCGGCTCCACCACATGTCCCAGGGCGGCGACCACGGCCTCCCCGCCGTCCGGGGACGCGGCGAGGGCCTGAACGCGCACGGTGCGCAGATCGTCCACCAGCTTGGCGGCGGCGTCGTCGCTGAACTCGATGCCCGCGGCGCGCGCCGGCTGTTGGGCGGCCTGGCGGGCCGCCTCGGGGCCGAGCAGGTCCAGGCGAAAGCGTCGGCCCTTGTCGAAGCGGGTCGGGATCGGCCGCAGATAGGGATCCAACGCGGCGACATACTCCTCGCGCATGGCGAAGAGGGTCCAGCGGTTGCGGTTGCGCAGCGCCTCGCCCAGTTGCTCGAAAAAGGCCAGCTTGCCCGCCTGGTCGCCGGCGTCGACGGTCAGAATCTCCTCGAACTGGTCGATGATCAGCACGTCGCCCTGCCAGGACTGCTGATTGTCCGACGGCCTTTCCTGCGCCAGATAGCCGGCCAGGGTGAGGCCGGCCAGCTCCGCCAGCGGGCGTTGCTGGCCCGCCGGCCGCTGCTCCTCCAGGGTTTGCAGCAGGCTGAGGGCGTAGCGGTTGGCGCCGTTCGCGCTGGCATCCACCGGCAGACCCACGCGCAGGGGAGGCAACACGCGAAAGCCCTCCCGCTCCAGCTCCGGGATCAGGGCGGCGTGCAGCAGGGAGCTCTTACCTGCGCCCGATGGGGAGTAGAGCAGGACGATCCGCTCGGCGATCAGCAGGTCCAGCAGCTCCCCGGTCTCTCTCTCGCGCCCATAGAGTCGCTCGCCCCGCTGGAACGAGCGGGGGCCAGGGTAGGGATTCACGCGTCTTTCTTCCAGCGCGCGGCCAGCTCGCCGGCGAAATCGCTCACCCCGCCCCAGAAGATGCTGATGTCCGCGTCGCCGAAGTATTCCTCCAGATAGCGCCGCGCGCCCTCAGGCTCCAGGATCCGCCCCTGCTCCGGGTCGATCTGCGCCGCGATGTGGGCATAGCGGCCGCGGCGGTTGCGCCCCTCGCGCTGCATGATGCTGCGGAAAAGCACGCGGAAATCCCACTCGTCCAGGTTGAAGCCCAGGAAAAGCAGCGCCGTGTCGGTCAAGGCCCGGCGCACCACCGGCGGAATCAGGTCGTTGTTGCTGGTCACGCCGATCAGATAGTCGAAATAGTCGTCCTCGGTCAACACTACCGATTCGGGCTCGTTCAGCCGGCCAAAGAGGTGATAGACCAGCGGCCGCTGCGGCGTGGGCCGATAGTCCGGCTCCCGGTCGTAGATCGATGACAGCCCGGTCAGCTCCTCGCTCCAGCGGCAGATCTCGATCACCGGCTCCCGCCCCGCGGCGCGCAGCGCATTGCCCAGCAGGTTGCCGGGGTGTGTGGTGATGTAGATGGGCAGCGGCAGGCTGGCCAGCACGCGGTAGGTCTCGGTCTCGTGCTGATCCGCGTATTGCTTGCCGGCCGCGCTGATCAGCTCGTCCAGCGAGGCGTCTTGCAGCTCGGCCGACGCCGGCCCGCCCAGGCAGCGCAGCGTCTCCTGGCGCAGGTAGGCCGCCAACTGGTCGCGCATGAAGTAGACGTCCTGGTCCACCGCCACGTATTGCGCCACCTGGGGCAGGCTTTCGCGGCCGCTGACGCTCATGGGAAAGCCGAAAGTCTCAGCCCAACGTTCGGCGATCTCCCGCCGCGAGCCGAAGAGCCATTCGCTGGCGCCTGGCCCCAGGATCGGCGTGCAGCGGCCGCTTTTGATGTTGTTGACCAGGGCCGGCCACTTGCGCAGCCCTTGCAGGTCGTCGCCGAAGCCGGGCTTGTAGCTGATCCGGCCGCTGCGCAGGCGCATGAACAGCACCGGCATCCACCAGTCGGGTCGTTCCCGCACCGCGCCGCGCGCCGCCGCCACCGCCTGATCGATGATCCCGTTGCGGCGCAGCTCTGCGAACAGCACCGGCATGAACTGGCCGACGGTCTCCACGGAGATGTTGCCCTGCATGGCGATCACGGCCGGAACGCCGGCCTCGGCGAGCCGCGGCCCCAGCGCGGCCAGCGCGCCATCCGCCTCCGGCGCCGGCTCCTCGCCGCTTCCTGCGCTCTGGCAGGAGGCCAGCACCACCAGCCGCGGCCGCTGCTGCGCCTCGCGCAGGCGGGTGGCCAGCTCGCTGCCCGGCACGCGCGCGGCGGTTCCGTCGGGCTGCTCCAGAAAGAGCCACGGCTCCCCATCCACCAGCAGGCCGTGGGCGACGATGTAGAGGATGTCGTAGTTCTCACCCAGGCGCTGGGCCAGGTTGTCCAGCGTGGCCTGACCGCGCGTGGCCAGCGCGTCGGTCTGCATGGCGCCCAGGCCGGCCCGCGCCGTTTCCAGCTCCGCCGCGGCGTCCACGGGGCTGAGCTGGAAACGGGCCAGATCGCTGGGGTCGGCCGCCAGCACCAGGGCGCGCAGCTCTCCCTCCGGCCGCAGCGCCACCGGCCGCCAGTCCATGCTGCTCAGATAGCGGGAGAAGCGCAGCGTTTGGTCGGTCAGCAGCGGCGAACCGGCGCCGGGCAGCCGCAAGGTCTCCCAGCGACGGCTGTGCAGCTCCGGCGCGCTGGGGCCGATGACCAGGCGGATGCGCAGCGGCTGGCCAAGGGTCTGGCTGACGGCCACCGCCTGGTCGAAGAAGCTGCGCGCGGCGGCATCGGCCAGCAGTTGGCCGCCCAGATAGTCGCCGTAGGCTGCGGCGTCGCCGGCCAGCCGGCGCAGCTCGGCCCCGTCGAGGCGAACCGGCGCCTGGCCGGCGAAGGTGCGATCCACCTCGCTGTCAGGGGCGCTGAAACGCAGATCCAGGCTGTAGGCCTCGCCGTCGCGGCGCTGCAGGGTGATTTCGAGATCAGGTTGCGACGCTGCCAAGGTCGGTGGCCTCCTAGTTCACAGGGGTGCGCTTCCACACCATGATGTAGAAGCTACCCGTGTCGTCGTTGTCGTAGTCGCTGACGCGCACCGTGTAGCGCCCACTGCGCGCCAGCGGGTGATCGCGCAGGATCGTCATGCCGGGGACCTGGCCGCGTGGCGCGGTGGCCTCAGGCGCGCTGGTTGCCGTGTAGCCGGGGGGCAGCAGCTCGGTCACCGGCTCGAAATTCTCGCCGGCGTAGGCCCGGGAAACCGCCACCCAGACCAGGTCGCCCTGCTTGCCGGTGAAATTGAACAGGCAGCGGTCGCCGACCTCGCGCAGCGTCTGGGGTACCGTGCCGGGGCTTTGGCCATAGGTCAGGTTGGCGCCGCAGGAGATGGTGACGATATGGGGCACGAAGGCCGGCGGCAGGATCTGGATCAGCGCCCGGCCGGGGCGACCGGACGCCGACCGGATGCGCAACAAGTATTGGCCGGCGGTGCTGGCCAGCAAGCTGGCGTCCTGGTTGGAGGCCACTATCTCGCCGTTTGGGTCGCTCAACTGCCAGTTCAGCCCCTGCGCGCCGTCGAAGCCGGTCACGCTGGCCGACATGAAGCTGGGTTCTGGCAGCTCCAGCCACAGATCGCACGGCTTCTCGTCGGCCGGCAGCGCCAGCTCGGCCAGTTGGTTGAAGGCGAGTGTGTCGCCGCACTGGGCCGCTTGCAGCGGATCAAGGGTCAGCCGGAAGGCGCCGGCCGAGCGGTCGTCCACCGAGCCGGCCACCGCGGTGTAGATGCCGGTGGCCGGCAGCTTCAGCGCGCTGACGTAGCTGGTTGTGGCGTTCAGCGGGTGGCCGGTGTCCAGCACCTCGCCATCGGGCGCCACGAGGGTGAGGTGCGGCGTCAGGTCAGAGCTCAGCCGCTCCATGCGCAGCGCCACCCCCTGGCCCTCCTGCCCCAAGAAGGTGAAGTGGCAGTTTTCGCCCGGAAAGGGGGTCATGCCGGTGGTCATCTCGCCCGGCGTCAGCGTCCCGCCGCAGAGGGCGGTCGCTCCGGCGTTGCCGGGGAAGGAGCCGGCGGCCTCTGGCACAGTCACGGCGACCTCGACGCGCAGCGGGCGCACGATGCCCGCGCCCTGGACGATAAGGGTGTAGGAACCCCCTTGGCTCAGGGCCTGGTCTGTGATGGCGCCGGTGGCGCTGCGGGCAATCACCTGGCCATCGGGCCCGCGCAGCTCCATGCCAGGCAGCTTGGCCCCGGCCGCTGTGGTCAGTTGAATGGAGGCCGTCGCGCCGGCGTTGGCCGGGAAGACGAAGCAACGTTGGTCGATGCGGCCGCCGACGAAGGCGGCGCCGGGCGCGCCGTCGGTGGTCAGATGGATGCAGGAGGCTGCGGTGGGGGCCAGGGTGGGCGCCGGGGTGACGCGCAGCAGCGGCGCCGGGGTCAAGCTGATGGGCGGCAAGCGGGTTGGCCGCGGCGGCTGGGCCAGGGCCTTTCCCGTGGTCAGCGTGGCCAGCAGCAGGGCGCCCAGAGCCAGAAGGAGTGCGAAACGATGGAGGGGGGGAGGCTTGTTGTTCATGGTGCTCTCCGAAGTTCATCAGCACAGGCCATCGGTGGTTGCTATCACACTGAACGCCGGCGCGACCGGAATTGCGCTCTCAGTCGCCGGAGGGGTTGATTCCCTGGCACGCGCGCGCCGGTTCTCCCGACAGGTACTGCCCGATCTCGGCCTCGCTCAGCGGCCGGCCCACGATGCGACAGGCGATGTCCACCCACTTCTCCGGCGTCATCGGCCAGAGGATCACCTGCTGGTCGTCGCCGGCGGAGGCCAGCCAGCGGCCATCGGCGCTGAAAGCCAGCCCGTTGATCGGCCCGTCGTGGCCGCGCAGCGGCGAGCCGATCTGCTGCTGGGTGTCAATGTCCCACAGGATGATCGCGCCGTCATGGCCGGCGGAGGCCAGCATCTCGCCGTTGGGATGGAAGACCACGGCGCTGGCGGGTCGGGTGTGGCCGGCCAGCACGCCGCCGCCGGCCGACTGCAGGTCAGGCAGCCGGCGCAGGTAGATGGCGTTGTCGTGGCTGGCGAATGCCAGCAGCTTGCCGCTGGGATCGATGGCCAGGCTGGCCACGGGAATCTCGACGGGGACATTGTCAACGTTCAGCCGGTTCAACCGGGAGCGCATCTGCCTGCGCGCCGCATCCCATTGAAAGACCGTGCCCGCGGCGTCGCCGCCGTAGAGCATCTTGCCCTGTGGGTCGAATGCCAGGGCCGTGATCCGGCTGGCCAGGCTGGCAGTCAACGTCGCCGAGACAGCCGGGCCGGCGCTCAGCTCCCACAGCAGCACCTGGTTGTCGGCGTTGGCCGTGGCCAGCCGGGCGTTGTCCGGGCTGAAGGCCAGGGCGGTGATCCAGTTGTTGCCCGGCAATTGGGCCAGCGGCGCGCCGCTGCGGCCATCCAGCAGATGGACTGCGCCGTCCAGGCCGCCGGCCGCCAGCCAGGCCCCGTCTGGACTGAAGGCCACGGCCGTCACCCCGTCGCTGCGCCGCTCCAGCTCCTGCGCGGTCTGGTCGGCGACCTGCCACAGCCGCACCGCGCCCGCCCGGCTGCCGGAGGCCAGCCAGGCGCTGTCGGGGCTGAAGGCGACGCTCCAGACCTGGCCGTCGTCGCCTGGCAGCGGCTGGCCGATCCGCGTGCGCCGCGCCAACAGCCAGTGGTTGATCTCCCCCTTGCTGCCGGCGGAGTAGAGCGACTGGCCGCCCGGCTCAAAGGCCAGGTCGTTGATCCATGCCGGATGGCCGCGCAGCGGCTGGCCAAAGGGCACGCCGTCGGCCACGTTCCACAGTTGGATCACCCCATCGCGGCCCGCGGAGGCCAGCACCTGACCGTCATCGGAGAAGGCGACGCTTTCCACCGCCCGGCTGAAGTCCCGCAGCGTCTGATCGGGGGAGGCCTGCCTCTGCTCCGGCGTCTGAGCCAAGGCAGAGGCCGTGACCAGATTCCAGATCTGCACCACGCCGATCTGTTCGTCCAGGCCCGGTGTGTTGATGCCGGCGGCCAGCCAGTTGCCGTCGGGGCTGAAATCCAGCGCCTGCACCATACCCTGTTCCCCGATCAGCGTTTGGCTGAGGCCGGAGGCGAGGCTGTGCAGGGCAATGCTGCCGTCATCGCGGCCGACGGCCACGCTGTCGCCGTCGGGGCTGAAGGCCACGCTGCGGGTGGGCTGGCTCCTTTCGAGGGGCTGCGGATCCACCAGCGTCAGGCCCTCCACCCGCCAGAGCAGCGCCTCGTCTCTGCCCACGGTGGCCGCCCGCCGGCCATCGGGGCTGAAGTCGATGGCGTTGACCTGACCGGCGCTGACCTGGGTGGTCTGATGGGGCGGCAGCGGCGGCGGGGGCGTGGGCGAGGGCTGCGGCCAGGCCGTCGCGTCGCGGAAGGCCCCGGGCAGATCCCCCGCGCCCGACCGCACCTCCTGCTCGCCGCTCAGGTCCCAGAGGGTGACGCGGCCGCGCTTGTCGGCCACGGCCAGCAGGGCGCGGTCAGGGGCCATGGCCAGATCGCTGACGCCGCTGCCGTCGGAGGGGAGGGGAGAAATCGCCAGTTCGGCGGCCGTGCGCCGTTCCCAGAGCCGCACCTGGCCATCGGCGGCGCCGGTCGCCAGCAGCCGCTGATCAGGGCTGATGGCCAGCGCCCGGATGGACTGTTGGCCGGTGTGCAGCACCTGCTCCAACTGCGGGTTGTCGTCCAGCACGGCCAGCAGCGCGGCGTTGATCTCGTTGCTGGGCCTGGAGGTCAACTGCATCGCCTCGGCGCTGAGCAGCAGGGAGAGGTCAGGCTGGGTGAACTGCACGTTGCGGGCCTGGGCGGCCACGGTGCGCGCCCGGTCTTGCCGGCGCACAGCGTTGGCGTCGAGGAGCAACTTGGCGGAGACGGCCGCGGCCAGCGTCAGAAAGATCGCGGCCAGCGCGGCGATGCCCGCCAGCCGGCGCCGCAGCCGCTGCCCGCGCTGCGCCTCCTGGCTGGCGCCGAGGAATTCCCGGTCCAGCGCGCTCAGGTCGGCGGCATGGCCGCGCGCCCATTTTTCGGCCTGGGCCAGGTCGCGCCCGGTCAGCAGCAGGGGGGAGTTGGCGGGCTTGCCCTGTTGTTGCCAGCGCAGCGCGCTGCGCTGCAAGGGGCTCAGCGTGGCCTCGCGCCAGGTCGCGTTCTCCTCGCGCACCGGGCGCACCAGCCGGTCATGGGCCAGCTCGAACCAGGTGGCGCCGCGCCGCTGCTCGGCCCGCAGCAGGTGGGCGTCCACCAGTTGCCAGATGGCCGCGTTGGGCAGCCCGTCGCTGGCGTCCACCCCTTGCAGCACCTGGCCGCGGATATCCTGGGCCGTGATCAGGGTGTTTTCGATCCAGTCGCGCAGGATGCGCTCGCTGACGCCTGTGCTGGCCGCCACGGCCGCGGCTGTGGCGGCGTAGTAGCCGCGCAGGGCCGCGTCCACGTCGCCGATGGCCTCGATGTCGGCCTGGTCGATGGTGTTGTCATCCGCGGCCAGCCGTTCCCACAGCCGCCAGCAGACCACCTGAAGCTGCACCGGCTCCACCGCGTCCCCCGGCGTGATGCGGGTGGAGCCGTCCGGCTGCTGCACGCGCACCGCGGCCAGGTCGGCCGCCAGACGGGCGGCCGCGGCGTCGCTGAAGTCCACCCCGGCCTGGCGCGCCGGCTCTTGCATGGCCTGGATCGCGGCCGCGGGGCTGAGCAGCTCCAGCCGGAAGCGCCGGCTCTTGTCGAAGCGGGTTGGGATCGGCTTCAGGTAGGGGTCCAGGCCGGCGATGAACTCCTCGCGCATGGCGAAAAGCGCCCAGCGGCTGCGGTCGCGCAGCGCCTCGCCCACCTGCTCGAAGAAGGCCAGCTTGCCCTCGCGGTCGGTGGGATCACGGGTCAGCACCTCCTCGAACTGGTCGAAGATCAGCACGTCGCCGTGCCAGGGGCTGTCGTTGGTTCCCGTCGGGCCGGCCCGGCGCGCCAGGTAGCGATCGAGGGAGAGCCCGGCCAGCTCAGCCAGCGGCAGTTGTTCCTGCTGGGGCAGTCCCTCCTCCAGCGAGAGCAGGCAGCTCAGGGTGTAGCGCCCGGCCGGCGCGCTGGCATTGCCCGGCAACGCGGCGTTGACGCGCATGGGGGGCAGCACGCGAAAGCCCTCCCCCTCCAGCGCGGGGATCAGCCCGGCGTTCAGCAGCGAGGTCTTGCCGGCGCCTGATGGGGAGTAGAGCAGGATGACGCGCTCGGCGATGAGCAGATCCAGCAGGGCGGCCAGCTCCTGGTCGCGTCCATAGAGCCGCTCGCCGCGTTGGAAGGAGCGTGGGCCGGGGTAGGGGCTGGGTCGGGAGGACATGTCAATGGCTAATTGACAATTGCCAATTGTCAATTGGTAATCGGTGTGACGGGGCGGGTGGGGTTACTTGGGCGGCTTCTGGAAGAGCTTGCGCAGCAGGTCGCTGAACCAGTTGGAGCCCGGCTGCGGCTTGGGCTGTTCAGGTTGCGGCTTGGGCTGTTCGGGCTGTGGCTTGGGCTGTTCGGGCTGGGGCTTGGGCTGTTCAGGCTGGGCCGGTTTGGGGGCCGTGGCGGTGTAGGCTGAGCGGCCGTATTTGCTGATGAACTCGTAGGGCAGGCGGCCATAGCCCGCGGCCAGTTGACTCTTGCCGGCCCAGTCCTCGCCCCAACTGTTGCGGATCAGAAAATAGCCGCCGCCGGGCACTGTGGCGTCGTCCTGGTAGCCCACCATGGCCATGGCATGGCCGCCGATGGACTGCTCGCTGTTCAGCGGCATGCGCAGGTCGCCGGTGGACTTGACCGGCTCGGTCAGCCAGTAGCGGTAGACGGGCACGGCAAAGGCCACCGGCCGGCCATCTGCCAGCGTCTCCTTCAAGCTGCTCACCCAGCGGGCCTGCAACAGCTCGCCGGCGCTGATCTTGTGGGCCGCGGCGGCCTCGGCGGCCCCCTGGGGCGCGGGGCCCTGGCCTTCGTTGCCTGCCACCTTGTCGGGGTTGTAGGGCCAGACCTCCTCGGTGCAGACCCCCTGCGCCTGCAACACCTCCATGCCGACCTTGATCCAGGTTCCCTCGCCTGGCCACTTGTCCCGCTCTTTGCAGGCCCAATAGAGGAATTGTTCCGACAGGTTGGCGGTCACGCTGGCATCGGGGCCCAGGAGGAACTCCCGCACGGCCGCGCAGGCGTGGGCCACGCAGGTGCCGCGGTGTTTCTGGTCGCGCACCGGCGGCATCTGGTCGATCAGATTGACCAGGGTGGGCAGCACGCCCCGGCCGGCGGCCGCCGGCCCCTCAGCAGGGTCCAGGCCAGGCTCGTCGTCCAGCGCGCCCATGCCGGGGAAGTCAACCGGCCCCACGGCGCGCATGGCCACGTCAGGGCTTACCAGATCGACCAGCCCGGCCACATTCTCCGGGCTGATCCCCAGGAATTCTGCCAGGCCCAGCGCGCCGTCGCCGTCGGCCGCGCTGTAGAACTCGTCGGCGGTGGTGATCCAAAGCCCGGCCAGGCGGTCGGCCAGGTCCACAGGAAAACCGGTGATATCAGTCAGTGGGACGCCTTGTTTGTCTGCCATGGTTGTTGTGCCTGCCTTTCATGCATCAGATGCGGACAGCCGGCCCAGGGGGCTGGGCGACTTCTCGATGTGGGTGTTGGGGGCTACGATCTCGGAAGCCGCCCCGTCGGCGATTTCCGAAGACTGGCCTCTCTCATTGCTAAACGTAATTCCCGCATGGTTTCCATCCCCCCAGATGCAGACACCGGCGCTGGATCTGTCAAAACTTGTCGCTATCCAGCAGCGATTCCACATATGGTGGCTGCCAAACAGGAGTCGAGGCTTTAGCCGGGTCGGCGCGCCCAACCCGCATCGTCCAGACCCGGCTAAAGCCTCGACTCCGGCCATGTTTGGTGGCTGCCAGACAGGAGTCGAGGCTTTAGCCGGGTCGGCGCGCCCAACCCGCATCGTCCAGACCCGGCTAAAGCCTCGACTCCGGCCATGTTTGGTGGCTGCCACGTTGGAGTCGAGGCTTTAGCCGGGTCGGCGCGCCCAACCCGCATCGGCCAGACCCGGCTAAAGTCACGCCGGCGTCAACCTCTCGACAGTCCCCGCCGCGCGCGGCATGCCTCAGCGCAGCCGCCAGTAGATCTCCTCGCTGGTGCGGTAGAGCGCCATCTCCAGCTCCGGGCTCCAGTGGGCGGGGTCGCCGGGGTTTTCCCGCAGCAGGGCGATGCTTTCCCCGTCGCCCACCGCGGCCAGGGCATCGATGGCCTTGCGCTGCAAGTAGATCTGATCCTCGCTGTCGAGGTACTTGAAGCAGGGCATGATCTCCGCGTCGGGGCAGCCCATGGCGATGCGCTCCAGCAGCGGCTTGTCGTTGCGGTCGGCCAGCCGCGCCAGCGCGTCGATGGCCACGGCCGCCAGCTTGGCGTCTTTGCTCTCCAACATGCAGCGCCGCAGCAGAAACTCGCGCGCGACCGGCGCCTGCCAGCGCAGCAGGCCGATCAGATAGGCCAGCGATTTGTAGTGCTTCAGGCGCTCATCTGCCCCGGTCAACACCCCGTCGCTCGGGCCGGTCTCCGACCGAGGCCCGCCGGCTTCATCCCCGGCGGCGCGACCCGCAGCATGAGGAACTTCCCCGGTCAACACCCCGTCGCTCGGGCCGGTCTCCGACCGAGGCCCGCCGGCTGTTGCCGCCTCGGCGCTGAAGAAGGGATCCAGCACCGCGCGCTGCACAGCGGGCAGGTCGATGATGGCCAGGGCATAGGTCACCGCCCACAGAGTCGCCTCATCCAGCTTCTGCCGCAGGAACGCGTCGGCCAACGCGTCCAGGGCCAGCTCAGCCTGCTCCTGCCTGTCGGCGTGCAGCTTGAGCTGCATGTGCAGGTCCCCCAGCGCCAGCGCGGCCAGGCCTTGTGCGCTGGTGTTCTCCTGCTGACGCAGCCAGTCGATCAGCGCCTCCACGTTGTCCTCCTGCCAATAACTCAGCAGCGTGATCAACAGCGGGTCGATGGGGGTCAGCAGGTCGATCTGCGTCGCCTGGTTCATGCGCAGCAGGCCGATGACCGCGGCCATGCGCACGTTGCTGTAGTCGAAATCGAGCTGATGGCGTCGATCCTGGCGCGGCCTGCCGTAGGCTGTGCGCGCCAACTGCTCCAGCGCCGGGCGGGTGGCGATCTGCCCCAGCAGATTGGCCGCGCGGCTGCGCTGCACCGAGTTGGGCTCGTTCTGATTGCTCAGCCGCCAGATCAGCGCCGCGGTCACGGTCTCGGTCAGGTTGGTCAGCGTGCGGGTCGCTGGCCCCGTGGGCGGAATCTCGGACAGGCAGCGGGCCGCCAGGAAGGTGCGGTCGCTCTCCAATAGATTCATGCCGTAGACGATGGCAGCCAGGAATTCCTCCAGGGCGCGCGTGTCGTCGGCCATGAGGCCGCAGGCGAAGATCAGGGTGTCCTCCCACCAGTGCAGCCGCGAGAGCCGCCCCAGCGTCGAGGTGATGTCGTCCAGCCGGCGCATGCGGTCATTGCGCTGCACGATGGCCTGAGCGCAGCAGTAGGCCTGGATGTGACTATAGGCGAAGCGCAGCAGGCCGCGGCCCTCGATGGTCAGCAACCTGTTCTGCACCAGCGCATCGGTCAGCTCCTCCAGGCCATACTCGCGGTCGCCGCGGATCTGCTTCATGAGCGTGAAGGCTTCGTCCAGCGGCAGGGTGGAGGTGAAGTTGGTCTGCATCCGCCAGGCCAGGGCGTAGAGGATGCGCTCCACGTGTTCGATCACCGCCCCCTGGCGGGTCAGCGAGCGTTGCCGGCTGCCCGCGGTCAGGGTGTCGCTGGCCTCGGCCAGGGCGTCGCCCACCATCTGCTGCAAAAGCTCGGTGCGGGAGCGCGGACAGCGGCCGCGTCGCGCGCTCTCCACCAGGTTCAACATGAACCAGGGCACGGCCGCCAGGTCGTAGAGGCCCGACTGATCCAGGCAACGCATCAGCGGCAGGCCGGTTGGGTCGTCGGCAGGCCGGCCTTGCAGAAAATGGCGCAGCTTGCGCCGGTCCAGCGGCTGCAAGATCAGCACGTGCAGGCTGACGCCGGCGAACAGATCCTGCACCAGCCGTTCGGGATGGATGCCAAAGATGTACTGGTGTTGGGGATAGCGCTCGGCGAAGAGGCGCAGTTGCTTGAGCACCATCAGCAGGGCGGCGTCGGTCAGGGTGTCGCCGTCGTGGAAGACGAAGCGCAGAATGGGGGAGCGGCCGGCCAGCAGCTCGGCGCACTGGCGCGGGTCCAACGGGCCCCAGTGACGGCGCAGCGCGGCGCGCACCATGTCGCCGATGGGATCGTTGGCGCCGAACTCGCCCAGGCGCAGGCGGTTGAGGCTGATGTAGACCGGCACGATCGGCTCGGACGTCTCCAGCGCCAGCGAATCTTGGGCGGTTTGCCAGACGATGCGCCGAAGCTGCGTGGTGCGGTTGGCGCCATAGCCGCCGGCCAGCGCCACCAAGGTCGCCGGCGCGCCCGCCCCGACCGGATAGATCTGCCCCAGCGCCTGCATCACATCGATGGTTGCGGTCGGCTCCACCGCCTGGGCGTCGAAGCGCTGCACGCTTTGGCGGCCGGTGATGTGTACCACCTCGACCGGCAGGGGCAGGTAGTTCTGGGCGGCCGGCGCAAACCAGGCGAAATCCTCATCTTCGCAGATGGCAGCCAGCGCGGCGCGGGTCGGACTGGCCGTCAGCAGTTGGCCATCGGTCAGGCCAGTGAAGAGCACCGGGATGTGCGCGCCAGGCCAGCGGCCGGTGAGCAGCGCGGCGCGCGCCTGGTTGGCGGCCAGGTCCACCCGGCCATGGCTCAGCAGTTGCCGGTAGAAGACCACGGCAAAGGCGCGCGTGCTCTCCACCGGCGCCAGGTCCTGCATGGCCAGCACCGCCGGCGCCCCTGCCCGCACCAGCCGCGGGGCAAACGCTGCGAACGCGTCGGTGGGGTTTTGGGTGGCGGTCTGGCAACTGGCCAGAAAGACCAGCCGCAGGGAGGGGGCCTGTTCCCCGGCGGCGCCGGCCGCGTGCAGCGGGAAGGCCGGCTGGCCGGCCGGCGCGCCGCCGTCGCGCAGATGGCGCGCCAGCGCCTGGGCGTGTTCGTCGGCGTAGACAAAATGCAGTTGGTTGTTGCGGTTGGCCAGGACGATGGCCGCCTCCTGCTTGCTCTTGCTCCACACGCCGTGCGCGATGATGTGCAACACGTGGGCGCCCTTCAGCAGCTCAGCCTCGATGGCTTCCAGCGTGCAGGGCTGGGGCAAGAGCCGCAGGTCAACCGGCAGCCCAGCCAGCGCGCTCGTCAGCGTCTCCCATTCCTTCTCCACGTCGATGGCCGGCAGGCTCCAACTGGTCAGGTTGAGGGGGTTGGCAATGGCCACCAGAATCTTGAGCCGGTGGGCGGCGGCTGGCGGGGGATCAGCCTGTGCGCCGGGGATGTAGCGCGAGAAGGGGGTGGCGCCGGCCGCGGCCAGGTTGACCCCCTCGCCCCCCTCGCCCGGCTCATAGAGCAGCTCCCAGGGGATCGGGTGCAGCTCGGCCGCGTTGTCGTCGATGCTCAGGCGGATGCGGCGCTGCGGCGCTGCGCCCCGCAGTATGGCCCAGGCATTGGCCACCTGGCTATCCTCCAGCAGCAGCTCGAACAGGCTGCGGCCGGCGTCAGCCCCCAACGTCGTTGGCGTCCACTGGGCAACGGATGGTTTGACATAACCCCGGAGGAATTCCAGGCGACCATTCAAGGTCAGCTCGATGGGGTAGCCTTGCTCCTCGCGCTTGAGGATGCGGATCAGCAGGTCGGCGTAGGATGATGTGGGCACGGCGTTGACCTCCGCGGCGGTGTTGATTGACATAGTAGCAGAAGTGGCGCGGGCTGTCAACCGCACGGCGCGGTTAACGGCCAAAGAAAGCGTTGACAATCGTTCCAGCGCGTGCTAAAATTCTTGCCATCCGGCAGCATCCACCCCACGCGGTCAAGACACTTGTGATTCGACTGTGAACAGATATCCCACGTTCTCACCGGAAACCGTGGCTGCGCTGCGAGCTCAATGCTGCAGCGCGTTGCAGGCGTTTTCGCCCGACCTGGCTGCCTGGGGCGATCGCTTCTTGACCATGCACGACATCGAACAGTGGCCGGTGGAGTGGCATCTGCCCTGGTGGTTGGGCCAGGAGCTGCGCCTGTCCGAGGATCTCTGGGGCGCGCTGACGACCTGCAACCTGCTGGGCCTGGGCTACGTCCGCCTGCAAGATCATCTGGCCGAAGAGACCACGGCCGCCGGCCTGAGCCCCGGCCGCCAGGCCGTGCTGGCCGGCCTCTTCAACGAGGCGGCGTTGGCCGGTCTGGCGCAGCTTTTTGGCGGGGCGCCGGAGTTCTGGCGCTGGCGCAGCGGCTACATGGCCGCATGGCTGGCCGCGCTGCTGGAGGATGGCCCGCCGCTCAGCCAGCCGGCCGCGCTGTGGCAGGAGCCGGAGCTGCTGCGACTGGCCGACCGCGGCGCGCCGCTGAAGATCACCGCGGCAGGCGCCTGTCTGCTGGCTGGCCGCGCCGAGCTGCGGCCCCTGGTGGAGCAGGCGCTGGATCATCTGCTCACGGCCCAGGTGTTGCTGGATCACATCGACGATTGGCGGGAAGACCTGGCGCAGGGCCGCGCCAACGTGCTGGTGGCCTATGCCTCCGATCTTCCCCAGGAGCGCCAGCATGTCGAGGCCAACCAGCGGCGCGTGCTGGCGCTGCTGATGCTGGGCGATCCCGGCGGCTATTGGCAGCATGTGCGGCGACATCTGGCAAGGGCCGGCGCGCTGGCCGAGGCGATTCCCTGCGCCGGTCTGGCCCGTTTTATCGCCGCCCAAGCGGATGACGCCGACCTGGCCTGGCGGCGTCTGATCGCCGCCGCCCGCGGCCAACTGGCCGGCGCGGTTGGCCAGTTGCTCGGTCAACCGGCGGGCTGAGAGCTGGGCAGAGGGCAGTAATCGCCGGCGACTGCCGCCCCTTGGGCGCAAAACATTCTGTTGGAGATGGTTGGAAAGGAGTTCCCCATGCTCGAAGGAAAAGACCTCGAACGGCTCATCGGCTATGCCCTGCTGGCCGACAACGCGTTCCGCAAGTGGCTGTTGACCGATCCCCAGGCGGCCGCGGCCAGCATCGAAATCACCATCAGCGACCAGGAGGCGGCGTACATCCGCGACACGGTCACGCTGCGCCGGCTGAACGCCATGGCCAAGAGCGTGCGCAACTGGATGCCGCCGCGCTCGGTGGGCAACTGGCAGGCCACGCCGCTGCTCCCCGGCCGCTGATCGGACTCACCGCACGCCCAGCAGCGGCAGCATGTAGGTGCGCACCAGCTCGTTCAGCACGAAGTAGAGCAGCGGGCTCATGGCCGCCAGCAGCACCCGCAGCGCCGCGCTGGCGTTGCGGAAGGGCCAGGTGGGGGAGCGGTAGATGGCGCTGCGCAGCGCCATCAGCTTTTCCGTGCGCTCCGACAGGTCCCGCAGCGTCTCGTTGTTGACCTCGACGCATTCCATCAGCCGGTTCTGGCAGTGGGCCAGTTCCTGGCTGATGCGCGCCGTGACGTGGCCGCGCGCCTGGCTCATCTGCCGGTGTACGCCCAGCAGGGGGAGAATCAGCGCGCTGAGGCTGGCCACGGTCGCCATTGCCAGCACGGTGTATTCCAGCAGGTCGCCGGGCGCACCCAGGGGAATAACAAACAACAGGATCGTCACGGCCACGGTCAGACTGTGGCGCAGGCTCAACCGCCCGAAGGGGAGGACATTGTCAGGGTCCAGCGCGTTGATGGCCAGCGGCTGCTCGGCGAGGTGTCCGAGCCCAAGGCCAAAACGTATGGTGCTCCAGACCAGGGTCAGTCCTGCCCAGCCGAAGATCGTGTAAGCGATCAAAGTCAGCAGCGACTGGGCGGGATTGCCTGGCAGTTGCATGGACGCCATCATGGGGTAGGGCAGGCGCAGCAGCACGAACCAGGCCGTCACCATGGCCAGCGCCAGGATCAGCAGGATGCCCTCAGTGCGCGGGCTGGTCTGCACGATGCGCTGCACCGCTGCGTCGAACGCGGCGTCGTCGATCAACACCGTCGGCCGGAGCTGGGCCAACTGCGGCAACGCGCTGCGCTTCAGCGTCCGCAGCGCCAGCAGCATGTAGACGGTGAGCGCGGGCAGCGCCAGCCGCAGCGCCAGGTTGTTGGGGGTGAACAGGCGGCTGAGGTCGCTCAACATCGCCTGCTCCATCGCCTGTTCCGCCCACACCACCCCGCCCAAAGCCAGGGCAACCGCCCAGTAGGGCAGGGGGAGCCTGTCCGCCGTCAACTCGGCCAGATGTAGCCATTGTTCGCCTGGGGCTGCTGTCGATGCGCCGCGGCTTGCTGTCATCGCCATGGTTCCGGGGAGAAAAACACCAGTGGTCAGAGGGACTGATCGTCCTGCGGCGGCGCATCGGGCTGCGCCCGCTTGGCCCGCGGGTTGCGACTGCGCCGGTGCAGTGGGCCAGGCTCGATCAGGGCCAGCACAGCGATCACGACGAAGGCGAGGATAATGACTACCGCGAGAATCTGCCAGATCAGCATCCGAGTCGAGCCTCCTGCAAAAAGTCTGGCCGATTATGGCACAGCGCGGGAAGATTTGCAAACGAAGAGCCGGAGCGCCCCGATTTACCCCCAACTAACGTATTTGCCCGTCATGTGCTAGACTCCGGCCATGACCACTCATCCGAGCCCGCCTATGGCCGACGGGCTGCGCACGGTGCGCGTGCGCAGCCGCCTGCCGCTGGTCCTTCTGGGCCTGCTGTTGATCAACCAGATCTTCAACCCGGCGCGCATCTGGGTGGGCGTCATCTTGGGTCTGGCGGTGCTGTTGCTCGTCTGCTACCTCTGGGCGTGGGCCTTGAGCCGCGGCCTGAGCGGCCAGCGCACCGTGCGCGGCGCCTGGGTGGTGGCCGGCGACCTGCTGGCCGAGCAGTTCACCGTGGTCAACGCGGCCTCCTTTCCCGCCCTGTGGGTGGAGGTGCTGGATCGTTCCAATCTGCCCGGCTACCGGCCTGACTGGGTGGCCTATGTCGGGGTGCATGAGCAGCAGAGCTATCCGGCCCAGGGACGCTGCCAGCACCGCGGCGTCTTCACCCTCGGCCCCTGGGAGCTGCACAGCGGCGACCCGCTGGGTTTTTTCGAGGCGGTGGTGAGCTACCCTGACAGCCGTTCGATCCTCGTCTATCCGCGCGCCATGGTGCTGCCCGACCTGCGCCTGCCGCGCGGCCTGGCCCCCGGCCAGGCCCGCGCCCACCGGCGCACCAATCAAACCACCACCACCGTGGCCACCGTCCGGCCCTACGCGCCCGGCGACCCCCTGCGCGCCATCCACTGGCGCAAGACCGCTCAACTGAGCGGCGTCAGGCAGGACGGCGCGCCCTTCATGGTCAAGCAGTTCGACCTGGAGCCGTCGGGGGATCTGTGGATCGTGCTGGACCTGGATCCGACCGTGCATACCGGCGCGGGGGCCGAGAGCACCCTGGAATACGCGATCACCCTGGTCGCGTCGCTGGCCACGCAGATGCTGGCCGAGAACCGGCGCGTCGGCCTGGCCGCGCCCGGCTGCCAGTTGCCGCCGCAGGGGGGGCAGCTTCAGCTCTGGCGCATTCTGGAGGCGTTGGCCCAGGCCAGCGCCACGCCCGGCTATCCGCTGGCCCGCCTGCTGGCCGATCTGCATCCCGCCAGCGGCCGTGGCCGCACCATCGTGGCCGTGACGCCCGCCGCCGACCCGGCCTGGAGCGGCGAGCTGCTGCGCCTGGCCGAGCAGGGCAACGCGCCGGCCGCGCTGCTGTTGGACGCGGCCAGTTTCCTGCCGCCGGACGCGCCTCAGCGGGAGACGCGCGCCGCGGAGCTGGCCGGCCTGCGGGGGCTGCTGGCGCAACATGGCGTGGCCAGCCACCTGATCGACCGCGATTTTGTCTTCCGCCCCGTGGTCCAGCTTACCCGCACCCGCACCGAGCTGCGCACCCTGTCGGCCACCGGCCGCGTCATCGCCGTGGAAGTGGAGGAGGTGGTGTAGCATGGAAACCGCGCTGCGCCTGCTCCACCGGCGGCGACCGGCCGAGGGCTGGCTCCTGTGGCTGCTGGCATTGCTGACCCTGCTGTTGGCGACGGTCAGCGCCGGCGCGGCCGGCTGGGTGCCGCACCTGGGCCTGCTGCTGAGCGTCGTCATCCTCGGCGGCTACTGCGCCGCGTTGGGCCTAGGCCGGGTCCTGGGCGCGCGCGCGGCCGGTCAAAGGCGCCGGCTGGCCGGCTGGTGGGCCGCGCTGGTCCTGACCTTGCTGGGGATCGCGGCGGTGACCCTGCTGGTCGGCTGGCGTGAGGCGCCCCTGCCGGCGGACGGCGTGCATCGGCTGGCGCTGCCCCTGGTGCGGGCTGGCCTGGCCATGGGCGAGATGGCCGCCCGGCTGGCGCAGTGGGTGGGCGACGTGCGCGCCGCGGGGCAGGTCGGCCAGGATGACGCCGTGTTTCGCTGGCTGCTGGGCCTGCTGGCCTGGGGGGCGGCAGCTTGGGCCGGCTGGTGGCTCTTCGTGCGTCGCCAGACCCTGGCGGCCTTCCTGCCGGCCGGCGTGCTGTTGGCCGCCAACGCCTACGTCTACTGGGATGGCCGGATCTGGCTGCCCTTCTTCCTGGGCGGCGTGACCGTGGTCGCGGTGCTGATGCAGCGCCACGTGCTGGAGCTGCGCTGGGCCAGCCTGGGCATGGACTATCCGGCCGACGTGCGGCAGGATATCCTGGCCAGCGCCGGCGGGCTGGCCCTGCTGGTGCTCCTGGCGGGGTTTGTCATGCCCGACCTGGTGCTGCGGCCTACGGCCACCTGGTTCGCCAGCCAGATGGCCGCGCCGCTGCAGCGGATCGAACAGGCTGGCCAGCGGGCCTTTCCCGGTCTGCGCCGCTCCGCTGGCTCGCTGCTGGCCACGGACCTGCGTTCGGGCGCGCTGCCGCGCGGCCACCTGCTGACCGACGGGCCTGAGCTGGGCGAGGCGGTGGTGATGCGCGTCAGCACCGACCAACTGGCGGGGCTGGCCTATGGCGTGCAGCCCGGCCCGGCCAGCCAGCACAATTGGCGGGGGCTGACCTTCGACGTGTATGACGGCAGCGGCTGGCGCAACAGCGGGCTGCTGGCCGAGGAATTCGCCGCTGGCGAGCCCTGGACCGAGGAGACGCTGCCAGCGCGCACTCCGCTGCGCCAGTGGGTGAGCATGGAGCGGGGCGGCGACCGGGCGCTGTATGCCGCGGGGGAACCGCTGGCCGCCAACCGCCCCTATCAGTTGCTGGCGCGGTCAGGGCTGGAACATCCGGCTGATCACCTGGTCGCCCTGCTGGCGGCCGGCCGGCGCTATCAGGTCTTGTCGATGATTCCGACGGCCACGGCAGACCAACTGCGCGCCGCCGGGGAAGCGTACCCGGCCGATGTCGCCCGGCTCTACCTGGCGCTGCCTTCGCTGTCCGCCCGCGTCGGCCAGTTGGCCCAGGAGCTGACGGCCGGCGCAGCCACCCCCTACGATCAGGCGCTGGCGCTGCAAGACTACCTGCGCCAGTTTCCCTACGACCTGGAGGTTGCCGCGCCGCCGGCCGGCCGCGATGTGGTGGACTATTTCCTCTTCGATCTGCAACGGGGCTATTGTGATTACTATGCGAGCGCGCTGGTGGTGATGGCCCGCACCCTGGGCATTCCGGCCCGGCTGGCCGTGGGCTACACCAGCGGGCTCTATGACCCGGCCGGGCGTGACTTCGTGGTGCGCGAGCAGAACGCCCATTCCTGGCCTGAGCTCTATTTTCCAGAGATCGGCTGGGTCTCTTTCGAGCCGACGCCGGCCATGACGCCGCCGCTGCGCGCTGAGCCGGCGGACCCGCTGGCGACCGGAACCGCGCCGGCCGATGCCGCGGCCGCCGCGGCCCAGATCCAGGCCGACCTTCAGACCTTCCGCGAGGATCAGATGGTGCGGCGGCGCGTCGGGTGGCTGGGTGCGGCGTTGGCGCTGGCCGTGTTGGCCGCGGCCGTCTGGCTGCTCCGGCGCCGCCGGCCGCCGCCGGAGCTGGCGGTGTTGTATGGCCGGCTGACGCGCTGGGGCCGGCGGCTCGGTTTGGCGCTCCATCCCGGCGACACCCCCTCCCAGTTGGGCCAGGCGCTGGGCGGGCCGATGCCGGGCAGCGCCGCTGATGAGGCCGCGACCGCCGGGCAGGTGCAGCGTTTCGTGCGCAGCTACGAGGCGGCGCAATACAGTCCGCGTCCGGCCGAGGCCGAAGCGGAGGCGCGCAGGATCTGGCCAGGGCTGGAACGCGCCCTGCGCCGGCGGTGGCGGCGGCGGTGGGTGGGGAGAGGGAAAAGGTGAGGGGGAGAGGGGCGGGCGGAGTCGAGCCTTTAGGCGGGTCGGACGTGCGATTCACGCGGTCCAACCCGGTTACAGGCTCGACTCCGACCCGGCTAAAGCCTCGACTCCGGACCGGCTGAAGCCTCGACTCCGACCCGGCTAAAGCCTCGACTCCGGGCCGGCTGAAGCCTCGACTCCGGGCCGGCTGAAGCCTCGACTCCGGGCCGGCTGAAGCCTTGACTCCGACCCGGCTGAAGCCTCGACTCCGGGCCGGCTGAAGCCTTGACTCCGGGCCGGCGGTGGAGTGGCTGGTTGTCTTAGAGGGCGGGGCTGGCCAACTGGCGGATCTTCAGGCCGGTCTCCCGCCAACTGATCTGGGAAAGCCCCAGTTTCTTGCGCAGTTGCTCCGGCGACATGCCGGTGCGGTAATCGCGCACCGCGGCGGTCCAGCGCAGCGCCTCGAAGGAGACCGACTTGTGCTCGATGCCGGCCAATTGACCCGCGTCACCCAGCACATACTCCAGGTTGCGCGCCGTACACTCGAACAGGTGCTCCTCCGGCTTGTATTGGGCGATGTACTGCCGCACCACCTGCATGAACTGGGGGGAGAGCACCAGCTTGCGTTCCTTGTGGCGCATGCGGGCCGTGGGATAGCGCACATACAGCACCGGCGCGCGCGGATCGGAGCTGTCGAGATGCTCCAGCTTGATCCCCATGCACTCGCTCTTCTTGATGGCCGTCTGCAAGATCAGGCTGACCAACACGTAGGGGCGGGTGTCAGGCTTGCGCGCCCAGAGCAGATCGCGGCTGTAGCGCAGCAGGCGCTCCACCTCGTTGTCGTAGAGGATCTGCGGCAGGGGGGTGCTGACCGGCTGATGGGCGATGGGCGCGGCCGGGTCGCTGGCGATCACGTCGGTGTCATGCAGCCATTTGAAGAAGACCTTGAGGGTTGTCAGCCGGCGGGCGTAGCTCTTGGGGCTGCATGGCGTGCCGCGCTCGCTCAGAATCCAGGTCAGGAAATTCTCCAGGTCATGGGTCGAGATGCGGCTGATGTTGGTGTTGGGCGAAATGTACTTCATTAGCAGCCGCAGGTCGCCCATGAAGGCTTTGACCGTGTTCTCGGAGAAGCCCTGGCGGACCATGTGGTTGTGGAAGCCGCTCACCGCCGCGGTCAGCGACGAGCGGGCGCTGAGCGGACCCAGCGCAGCGATGGGGGCGGACATCGAACCAGGGCGGCCAGGCGATGGAAACAGCGTTGGTTGGTCGATGCTCATGGAAGGAAACCTCCGGGGAAGGAATGGGGCTGGCTACGCGCCGGTTTCGCGTAGTATGTTGCCATAATAGCACACCCCCAACGTTTTGTCAAGCGTATACAAAAAACGCCAGCAATGGCAACCATGCCGGAGTCGAGCCTTCAGGCGGGTCGGCGCGCCCGACTCGCCTCGGCCAGACCCGGCTAAAGCCTCGACCAGACCCGGCTAAAGCCTCGACTCCGCGCTATCTTTGGAATTGCTGAAAAGATGCCGTCCGGCTGGCTGGTCAGCGCCGGCGCGGCGCGACAGACTGCCTCAACGCTGGCTCTGCGTAGCCATGACCCAGGAGGCGGCGTCGGCGTTGGCGCTGGTCGTCAGGCGGGTCAACGGCAGCTCGATGCGCACCAGGGTGCCGTGGCACTCCGGGTCGCACTGGGTAGTGAAGTTGATCTGACCCCCCAGCCACTGCACCCGTTCACGCATAGTCAGCATCCCCATCTTGCCCTGTTCCTGATGGTGTCTCTCCGTCTGATCCGCGGCCATGCCTTCGCCGTCATCCTCGATCTCGATGATCAGCCTGGGGTGGCTGACGAAGACCCGCAGCCAGGTGTTGCGGGCGCTGGCATGTTTGCGCACGTTGCTCAGCGCCTCCTGAACCACCAGATAGACCGCGGTCTCGGCCTGCTTGTTGACCGCCTCCGGCAAGATCCCATCCACGGTCATGCTGATCACCTGGCCGCGGCGACGCTGTTGATTGACGTGGTTCTGCAAGGCGCCGATCAGGCCGCGGCTTTCCAGCAGCAGCGGGCGCAGCTCCAGCAGCGCCTGGCGCAGCTCCTGGTTGGTCTGCTGCGCCAGCTCGCGCAGCAGATCGAACTCCGGTTCCAGCGCCGCGGGCTGCAGTTGCGCCAGCTTGCGTGCGACCTCGATGTGCATCAGCAGCGACCCCACGAGCTGGGCCGCGCTGTCGTGCAGGTTGCGCGCCAGGTGATGGCGCACCTCCTCCTCGGCCTGCACGATGCGGTCGCGTTCCTCGCGCAGCGTGCTGTAGAGCCGGGCGTTCTCGATGGCGACCGAGGCCTGGCCGGCCAACGCCATCAGCCATTCCAGGTCGTCGGCGCTGAACTCCTGCCCTCCTTCGCGGTTCAGCACCAGCAGCACCCCCAGCGTCTGACCCTTGACCTGCAGCGGCGCGCAGAGCATGTTGCGCAGCCGCGGCCCCAGGCCCTTGTCATCCAGCGCGGCAAAGAGCACCTCGTGGGTGATGCGGTTCATGATCAGCGGCTGCCCGGTGCGCGCCACGCGGCCCACCACGCTGCTGTTCAGCGGCAGCCGCCGGCCGTGCAGCGGCTCGGCCGTGGGTCCATGCACGAAGACGAAGGCCATCTCGCTCTTGACGTGATCCACCAGCAGCAGCGCCGAAGCCTCAGCGCCCAGGGCATTGGCCGCCACCGCCGTGGTGAACTTCAGCACATCGTCGATCTCCAGCGAGGAGGAGATGGCGCGGCTGACCTCGTAGAGCAGGTTGCCCTGGGTCAGGCGGCGCTGCAGTTGATAGCGCTCCATGGCCAAGGTGGCCACCAGCGCCACCGACTGCGTCAAGGCGTCGGCGGCCGCGATCATCGGAACATCCGGCGGGCGCGCTTCAGGGAAGATCAGGCTCAGGCCGCCGGCCAGGGTGCGCCCCTCGTAGATGGGGATGTGTACCACCGGCGAGTCTGGCGATGTCATCGGCCGCGCCGGCGGCTTGTGGGTCAGCGACCCGCCCCCCAGCGGCATCCAGTCCTCCAGCCAGAGCAGATCCCCCTCCCAGGCGTCGATCTTGCGCTGCTGCGTCTGGTCGATCTGGCCATGGGCATGGCGAATCGGTGCGGTCAGATCGACCAGTATCTGGCCGCCAACCGCGCCGCAGGTTTCCACCAGCCAGGGCAGCGCCTCCATCCACAGCGCGCCGCGGCCGTGTTCCGTGGCAGTTCGGGTCAGTCGATCGAGGATTCCTTCAAGCACGATGGCGCATTGTAACTGGCAACGCATCGGCTGGCAAGTTGCCCGAGATGGCCTTTGGCAGATGGCAGATCATCGGCTATACTGAAGGCCTCTATGGCACATCCCGCCCGTTCCAAACTGCGCAATTCACTGCAAGGCGTTCTGGCCGGAGGCAGCGTGCCGGTCAGCGCGCCGTTGTTGAGCCTCGGCTCCTTCTGGCGGCTGCTGGCCGTGGCCGGCGCGACCGGCGCCGCGGCCGGCGCCAGCCTCTGGCTGGCTGCACTGACCCTGCTGGCGGCGGCGTTGGTCTATGGCGTGGTGATTCTGGCGCCGCTGCGCCGCGGGCGTCTGCCCTGGGTGCACAACGGCCGCGGCGCCGCAGGGCTGAGCGAGGAGGAGTTCGGCGCCTGGGCGATCAAGGTCAACGCGGCGGTGACCTTCTTGCTCTACATCCTGGCCTTTCTGGTCAGCCTTTCGGCCGCGTTGACGCTGCTGGCCGACCGCTTCCCCGCCCTGGATCATGACCTGTTCTTGGGCATCGCCGGGCGGGACCTGCTGGCGGCCGGCCTGGCCGTGGCCCTGGCCTGGCTGGTCAGCCATCGGCCGCGCCGGCTCGTCACGTTCTACGGTCTGTCCACCGGCGCGGCGTTGGCGCTGCTGTGGGGCCTGGTCATCGCCGCGGTCTGGCACAGCGGCGGGCTGCGGCTGCCCCCCTTCTCGACTGCGGCCTTCGCCTCGTGGCAGAGCGTGCAACAGACCGCGGCCGGGCTGGCCCGCCTGCTGGCCATTCTGGTCGGCATCGAGGTATTCACCACCCTGGAGCCGGCCTTTCAGGGCGATGGGGAAGAGCGCGCCCGCAAGGCCTTCGGCAGTCTGGCCTTGACGGCTGTCACCGGGCTGGCTGCGTTGTTGATCCTGGGGCCGCTGCCGCTGCTGGGTGAGGCTGAGGGCGGCTCAGTCTCACCCACGTCGCAGGTGCTGCAGGCCCTGCTGCCCGGCCCGCTGATCTGGCTGGCCCTGCTGATCGCGACGGCGCTGCTGCTCAGCGCAGCCGCGGCCAGCGCCCAGGCCTTGCAGAATCTCAGCCTTGGCCTGGCCACCCGCCGCTTCGCGCCCAGCTTTCTGGCCCAGCGCAACCGCGCCGGCGCGCCCGAACGGCCTGTCGAGCTGTTGGCGGCGATCGCGGCCGCCTGCTTTCTGCTTCTGGGGGCGCGCGCCGAGATCTATCTGCCGGTCTTCGTGGCCGGATCGCTGCTGTTGCTGACCATTGTGGCCTGGGCGGCCTGGCGACGCGCCCGGCGTGAGGCGCGCGTCCTCCCCGGTCGTAAAGGCCGGTTGTTGTCGCTGACGTTGTTCCTGGCCGCGCTCACCATCAGCCTGGCCAGCCTGTTGGCCGCGGTCGAGGGCTTTGCGCGCGGCGCCTGGGTGCTCCTGCTGGCCGCGCCGCTGCTCTACGCCCTGTTTCACTTCACGCGGCGCAGGCTGGGCAGCCCCAATCCGCTGCAAGAGGAGCTGGGCCGCCGTGAAGGGGCGATGCACGCCTTGGCCAGCCCGCGATCGACCGGCGGCGCCATTGCCGCCCGCCTCCCCTCGACCCGGCTGGCGCCGGCCGCCGAGGCCATCGACCGCGGCGCGGCCGAACGCTGGCAGCAGCAGCCGGCCGCGCCGCGGCAAGTGGCCATTGCCCTGGACGGCTCCGAGTTCGCCGAACGCGCCCTGCCCTCGGCAGTCGCCATCAGCCGCCAGTTGGATGCCACCCTGGTGTTGATCTCCGTCTTGCCGGGGCGCGGCGCGCTGCGGGTGCTGCCTCGTGGACGCTCCAGCGGCAACCCGCTGGAAGCGGGACAGCCGGAGCTGGAGACCTATCTGGACGCCCTCGCCGGCCAGTGTCAGGCGCAGGGGGTGCGGGTCGAGACGTACATCGCGGCCGGGCCAGTGGCGCAGTCCATCGCCATGTTGACGCGCGAGCTGCGGATCGATCTGCTGGTCATGTCCACCCACGGCCGCTCTGGGGTCAGCCGCTTCATGCTGGGCAGCAACGCCAGCGCGCTGCTGCAACTGACCCGCGTGCCGGTCATCCTTTTGCGCCCCCAGGCGTTGGCGGCCGGTCAGCGTCCCATCCTGCGCCGCGTGCTGGTGACCTTGGATGGCTCCAGCTTCGGCGAGCAGGTGCTGCCCTGGGCGCGGCTCAGCGCGCAGGTCTCCGGCGCCGAGCTGCTGCTGCTGACCGTGCCGGAGATCCCGGAGCCGGCCATGTACGGCGCGCTGGGGGATGCCGTGGACGAGCTGCGGCAGCAGGCCGACGCCAACGCCCGCCGCTATCTGGAACGCACCGCCGCCCTGCTGACTGAGGAGGGGCTGGCGGTCAGCGCGCTGGTGGAGGGATCCCGGCCCGCCACCACCATCCTGGACGTGGCCGAACGGGAGGAGGTCGATCTGATCATGGTGGCCACCCACGGCCGCGGCGGGGTCGAGCGGCTCTTCCTGGGCAGCGTGGCCGACCGCGTCGTACACCACAGCCGCCATCCGGTGATGTTGATCCCCACGCGCACCGACGATGCCTGATGCCAACAGGGGGGGCGGTTCGGGGAACGGGGCTATCCTCTGCGCCCCAGCAGCCCGCGCCGCTGCGCTTTGGGGCCGCCTGGCCGGGGTTCGGCCGGCGCGGTGGCCGTCACCAGCATGAAGGGCAGGTGTACCACCTGCTGCCAGGGCGCGTCCAGCCTTTTGGCCTGGCGTTTGAGCGTCTCCACCTGTTTTTGCTCATAGCCGGTCAGCGGCAGCCCGGCCAGCAGGTCGAAGCGCTGGGGAACGGGCGCGCTCAGCTTGCTCATCAGTTCCACCTGCACCGTGAAGCCCTGCCCAGCCAGCAGGCCGGGCAGTTGGCGTCCCACCAGCGGGTCGGCCCCGGCGCGGCGCAGCGCATCGATCCACAGCTCGCGCGTGGCCAGCTCCGGCGGATGCTCGATCATGCCGCCGTAGTCGGGCTCGATGGCCACCAGCGCGCCGCCCGGCTGCAACACCCGGCGCACCTCGGCCAGCGTCGCCGTCAGCGGCATCCAGAGCAGCGCCAACTGGCAGAAAACCAGGTCGAAGCTGGCATCGCCAAAGGGCAGGTGGGCCGCGTCGGCGCAGGCGGGGGGCGAATTGCGCAGCATGGCCGGCGCGGCCAGCAGGCCGGGCAGGCTGTGATCCAGCGCGGTCACCCGGCCGCGGCTCAGCTCGGCCAGCTCCTGGCTGACCACGCCGAAGCCGCAGCCCAGGTCGAGCACGGCGCGGCGCTGGCTGGCGTTGACCTGTTGCAGCAGCCAGGTCCTCGCCGGCGCCAGCCAGGCCGCCTGGTCACGAATCAGGCGCAGAGAGGGGAGATCGGCTTGTTCCGGCTTCATGGCAAAGTCACCCGGGGTTCATCTGGAACGATCAGGCGGGCGCGCTGCCCCGTCGGGCGGGACGGTGGTCTGATCGGTTTACCGCCCGCCGCCGGCGCAGGCGCAGGCGCAACCGGCGCAGGCGCAACTGCTGCCCCCGCCGCCGCCTGATTTGCCGCTGCTGCTGGCCAGCGCCTGGAAGACGTCGCCCGTGACCTTGTCCACGCCGCTCAGGTTGACAAAGCCGCTCTTGCCGGCCAGGGAGGGGAGGGAACTGGGGCTGATGGCCGCGGCCAGCGAGCCCATGGTGTTCTCAGTCCAGCCGGCGAAGCCCGCGGCCACGTTGGAGAAGCTGGGCGCGGAGGGGGCGCTGCCCCCAGAGGAGCCGCCGGACAGGCCGCCGCTTCCCGCGCGCGTCCAACTGGGGCGATAGCTGTAGCTGGGCGTGTTGAACACATCGCCGTAGGCGTCGTCCAGCAGAATCCACTCCATGTCGCGGTCCAGGGCCGCCTCGCGCTGTGGAATGTCGGGGATGGCCTTGGCCTCCGCCACCGCCCGGCGCACGATGGCGCGGTAGTAGTCCTGCGTGTCGGAGAGGTCGAAGCCTTTCATGCGCTTGGACACGTTGGCCAGGAACCAATCCATGGCCTTGACGAAATCGATCTTGCTCAGGGGCGCGTCAGGCTTGGCATCGATGGCTTCCAGAAAACGCTGTTCGTAGCTTTGCAGCGTCACGCCGGCCTTCTGCGCGGCCGCGCGTCGGGCCCGCCAGCGTTCATCCTGGGCGCCTTCGACCACGGCGAAGGCCTCGGTGGTCTCCACCTGGAAGGGCTCGGCGCTGGTCTGGCGCAACACCCCCTTCTTCAGCAGGCCGAAGATGATCAGCGTCAGCACCTTGTTGAGCGGCATCTCCAGCAGCGCGGCCGCCTCGGGCGCGGTCAGTCCGCGCTTGATGCCGCCCCCCTCCACCTGGGCGATGGGGGGCAGGTAGGGCAGCTTGCGGCCCTTGCGCCAGCGTTCCACCAGGTAGAGCACAACCAGCAGCGGAATGAAGCCCATCAGCAGGCTCAGCGGCCAGCGAATGAACAGATACACCAGCCCCGCGGCGCCGGCGAACCAGAGTATCCAGCCAGTGCCGCCGGTCAGGCGCACGAAGACATAGGTGAAGACGCCCAGGAAGAGCACCCCCAACACCAGCCGCAAGGTAGTCTGGCCCACGAACCAGAGCTCGGCCAGGTCCAGGACGGTCATGCGCTGCACGCCGGCGATCCCCGCGGCCGGGAAGGAGACGCCCACCGGGTGGGGACCGGTCAGCCAGGTGGCCGGGAACTCCCAGAGGGCCACGGCGCGGTCCTCGTACAGGGCGCGCTGGCCAAAGGCCTCGTTTTGATAGAGCATCTCCTCCGGGCTGACCCCTTCCGGCAGGTGGATGGCGATCTGCACATCGGTCAGGCTGCTGACAAACTGGCTGTCGAACCAGGTGGGGGTGATCTGGAAGGAGGCGTAGTCGCGGTTGGTCACATCCTGAAAGAGCAGGTCGGGAATGGTGGCCTCGAAGTGCAGTGTGCCAGTGTCGCCGGGGGAGATCCACTGGCTGCCCAGATGCACCTCCACCCCCGGCTTGACATATTCCGAAGGACGGATGTCGCTCAGCGGCACGTCATCGAGGGACGCGGTCATGTTGCTGAGCTGATAGTCGGCCGTGGGCAGGCCGATGTCCACCACATCGATGGCGCGGCCAGAGGGGTTGTTCTCGAAGGTGATGTCGTAGACCAGCCGGGCCGTGCCGTCAGCCTCGATGAAGACTTGCAGTTGCAGGGTGGGCACGGCGAAATAGTAGTCCTGCGCCAGGCTTGGGCCGACGAACAGCGCCAGGGCGACCAGGATCAGCGCCAGTGAGAGCACCTGACTGAGGCGTGGCCACCGGCGGTGGACCGGCGTGGTTGCTGGGTGAGCCATGAAAGTCCTCCTAATCCTGCGACCAGCCGGCCGGCTCGCGCGGGCAATCAGCCGCGCAGATGGCCAGGCCGGGGCAGGTGAGGCAGCGGGTCGGCCGCTCGATGCGGCTGCGGTAGGCCTTGAACGCGGCGTCCTGCCAGATGGCCGGCCACTCGTCGCGCAACAGGTTGCCGGCGACGCGGTGCGGGCCGCGCGGCGGGATGACGGCGCCCTCCGGCTCGACGCGGATCGCCACATCGCTGGCGCAGCGGGGGCCGCGGCGCACCTGCTCGGCCAGCGTCAGGTCGGGCTGGCGCAGCGCGGGCGGCTGCCACAGGTAGAGCACCTGGGCCCGTTCGGCTGCCTCCTCCACGTCGGCGGCCACCTGCGCCATGCTGGCGGCCGGGATGGCCCCATCGTCGTCCTGGCCCCGGCCGGCGATGGCGAAGAAGCGCACGTTGAGCACTCGCAGCGCCAGCAGGCGGGCCAGCGTCGCGTCCAGGTCGTCGACGGTGGCCGCGATCAAGGGCATCTGCGCCACGTCGGCCAGCGCCAGCGCCTCGGTGCGGGCAAAAAGCGCCTCGGCCAGCGCATGGTCGCCCGCGCCGTAGAGGCTGTCGTGCAGCTCAGCCCGCGGCGAGGCGTAGGCCAGGGTCAGATGATCCAGGCCGGCCGCGATCAGGTCGTCCAGCAGGTGGTCGGCTGCCAGATCGCTGGCCCGGCCGCTGATCCCGCAGATCAGGCCGGCGGCCGTGGCCTGCTGCACCGCGGCCACCAACGCGGCCGGAGCGGGCGCCGGCGGCGTCAGCAGGGTCACGTGGACGATGCCGGCCTGCCAGAGGCGCGCCAGCAGCGGCTTGAGCTGGTCTGGCCCGGCCAGCGGCAGGGTGGCCTCGAAGGGAGGCATGAGCGGGGCAGGCTGGGCGCTGGGGTCAGCCAGGTTGAACACGGGAAAGCGGCCCTGGGGGTGGGCCAGCGTGTGCAACATGCCGCGCATCTGGGCCACATCCTGGCGCTGCTGTGCGGGGGCGCCGCCGTCGAAGCGCTGCGCCAGCTTCTTGAGCACGGCCTCGTCGCTCTGCCCTTGCAGCAGGCTGGCCGCGATCAGGACGCCGCTGGCGCTGAGCTGGGCGCAGGCGGTGGCGTTGACCACCAGCAGCCCGCCGCCGTCGGGATCGACCCGCAGGTGGTAGCGCGTCGCCGGCTGGCCCTCTTCGGCTTGGTCGTAGGCATGAAGGCCGGCGGCGGGCTGGAGCTGGCCGCGCCGCTGGGGAATCCACAGGCGTTGGAGAAGGGTTGGGCTCATGGGTGGCTTGGGCTGGCTCGGTCGGCCCCTGCCGGGGTGCTGCGCAACGGCCGGCCGGAGCATGCGGCTAGTATACGTCGACCTAAATCGGTCTTCACTCACTGCTTAAGCCGGTTCCGTGAACCGGCGGCGTTGTGGGCACAAAGCCGGCGGATCACGGATCCGCCGGGAGCAGGTAAACTGAAGAGTTACTTACGCCAACTTGTACCAGAGGGTTGATGGGTATCTTATGATGGTCGGGCGGCGCGGGTGGGGGCCAACAGGCTGGCGGGGGGCGTCCAGCCGCCGTCCAGCAGCGGGATGCTCTGGGTCATGCCGTTGCTGCCGGCGGCGCAGCTTGCGCCGTTCTTGGTTGTGGCGCAGCTTGCCCCGTTGCTGGCAGTGGCGCAGCCGGTGCAGCCAGACGCGCTCTCCACCCCGTCGCGCGCCTCGCGCTCGATGCGGCAGCCGCCGCCGCACAGCGGCAGATCGGGGCATTCCCAGCACTTCTCCGGCAGGCCGGCCCAGCGCGGGTTTTCCTCACGGTCGCGGAAGCTGCGGAAGAGCTCCCCCTGCCAGATCTCCTGCCACGGGTCGCGCAGGATGTTGCCGGCCGCCACGTAGAAGGATTGGCAGGGGAGCACGTCGCCGTTGGGCTCGATGCAGAGCGAGTACTCGCCCGCGTTGCAGCGCTTGGCGCCCAGCTCCAGCTCCACCGGCGACATGCGGCAGTACTCGGTGGGGGTGTACCAGAGGAAGCGCATGCCCAGCTCCTCGGCCCGGTCGCGCACGCGGATCAGCAGGCTGGGCATCTGCGCCTCGGGGATGGCGTCGGGGTTGGCGAAGCCGCCGCCGGAGTAGATCATGCCGTTCATGGCGAAGGTGCGAATGCCCAGCGCGTGGAGGAATTCGACGATCTCCTCGGCATGGTCCATGTTGCGGCGCATGAGGGTGGTGTTGGTGATGGTGTGCAGCGGGCTGGCCAGCGCGTTTTCGATGCCCTGCACGGTCTGGTGGAAGCAGCGGGCGCCGTTGATGGCGTCGTGCAGCTCCGGCCGGCTGGAGGCCAGGGTGATCTGCACATGGTTCAGGCCGGCCGCGGCCAGATCCTCCACAAAGGGGCGGTAGGCCAGGCGGCGGCCGTTGCTGTTCATGCCCACGATGTGGCCCAGCCCGTCGGCGTAGCGGATGATCTCCAGCAGATCCGGGTGCAGGGTGGCCTCGCCGCCGGTGAGGATCAGGTGGGGGACGCCGACTTCGTGTAGCGTCTTGATGACCTGGAACCACTGCGCCTTGGGCAGGGAGGCCATGGGCAGGTGGCTGGGCTCGTTGTAGCAGTGGGCGCAGGCGTTGTTGCAGCCGTAGGTCAGCGCCAGGTCGGCCTTGAAAGGCGCGTGGACCGGCGTGCTGAACAGGTCAGCCTGCGGGGGACGTATGTCGTCGGCAAGGGCGCAGGTGGGGCAGAAGTCGCCGGGGCTGCGCATGGCATCCACCAGCGCGTAGATGCGCGCGGCCTCGGCCTCGATCTGGCGCCGGCCCGCGCCGCTGTAGCGGCTGCGCATGGCCTTGGCGGCCTGCGGGAGAGGCGCATCCTCCAGCGCCAGCCAGGCCAGCTCGGCCGCCGTGCTGTTGAGATGCACCACCTCGCTGACATCGCGAAAGAGCACGCCGGCGCCGTCCCGCTCCACGCGCAGGTGCAGGCGCATCTGGCCGCCGTCCAGAGGCACGCGGTAGGTGTGCAGGCCCGGGGGCGGCGGGTGGAGTTTCACACGTTTTGGCAGTTGTAAACTTCGCAACACGGGTTCGGCGCCTGTCTATGGGGTTTGGGGGATTGCAGGGGGCACGGGGACCACCGAGAGGACGGCGATGCGGCGGCTACCACTTGGGCTCTTCCTCGAACTGGTAGGTGGAACCGCAGTGGCCGCAGGTGACGAAGATCGCGCCGGCTTTGACCTCCAGCGAGTCCTTGGCCAGCGGCGCGCCGCAAACCTTGCACTTCATGGTTTCCAGGCTGACATCGCCGCTCAGGTCGATCTTCTGCACCACGGTGTTCTGCGTGACCTGCGGCTTGGAGCGGAAGAGGTAGATCACCGCGCCGGCCGCGACCAGCAGCACCACGCCGATGATCAGGCGCACGGGCTGGCCCTGCGAGCCGGTCAGGAAGATGAAGCCCAAAATGGCCAGAAGGGCGGCCAGAAGATAGGAGAACAAGCGCATGGCTACTCCAACGGTTGGGATGCAAGGGGTGGAGGAATCATCGGGAAGGCGAGAACGAACCTATTCTACGCGTCTCCAAACCGCCTGTCAAGCCGGCGCGGAGTCGAGGCTTCAGCCGGCTCTGGCGCCAACCATGGGCGGAGTCGAGGCTTTAGCCGGGTCTGGGCGATGCGAGTTGCGCGCTAACCGCCTGAAGGCTCGACTCCGATTTGGCAGCCGCCAACCATGGGCGGAGTCGAGGCTTCAGCCGGCTCTGGCGGAGTCGAGGCTTCAGCCGGGTCTGGGCGATGCGAGTTGCGCGCTGACCGCCTGAAGGCTCGACTCCGATTTGGCAGTCGCCATCTTTGGAAGCGCCGGCCGGGGACGATTCGTTTTGACGCGGCGCGGGCGGGGTGGTACAATGACGGCCCATGTGACCAGGTCGCCAAACCAAATCTCAGACCGTCGCTTCGGAGAATCGCACACCATGAGGACACTTCAACCCTTCAACGCCGGCTGGCTCTACGTCGCCGACCAGGTGGACCTGACCGCGCCCGATGAGCGCTTTCAGGAGATCACCCTGCCCCACACCAACCGGCTTTTCACCCACCGCAACGTCGATTGCCTGGATTACCAGTTCGTCTCGACCTACCGCAAGCATTTCACCTGGAGCCCCGACCCCAGCCGGCCGCAGGTCTTTCTCGACTTCGACGGCGTGATGCTGGCGGCCACGGTCTGGCTGAACGGCGTGCTGCTGGTGGAACACCTGGGCGGCTTTGCCCCCTTCTCCGTCGATCTCACGCCGGCCCTGGTGCCCGGGGAGAACACCCTCACCGTCTTCGTGGACTCGCGCGAGCGGGCCGATGTGCCCCCCTTTGGGCATCGGGTGGACTATCTCGCCTTCGGCGGCATCTACCGCGAGGTTTCGCTGCGGTCGGTCCCAACCTGCCACATCGACAACGTCTTCGTCCGGCCGCAGGAGGTGCTCAGCCAGCCGCGGCTCGAAGTCGCCGTCCGCCTCAGCCAGCCGGCGCCCGATCTGATCTTGCAGGCCAGGCTGATCGACGGGCAGGGCGCGGTCATCGCGACCAGCCAGGGGGCCGCGGCGCAGCCCGACGTCACGCTCCATTTCGACGCACTGCCGCCGGTGACGCTGTGGACGCTGGAACAGCCGGCGCTCTACACGGTGGAGGTGGCGCTGCTGGCCGCGGGCGCGCTGAGTGACATGGTCAGCAGCCGTTTTGGCTTCCGCACGGCCGAGTTCCGGCCCGAGCGCGGCTTCTTCCTCAACGGGCAGCGGCTCAAGCTCTTTGGCCTGAACCGCCACCAGATCTACCCCTACATCGGGGTAGCCGCGCCGGCCAGGCTGCAGCGCCGCGATGCTGAGATCCTCAAGTTCGAGCTGGGCTGCAACATCGTGCGCACCTCGCACTACCCGCAGTCGCCGCATTTCCTCAACCGCTGCGACGAGATCGGCCTGCTGGTCTTCGAAGAATTCGCCGGCTGGAACCACATCGGCGACGAGGCGTGGCAGCAGGTCGCGCTGACCGAGCTGCGGGCCATGATCGAGCGGGACCGCAACCACCCCTGCATCGTCCTCTGGGGGGTGCGCATCAACGAGTCGGCCGACAACGAGGCCTTCTACACCCGCACCAACGCGCTGGCCCATGCGCTGGACAACACCCGGCCCACCGGCGGGGTGCGCGATTTTCTGAGCAGCGCCTTTCTGGAGGACGTTTACACCTACAACGACTTCTCCAACTCGGTGGCGGAGCCGACGCAGCAGCCGCATCTGATCACCGAGTTCGCCGGGCATATGTTCCCCACCAAGAGCTGGGACGGCGAGGAGCGGATGGTGGACCACGCGCTGCTGCACGCGCGCGTACACAACCGCCAGATGGGCAACGACCGGGTCGCCGGCGCCATCGGCTGGGCCGCCTTCGACTACAACACCCACATCGAGTTCGGTTCGGGCGACCGCATCTGCCACCACGGGGTGATGGACATCTTCCGCCTGCCCAAATGGGCCGCCTGGTTCTACGAGAGCCAGCAATCGCCGGCCCAGCGGGTGGTGCTGCGCCTGGCCGCGCACTGGGCCCTGGGCGACAGCGCGGGAGGCGCGGCCGACAGCATGCTGCTTTTCAGCAACTGCGACGAGGTGGAGGTCACGGTGGGCGAGCAGGTGGTGGGCCGGTTTCAGCCCAACCGCGCCGACTACCCCAACCTGCCCCACCCGCCCATCACCGTCAGCGGGCTGAACAGGGCGCTGGCCCACCATCGCTACCAGCACCGTGACCTGCGGGTGGTGGGCTATCTGGCGGGCCAGCCGGCGGCGCAGCTCCTCTTTCCAGCCGACCGCCTGCCGCGTCGCCTGCTGCTGACGCCCGACGCCGATTGTCTGGTCGCCGACGGCGCCGACATGACCCGCCTGGCCTTTCATCTGGTCGATCAGTTCGACAACCCGGCGCCCTTTGCCATCAAGATCGTCACGCTGGAGGTGGAAGGGGAGGCCGACCTGATCGGTGAGAACCCCTTCCCGGTGGTGGCCAGCAGCGGCGCGCTCTATCTCAAGGCGCGCCATCGGCCGGGGGTGGTGCGGGTGACCGCCCGAACTGAGGGCCTGCCCGCGGCAACGGCGACGGTGGAGCTGCTGGCGCCAGGAACCGGCGAGCCGTGCTGACCATCGATCTCGCCGCGGCCCGGCGTTTCATCCTGGGCAAACAGGGCCTGTGGCCCGGCCGGCGCTGGCAGGGCAACGCCGGCGTGGCGCAGGCCATGCGCGCCATGGAGTATCTGCAACTGGACCCGTTGCAGATCATCGCGCGCAGCCAGGACATCGCGCTGCACAGCCGGGTGCTGGGCTACAGCCCCGGCCTGTGGGAAGAGGCCACCTACCAGCAGCGCCAGTTCTTCGACTGGGGAGGCTGGCTGGCCGCGCGGCCCATGGAGGAGCTGCCCCACTGGCGCGTGGTCATGGAGCGGGAGCGGGACCACAACGCCCGCCTGCGCAGCATCGCCCATGAACACGCCGACGCCATCGTCGAGATGCGGGCGGCCTTGCAGGCGCGCGGCGTCGTGAGCAACCGCGATTTCAAGATGGAGACGCGCACCCGGACGCACAGCTATCGCGGGCGCAAGGACAGCGCGCTGGCCCTCTACTATCTCTGGCTGACCGGCGAGGTGATGACGCACCACCGCGCGAACTTCGAGCGCGTCTACGCCTTGGCCGAAGCGGTGGCGCCGGCGCACCTCTTGGCCCCCAGCGACCCGGAGCAGGCTGACCGCTTCCTGATCAAGAAGGACATCAGCTTCTCCGGTCTGTCGCGGCTGGCGCGCTCCAGCGACATCTTTCACCGCGGCGCGCCGCTGGACCGCGCCGGGCAGATCGTCGCGGCGCTGCTGGCCGATGGCGAGATCGTCGAGGTGCGGGTGGAGGGCTGGAAGGCGCCGCACTACGCGCTGAGCAGCGACGTCGGCGCCCTGCAACAGGTGAGCGCCGGGCGCACGCCGCCGGAGTGGGCGCCGCTGGCCGGCGAAACGACCGCGGAGGTTCTCTTCCTCGCGCCGCTGGATCACGTCAGCGCGCGCGGGCGGGCCAAGGTGTTGTTCGGCTTCGACTATGTCTGGGAGGTGTACAAACCCCAGCCGCAGCGCAAGTTCGGCTACTACACCCTGCCGGTTCTCTGGGGCGACCGCCTGGTGGCGCGCTTCGACAGCCGGCTGGACCGGACGACGAACACCTTTGTCATCCTGGGCTTCTGGCTGGAGGATGAGGCGCTGGGCAAAGACGAGGCGTTTGCCGAGGCCTGGGCGCGCGGGCTGGCGCGTTTCGTGGCCTTTCTCGGCGCCGGTGGGCTGGACTGCGCAGCCATCAGCCAGCCGCTGCTGCGCCAACGGGCCGCGGCCTGCCTGGTGGATGCGCCGTGCGAGGTAGGGATGTGACAGGGGTAGCTGTTCGTGAAAATTTTGGGACTTGAAATAGCATGAATATCATGCTATCATAGCGACATGATAAAGTCGTTCAAAGACACGGGAGTGGAAGACATTTTCAACGGCAAAAACACCAAAGAGGCAAGGAAACTATGCCCTTCCTCAATTTGGAAAGTTGTCGCCAGAAAATTAGATCAATTAGATTCCGTCACTGCATTGCATGAGTTGAGAATTCCGCCAAACAACAAACTTGAAGCCTTATCAGGTGACAGAAAAGGTCAGTACAGTATCCGTATCAACGACCAGTATCGTATTTGCTTTGTGTGGACTAACTTAGGTCCAGACCAAGTTGAGATTGTAGATTATCACTAGCCAGAAAGGCAGGAGTTGATATTATGGTTCGCGTTCCTACCAACCGCACACCTACTCATCCCGGCGAAATGCTTTTGGAAGAGTTTTTGGACCCCATGGGAATCAGCCAGAGAGCTTTGGCAGATCATATTCACGTTCCATATCAGCGTATCAATGAGATTGTAAATGGGCGCAGGGGTATCACACCGAGTACCGCTTTGCGGTTGGCAAAGTTTTTTGATTTGTCGCCTGATTTTTGGATGAATTTGCAGTTGCGCTGGGACCTCTACCTCGCTCAACAAGACGAGAACAAAATGTTGGAGTCAATTCGCCCATATTCGGTGTCAGTGTAAACCAAAGATGAGTCGTCAAAATCAAGAACGGGCTGGCAAAGCGCACACCTGACGCTGGGGACTCGGCGGTCATCTCAAGCATTTTTTGCGCAGCGCACGCGCCCCTGGGTATACATGAGTGCGGATGCGTTCGTGGCAGCGTAACTTACAACTCGTGAGCGGGGTGCCCACAGATGTCGAACACGGGGAGACCTGAGACTTCGGGACGGACCATTTCCAGTAGCACGTCGCCCCGCTCCAGCGTGGCCGGCGCTTCGTCGCCTTTCTCGGCGCCGGTGGGCTGGATCCCGCAGCCATCAGCCAGCCGCTGCTGCGCCAGCGGGCCGCGGCCTGCGTGGTGGACGCGCCGTTCGAGGAAGGGACGTGACAGGGGTAGCTGTTCACGGGACTCTTGACGGCTTTGGGGCCACGGAGTTCCGGCGCGTGCGGATGACGTCATCCACCTGTTGGAGCAGTTTCTTGAGACGAGGTTCTGTGCTCAGTTTGGCAGTTGGCGAGGGAGCGGAAGCTGTGGTAAGATGGCAGCGTCGAAGACCGCTAAACGGCTTTGAGGCTTACACAATCCGCATATCCACCTCCAGAAGGACAAAAAGCGGAATTGAGGCGCAGCGGAATCAGACGACCGGCATTCCCGTGAATCACTAGTTAGCTGGCCCATCAGATGTTTGTCGAGTAATCAAGTGGGGATACCAACTGCTGAAAAGAGCAATGACTTGCAAGCCAATATGTGCTAAACTCATCACACGCCTATGGATACAGTACAAACGCCAGTGGATATTGGCAAAGTAATTCAAAACGCAGTTGTTTTCGACTTCAAGAATTGGTCTGTGAGTCCGATGAATATTGATTCCCTACCCCAAACCATCAATCGTTTGTTCGACCTTCTCAAACAAAGAA
>JAKQCW010000290.1 GCA_029558955.1 Chloroflexota bacterium
GGCCGCCGTAGTAGGGGACGTGCCGCCCGCGCATGGCCCGGCGCCGGGTTTCGTCCGGCCGGCGATCATAGCGGCTTGTGGTCACCGGGGAGGCATGACCTAGGATCTTCTGGACGGTCACTACATCGGCGCCGTTGTCCAGCAGCTCACCGGCCACAGTGCGCCGGAAGTCGTGCCAGGTTGTGCGCTTGGCGATACCCGCCAGCTGACAGCGCTTGGTCAACATTTGCGCCAGCGCCTCCGTAGTCAGCCCGTCCCCGATCTGGATATGGCCGCCGCGCCGGATGGCGTAGAAGATGGGCCCGGCTGCGTCGCCGCGCAATGCCAGCCAGTCGGCCAGGCTGGCGTAGGCGCCGTTGCACACGTCCACCGTGCGCGCCTTGTCGCCCTTGCCGCGGATCGTAAGCACGCCCTCGCCGGCCGCCCGGTCTGTCACCTCGAAGTCAGCCAGGGTTAGCCCGGCGATCTCCGCGCGCCGCAGCCCAGCCGCAGCAGCCAGGGCGATAATGGCGCCATCCCGCACACCGGCCGGCGTTTGGTCGTTGCTACAGACGCGCAGCAGGGCGTCAATCTCGCCATACTGCACATGCCGCCCGGTTTTGCCCCGGCTGCCCGTCACGTCTGGAATGCTCGCCACCCGTGCCGCCTGGGTGACTACCTCTTCCCGCTGGCCGCGTCCTATCGCTGCGTCCTCGAAGGCCAGATCAGCCACACGGCGCGCCCACCAGCGAATAGCAGCCAAGGCCCGATTGATACCCGATGGCGCGCGCCCCTGCTGCTGTAGCCAGGCGGCATACTCTTGCACCAGCATCTTTGAGAGTGGCCGCCCGGCGCGCCATTGCTCGAACTGGCGCAGATCGTGCTTGTACCCGCGCTTGGTGTTGTCAGACTTAAGCCGCGGATCACGGTTAAGCTCACGTTCAATGGCGGGTAGAAGACTGTCAGAGGGTAGGATTACAAGTTCTGTGGTGGGCATGATGCACGCTCCAATTGCTGGGTTAGCTTGCTACAAGGATCATTATCACAAGCTATTATACACGCCAAGGCAGGGGTAGTCAAGTTTCGCCATGCCCGCGCAAGCCCCGTTCGGCGCTCGCCAACCAAGGGGAGGGGGCCCGCGCGGCCTCAACCTTCGTCGGTTTCCCGTCTGACTTCCACAGCCGGCCGCGCGCGCTATGCGGTTGTTAATGTGCCGCAGTTGTTGTTGTTGCTGCTGGGGACCGTCTCAGGCAACGAAAAGAAGCCATGCCAGCAGCAACAACAACGGTCAATCTTGAAAAAGGGTCTCCAGTTGCGCCCAAACGTCCGCCGTGGGTAGTTCGACCGGGTAGGCGTCGGGCGCCGCGATCTGGCCAGCCGGCCGGCCGCTTTCGATGGCCGCGCGCATGGCGTCAGGGTAGATTTGCCGCAGGTCCTGCGGCCGGTCAATCGTCACGATCTGCGGCGCCGGGCCGGGCAGCCGGCCATCGATGGTGTGCCGCTCGATAATGCGCTCGCGCTCTACCAGTTGCGCCTTGTGCGCGTTGCGCCCCATTGACAGCTTGGCCAGCCCGTTCAGCAAAACCCGTGTGAAGACGATCCCGCCGACGATCACAGTTAGCACCAAAGCCCAGCGCGTCAGGTCCGCATAGATGCGCGCATCGCCGACGCGATCCAGCACACGCCAGCCCAGCGCCAGCACGGCCACGGCGCCGCCGATCACGGCCAGCGCAGCCAGCCCAAAAACTCGCTCCATTAGCTCACCTCCTGGTATTGATCTTGCAGGCGTTTTGCCCGCGTGTACCCAAGGCCGAATTCATCCATGACAGCGCGCAGGGTTGCGCCGGCGTCGAAGGCCGCTAGCACCTCGTTTTCGTCCACGTCCGAGGCATTCCAGCCGGACCCGCCGCGCCGCTGGGGTTGCGCCTGCAACGGCATCACTTCGGGCAAGTCCAGTTCAGCCGCTTCCAGCAGGTAGGGCAGCCGCTCCCATTCCGCCGCGCCCAGCAAAGGGGCTTGCAGGCGCACGGCGTCATGCCGCACCAGGTAGAAGTCCCCCTTGCCCAGCAGCTTGTCAGCGTCCGTTCCGCTCCTGCCGCTGGTGACATAGGCCAGCGTGCCAGACGACACACGGCCGACCAGGCGCGCCGGCATGTTTGCCATGGCCGACGATCCCGCTTCCTTGCCCGCTTCCTGTGTGCCCAGCAACAGGTGTATGCCGGCGTCGCGGCCGGCGCTCGCGATCCTGCCCAGCAGGTTGTCAGCCTCAGGCGCGACTTTGAGCAGGGTTGGCACTTCGTCATACATGGCCACGATCCGCGGTTCCCGCTCCCCGCTGGTCATGCGCCGGTCAAGCTCCCCGACCAGCCAGGCCAGCAGGCGCAGCGCCTCAGAGAACGATTGCACCGGGGGATGGGCCATCGAAGCACAGCCCAGCAGGTCGGCATAGTCCTTTTTGGGGGAGAAGGTCACCAGCCGCACAGCCGGCCCGTTGCGGAATGACAGCCACCATAGGGCCCAGCGCGCCAGCTCCGATTTACCGCTCCCTGTCGCGCCCAGGAGAGCCGCATGGGGGCTTGTGGCGTCTGCCAGGTCCAGCAGCACCGGTTCACCCAGGATAGACAGCCCCACAGGCACAGCCAGCCGTCCGAGGGGCCGCCTGCTGGCCAGCACCGCCCGCAGCAGTTCGCCGGCTGTGAGCGTGCGCCGCAGCTCCGGGGGCTTTGCCAGCACCACAACGAGGCCGTGCCGCGTCTGGTGAATGCTGGCCGCGTCAACACCTGCCTTTTCGGCTATGCTGTCTGCCAGCCGCTTGACCGTCTCAGGCTTGGTTCCGAACGCGCCGCGCGCCAACAGGGACCAGACTTGCGGAAGGGACTTGGGCATGGTGACTGCCACCTGCTGGCCGTTGGCGCGCAGTTCGATTGACACGATCTCCCGCAGTACAGCCGGGTCATACTGTGCGCCGTAGAAGTTCACCGCGTCACCTCCACAGGAACCGCGCCGACGATCCTAGCGCCCAGGGGACGGGCGATCTCCAGTGCGCTGCGCGCCGGCGTGACGCACGTCGAACCGTCCGGCTGGACAAGCAGCCGCCAGTTAGCGGCCCGTCGCCAGATGGTCGCGCCGTCCGGCTCGTGAAACGCACAGACAGCGCCGCCGCCTTGCATCTTGCACAGCCGGGCCTTGTATGCCTTGCAGGCCATGTAATCAGCCGGCTGGCCTTCAAGCTCGCCAGCCAGGTAGCGCAGCACGTAGCCGCAGCACTGGCGCTCGTCGAAGCGGGGCATATCGACCAGGGGGATTTGTCCGAGGCCGGCCACGTTCAACACGCCAACTTGTGAAACCACAGGGATCCCAGGCAATGCGACCGCGCTCATAGTTTCACCGTCCTCTCAGGCTGGCCAGGACTGGCAGGGTTGAACGCAGCGCCGGCCGCGTGTGTGTTTGGACCTTCGGAACGCTCGTAGCCCGTTCTATTGACTTTCGTAACGCCGGCCCGGTATGCAGCCTGTTTGCAGGCTGGCGAACAGAAGCGCCGCGGCCGGCCGCGCGTCGCTTGGGCAAGGTCAGCGCCGCAGTGTGTGCAGGTCGTGTGTGTCCATGTTGGCATGGTCAATACCTCCGAGAATGAAAAGCGGCCCCACCTGCCAGGGGTAGCAGGGAGGCCGCCAGATTGACCATGCTGTGGTATAATCCAGTCAGCCCGCCGCGCCGCCTGAACCGGCTCAGTGGGTTAGCCCCTGGTGATGGTCTCCAGCCGTTGCCAGGGGCGTTTGTGTTGGTAAGGATGTCTAGGGGAAGTGTATCACGGTTCCTAGAAATAGTCAAGCATGTATGACCATTTATAGGCAAAAGAGAAGGCCGGTACTACAAAGCACCGGCCCGCTTAGGCTTCTTCGGTTACTACAGGGCGCCCCCGTGGGGGAGGGGCTTCTAGATAGGCTTGCAGCGCGTCGCGATCAATCCACCAATCCCGCCCCTTTTTTGCGGCTCCAAGCCGCCCCTTGCGCGCCAGGCGCCGCAAATAGTCCGGGTTGTAGTGCGACAAATCAGCCGCCTCGTCAATCGTAATCCATTCTGGCATACTGGCCCAATCCGCGATGATATGACCGTTGCCGGCTGCTGTCATGGTCATTGATTGCATGGCAGCTACTCCGACAAGGCGATTAGCAGGGCGTCCTGATACTCGCGCAGGCTGGCGCGCTCGATCAGGTACCCGCCGTCTGGCGCGTCCCGCAGATCAAAGGCCCCGATAGATACCAGTTCGTGGATTACAGCCAGGTCGTACCCGCGGCCCATGAGGAATGCCGCATGTTCAGGGGTCACCCACTCAGGGGCAACCGCCCAATCGACCAGCGAGGGTAAGCGTTTCGTTTCCACGTGAGTACCTATCGGCCGGCTCAGGGGTTTAGGAAACCACTGCTCTGTCCTCTGAGCTACGGGGGCGTAGGTATTCACGTTAGCTGCCGCCATTGTATCCATGTTCGTGTTCTCCGTCTAGTTTGCTAATGGGCGAAAAGCGAGCGTGCCGCGCCTGCAATTCGCTCTGTGTGAAGACGGCGTAGGCCGCCCACGTGGTCGATACTTCCGCATGGCCCATCACATCGGCCAGCGTGCCCATATCGCCGCCCGCCATGATCCATTGGCGCGCGAAGCCATGCCGGAAGGAATGGGCGCCGTGGGGACCCGTGCAACCGGCCCGCTTCCCCAGCCGCGCCAGCAGTTGCGCCACGCCGTCGCCGGTCAGCGGTTCGCCCGTGCTGTGAGACAGCCACAGCCGGTCATGGGCCACAGCCGGCCGCACAGCCAGCCAGACCCGCAGCGCAGCGATGGTCGCCGGCGATAAGAACACAGCGCGCCGCTTGTCACCCTTTTCGGTCACCCAGGCCCGCCCGTGGTCAATCTCCAGATCACCCAACCGCAGCCCCACCAGGCCGCCGCGCCGACAGCCCGTGTCAGCCAGGAAGAGAACCAGCGCCAGGTCGCGCGCGTCGGCGCGCGCCGCCTCGATCATGCGCCGCAGATCATGTTCGGAGATAGCTTTTGGCTGCCGGCCGCGTGGGGGCTTGGGCATTTTGATGCCGTGCGCCGGGTTGGCTTCGATGGCGCCCTCCGAGGCCAGCCAGTTGAACAGGCGTTTGACCGCGCGGATCCTTGTTGCCAGCGAAGCCGGCGCCAGACCGCCCGTGGTTTCGGTCTTGTAGGCATGGCCAGCATAGCGCGTTTCACGGCTGCGCATATCGGCCACGTAGCGCCGCAGGTCGTGGACTGTGACGGCCGTTACGTCCCGATCTCCCAGGAAGGCCAGCAGCGCATGAAGCTTCTGGCGATAGTCGCCGGCCGTCCGTTCGCTCCGGCCATCGGCCAGCGTCGCCACAGCCAGCGCCTCGATTGCTTCTGATAGCAGCATGGGGGTGTGTCCTTCGTTTGCCCTTGCGTCTTGCG
>JAKQCW010000293.1 GCA_029558955.1 Chloroflexota bacterium
CGCCACCGCGCGCCCGGTGCTCACCACCCGCTCGGCCATGCGTTCGGCCAGACGCACCAATTGCTCCTCGCGCCGGGCCTTGTAGCCCTCCACGTCCACCACCAGGTTGACCCAGCGGTGGGCGCGGTGATTGACCATCAAACGCGTCAGGTATTGCAGGGCCGCCAGCGTCTCAGCGCGCCGGCCGATCAGAATGCCCAGATCTTCGCCTTCGATGTTCAGCATCAGCGGCGCATCCTGGTCATCGTCGAGCACGCCGCGATAGTCGACCACCTGCACCCGGGCGCGCAGATCCATGCGATCCAGCATGCCTTGCAGCAGCTCGGCTGCGATGGGGCCGACATCCTGGTCGCCGGCCTCAGCGGCCCCGACAGCCGGCGAAGCGGGGGCCTCAGGTCGTGGCGTCTTCTCAGCCGCCGGCGACGCAGGTTTTTCGGAGGGAGCGGCCTTGGCCGGTTTGGCCGGTTTGGCGGCTGGCGCTTCGGTTTTGGCCGGCTTGGGCGGCTTAGCGGCCGCTGTTTCGGTCATGGCCGGTTTGGCCGGCTTGGCGGCCGGCGTTTCGGTCTTGACCGGCTTGGCCGGCGTCTCCCGTTCGGCTGTTGGAATGCGCGTGATGCGCACGCGGGCATCTTCGGCGCCGAAGCCCAACAGGCCGCGGCTGCCCCGGCTGAGGATCTCGATTTCGACCTGGCTGTGCTTCAGGCCCAGGGCCGCCAAGCCAGCTTCAGTCGCTTCTTCGACACTCTTGCCGCGAAATTCATCGCTTGTTGGTGAGGACATAGGCTATTTCTTCTTCTTGCGCATTTTGCGGCGCCGACCGGCCGACATTTCGTTGGCCGCAGCGGCGCTGCCAGAGGTTGGCTCGCCGGTCGTCACAGCAGTCGAGCCGCCCTTGGCGCCAGTCGGAGCCGTGGCTGGAGTGCGCAGGGGCCACAGCCCAGTCCAGCCGGTGGTCAATCCTTGCTGGATGATCTGCAAGATGTTGGAGGTCACCCAGTACACCGTCAAGCCCGAAGGCACGATCAGCGTGATATAGCCGAACATCAGCGGCATCAGCATCATCATCGAGTTGGTCGAGCCTGGCAACTGGCTGGGGTTCGCGGCCTGGCTCATGCGCTGCATGATGAGCTGAGAGAGCACATAGAACACCGGCAGGATCAGGTAGGGCCACACGTCAGGCGACAACAGGTGTTGAGGCGTCAACGGCGTCAGCCAGGACATGCCGCCGAAGTAGGGCGGAAAAGCCAGGCTGGGGATCCACAGGAAGGGCTGATCCAGCTTGGAACCCAACATCAGCAAGGCATAGTAGAAGGCGATCAGGATCGGCATCTGGATCAGCAGTGGCAGACAGCCGCCGGCAGGGTTGACCCCTTCCTCGCGGTACAGTTCCATCTGCTTTTCGGCCAGCTTGTTGCGGTCTTTGCCGTATTTCTCCTGCAGCTCCTTCATTTTGGGCTGAACAGCCTGCATCTTCTTCATGGACTCCATCTGTTTCCTGGTCAACGGATAGAGCAGCAGGCGGATCAGAATCGTTACCGCGATGATGGCCACCCCGTAGGAAGCCAAGCCCAGGGGGGTCAGAATTTTCTCGTAGACAAACTCGATGACGGCTGCCAGCGGCGCGGCCAGCCAGGCGATCCAGGTAGGCGCCGTAACGTTGCCCTCGGCATCCTGGACGGGCGCACAGCCAGCCAGGGCCACCGCCACCAGCGCCAGCAGGATCAACAGGCTTAACGCCCGTTTTTTCGACATAGTGACTCGTTTACTCCAACCAAAGAATCGCCCAGCGCCGCAGCTTCAGGGCACTGGGTCGTAGCCGCCAGGGTTGAACGGATGGCAACGGCCGATGCGTTTGACGCCCAGCCACAGCCCTTTGAACACGCCGTAGCGGTCTACAGCCTCCAGCGTGTATTGGGAGCAGGTCGGTTGAAAGCGGCAGTTGCTGGCCAGCAAGGGTGAGATGAAACGCTGATAGCCCCGGATCAGGAATATCACGACTTGTTTCATGGCAACGTCTCACCTGGCCCTTGCCGGTCGATGTGACAGATGGTTACTTTGCTGAAGGCGTTGGAGAAGCGGCGTGCAGTCCCGCCTGCGCGATGACTCTCTCGACCGCGTTCTCCATCTGGCGGTACTCCGCTTGGGCGATCGGTGGTCTGGCGATCAGCACCACATCCCACCCTGGGGCAATCGTGGAGAGGCGAAGGCGCAGGATCTCTCGCAGTCGGCGGCGCACCCGATTTCGCACCACCGCGCCGCCCACCCGCCGGCTGACGGAGAAGCCAAAGCGACTGCCGGGCAGATCGTTGGGCAAGATGCACACCACCAGCAGGCGATGGGTCCAGCATTTGCCATGACGGCGGATCTCCTCGAAACGGTCGCGGCCGGCCAGCCGATGCTCCCGTTTCAAGGATTACCAGGTCCGCTTGCGATAGGACACCGTGGGGGCCAGGCGCTTGCGGCCCTGCATGCGGCGCCGCTTGATCACATTGCGACCATCCCCGGTGCTCATGCGCTCACGAAAGCCATGCACGCGCAGTCGCCTGCGCACCTTAGGCTGGAAAGTTCTCTTGGGCATAGAAAAGTCCGTGCTCCTTTCTTTGGATGCTCTGACGCCGCCGAAGCGGAGAGAGAATTCGATTTTGTCTGCGGCCCTTAAACAACAAGAAACGGGAGAGGCTAGACCTGCTCCTCACCCGTGTTCTTGCCTGTCGGCCCGAATGGGTTCTGTTCGTTGGCTATCCAGCGCCAATTATACTTGGCCGCTGGAGTCTCGTCAAATCATAAGCTCTTCAGGGGGTTGTTGGCTTGGCGGCTGATAGGCCGACAAGGTGGGCTTCTCCTCTTCCCCCTGTCCTGGGATGATCAGGGCAATGATGCGCTCGATCAGCTCCAGCACCATGTTCTGGCGGAAGCCGGCGATCACCGCGACCGCGGCCGGCAACAGCCGGGCGCCCAGCGCCGCCGATGACTGCGCCTGCGTGGCCAGGTCCACCTGGACCACCAGGAAGCCGGCGCCCATGATCAGAAAGACGATGCCGCCCAGCACCATGCCCAGCAGAGGCTGCGAGTAATACCAGAGGGTCTCCACCGGATCGAAATCGCGCACCACCGAGATGTGATGATAGAGCGACCAAAGCGCGCAGGTGACGCCGCCGATGCCGCCCCAGGCCAGGGTGCTCAGAAAGAGCACCGCCCAGTTGAGCTGTTCGCTTTCCAGCGGAATGCCCAGCAGCACCGACGCCCAGGCGCGGAATGTCACGCCGTTGACCGTGGTGGCCAGCGCCATGAAGCCCAGGATCACTAGCCAGATCGTCTGGTAGGTGAAGATGCGGGGTGCATGAGCGCGCCCACCTTCGATGCTCCGTTCGATCTGATTGGTGCGGGCGCGCACCTGGTTGACCAGGTACTCGGCGTCGGCGTAGCGTTCGGGGTCCTTGAGCAGAATCATGCGCACCCGCCGCAGGATGTCGAAGGCAATGGTCGCCTCCTGACGGTGGCCGCTCAACAGCGTCCCGACCTTGGCGTACAGCGCATCAACCTCGCGATCCAACGCGTTGAGGTCGCTGCGGCGCAGTTTGCTGGCGATTTCCCGGGCTTCCTGTCGGGTCAGCGTTGCGCCATCCTCCTTGCCGATGTCGGCGGACAGGGCCGAATCGTCGGCGCCTGCTGCGCCGTTGCTGGAAGGAATGCCTACCTTGCGGCGATCACGGTCATCGGCTGCCACGGATGGCTGCTGGGCGTCGATATCTTGGCTTGGGGTGGTGGGATGGGTTGTTGGCATGGTGTTACCCTCAGTGTCGGTTTGCGTGAGTTCGGCGACCACCGGGCCCTCGCTGGGGTAATCCGGCAGCGTTGGGTTCGGCGGCGTTGCGGGGTGAGCAGCGTCATCGGCCGCGCCCGCCGTTGCCTGGATGAAGGCTTCGGCCGCCGGCCGCAGGTACTCATCCACAGGCGACGGCGTGTTCTGGGTCGGGCTGGCCAGGTCCAGGTAGGCTGCCTCGCGGTCGCTGTCTGCCGCTGGCGATGCAGCCAGCGTGGTTTGGGTCGGGCTGGCCGCGTCCAGATAGGCTGCCTCGCGGTCGCTGTCTGCGACAATCGATGTTGCCAGCGTGGTTTGGGTCGGGTTGACCGCGTCCAGATAGGCTGCTTCGCGCGCTCGCTCCGCCAGCGGCGCCGTTGCCACCGTGTTGGCCGGCCATTCAGATGGGGCTGAGCTGACCGGCTCTGCCCCGTTCGGCGGCATCGCCAGGTCTGGCTGGCCATCGGCCTCCTCGCCGAAAAGGAGGTCGATGCCGCGACCGAAGAGCTCCGGTCCGCGTCCTTTGATTGTTACTTTCTTACTGGCCATCAGTTGCGCTCCATTCGGCCATGCCATCGGCGTTGGCCGAGTTGCACTCACATGCTTGGTCTTTAGCCTGCCAGTGCATTGCTGTTCAGGCGCCTAATGCGCTGAAACTTGAGAAGTCGTCGCCTGTCTGAGAGGACGTCGTTGAAGGCAGCGTGAGCGGCGATTTCCGCAGTCCCTGCTATTGAACGACAGGTTGACGCCATTTAACTTTACCTATTATAGCGCAAACGATTAGATATGTCAAGTACTAATTTTATGTCATCTTTATTTGGCGGCTTATGGCCATGTAAAGGGGGTGAAGCACGCCTATCAGCCGGGCTGTGCGGCCGGCAATGAGTTGCAAGAATGCCTCGTCGCCCAGTCTGAGCGGCGCACGCGAGACCTCGTAATGGTAGCGCGGATCGTCGACGTAGAGCTGCACGCCCCAGGGCCATAGCCGGCCGCGCTGAAGGGGAATCTCAGCGCCAAGCTGGCGCTGCAC
>JAKQCW010000002.1 GCA_029558955.1 Chloroflexota bacterium
GCCCGAAACCGTGCCATTGTTGACGTGGCCGGATGGACGACTAGGGTCGCCGGCTGTATATAGTTGCTCTTGATTAAAGGAGCACTAAATACGGGATAGCCTGAATTTGAGAATACGCTCAGAAAATGACCGAACCATCAGTAACGAGTAACGAGTAACTCGGAATCTGCACCCAAAGTCGTCGATTCCGGATTACGCATTACGCATTACGCATTACACATCACACCTAACCCAAAATCCACACCCAAAGTCGTCGATTCCGGGTTACGCATTACGCATTACGCATTACGCATCACACCTAACCCAAAATCCACACCCAAAGTCGTCGATTCCGGGTCACGGGTTACGCATTACGAGTTACGCTATATCTGCAACAGCTCACTCTGCCCCACCTCTCCATTCGCCGCCGGCATTTCGGCCGCGGGGTAGGAGCCGAGCAGCTTGACGAAGGCGGCGCGGGCCAACAGGCTGACGAGAGCTTGCTGGCAGGCAGGGTCCTGCCAGTGGCCGTCGAAGTCCAGGTAGAAGACGTAGTGCCAGGGGCGGTTGCGCCGCGGCCGGCTCTCGATCTTGGTCAGGTTGATCCCACGGCTGGAGAACTCGTTCAGGCAGGCCACCAACGACCCTGGCTCATGGGTCACCGAGAAGACCAGCGAGCTCTTGGCCTTGGCCGTGATGGGCGGATCCCCGCGGCCGATGACGAAGAAGCGGGTGTAGTTCCAGGCCAGATCCTCGATGCCGCTGGCCAGCACCTCCAGCCCATAGGTCTCGGCCGCCAGGCTGCTGGCGATGGCTGCGACGCCTGGCTCCGGGTTGGCAGCAAGTTCCTTGGCGCTGCCCGCGGTGTCATACCAGGTGACAGCCTTCAGCCCCCGCTGGCTGAGCCAGCGCTCGCACTGGGCCAGCGCCTGGGGATGGGAGCGCACGGTATGGACCTGCTCCAGCGTGGTTCCGGCCGGCGCCAGCAGATTGTGGCGCACCCGCACCAGAATCTCGCCCCAGACCCGCAGGTCATGCTCCAGCAGCAGGTCGTAGGCGCGGTTGATGGAGCCGGCCAGCGAGTTCTCCACCGGCAGCACGCCGAAATCCGCCTCGCCCGCGTCGATGGCCGCGAAGATGCCTTCGAAGGCCGTGCAGGGCAGTGTGATCACATCCGCGCCGAAATGTTGACGGGCGGCCTGCTCGGAAAAGGCGCCATGCTCCCCTTGAAAGGCAACGATCTTCATCCGTGTCTCCTTTTTGGCCGAACGCTGGTCGCGCCAGTGATCGACTTGTTGCTGGATCCAGCCGTCCAGATCTTCGTTGTCCACCGGCGGCAGGGCGGCCTTGTCAGGGCGCAGATTGCGCGCGCCGCGCAGATAGACCGGTTGGATGTCGTGCAGTTCCTTGTCGGTGTTCCAGTTGATCAGCACCCGCACGCAGCGCGCCAGGCCGCCGGGCACATCCATCTCATGGCCACACATCAACGCCGCGTCCAGCCAGCCCAGTTGGCGCGCGGCCAGAGCCGGATACTCGGCCGTCAGATCGCGTGTCGTGGAAAAGATCACGCTGGTCACATCCGCCGGGCGGATGTCGTTCAGATGGATCAGCAGCGCCAACATCCGCCGGGTCTCTCTGAGAATCGCTTCTGCTGAGTTGTCATCGACAGTAGTGGCGCCGCGCACACCTCGACAGGGCATAGGGCCTCCTAGTGAGAAGCTCGTAACACGTAACACGTAACTCGTAACTCGTAACTCGTAACCGGAATTGCGGGAGGCGTTTCCGGGGTATGTGATGCGTAATGCGTGATGCGTAATGCGTAACCGGAATTGCGGGCGGGGTCTCCAGGGTATGTGATGCGTGATGCGTAATGCGTGATGCGTAACCGGAATTGCGGGCGGGGTCTCCAGGGTATGTAAAGCGTAACTTAAAGCCAACTCCCGCAAACCACGGTTACGAGTTACGAGTTACGGGTTACGGCCACATGACTCAAAGCCAACTCTGCAAACTCCGATTACGCATTACGCATTACTCCTCACATGACTCAAAGCCAACTCTCGCAAACTCCGATTACGCATTACGCATTACTCGTTACATGACTCAAAGCCGACTCCCGCAAACTCCGGTTACGAGTTACGAACTACGAACCGCATGAAAAAAGCGTGGGCTATGCGCTCCACGCTTTCTGATCGGTCTCCTGGCTCGTCGTTGGGTCAAGGCGTCGGGTCAGTCTGGGCGTGGGGCGCGCGGCGTTGGCTGCTAAAGTAGCTAAAATAAAAACCGCGCCAGGAAGCATCCAGGCGCGGCGCCAACGCGAAGAGCACACGCTCACCGTGAGCGGTCGATGGACTGAGCAACTGGGAGGTGGACTGAGAAATCATCGACGTTTGAGCCTTCAACTTGAGTGGCGGGATGGTAACACACAAGGCCGCGGCTGTCAAACCGCACGCTGCCGTGACAGCAACGCCAAAGCGGCGCGGAGTCGAGGCCGCAACGCCAGAAGCAGAATCGCCGCCGGCATGGGCCGAGGACTGAGAGCGCCGCTCAACGGCCCCGGCACGCTCAGTCCCCAACCACACGCCGCGCGGCTCTTAGCGATAATCGCCGAAGTTGACGTTCTCCACCGGCCGGTTGCTGCGCAGAATCGCGGTCAGCACGTTGGACGAAGAGGAGACGAAGCCCGGCGGATCGGTCTGGACGACGATGTAGATGCCCGGCGTCAGGCCGCTGAACTCGTATTCCCCTTGCAGATTGGTGGTGGTGCGGGCGACTTCCTTCCGATCCTGGGTGTAGAGCGTCACCTGCACGTTGGCGATGCCCGGCTCCGCGGCCGCGCGCACGCCGTCACGGTTGGCGTCCAGGAAGACCATGCCGCGGATCGCGTCGAGGGCCGGACTCGCCGGCGGCGTCACCGTGGCCGTGGGCGCGACCGTGGCAGTCACGGTCAGCGTGCTGGTCAACGGCGCCTGCACCTCGGCCGTGAAAGGCATCGTCGCGGTGATGGGCGGCGTCGTCGTCAGCGGCAAGTTGCTGGTGATGGGCGCAGTGCTGGTCAGCGGCGCCGTCGCGGTCAGGCCGCGCGTGGTCGTCACCGGCTGCGTGGCTGGCAACGGCTCATCAGCCATCACCGACGCCAGCAGCGCCTGCATGCCGTCCAGGAAACGCTGGGCGCGCTCGGCGCTGACGCTGACCACATCCACCCGCTGGGTGAGGGTCGCCACATCGCCGGCCACCAGATCCACCGCGCCGCTCACATCCTGCACCGAGGTCTGCAGCCCAGCCACATCCTCCTGCAACACCGGCAGCACCTCGGCGCGCGTCTGCAGGTCCTGCACCTGGCTGATCACGCCGCTCACCTCGCCGGCCAGCGCGCCCTGGCTGTCGCCCTGCGCGGTCACCTGCTGCTGCACCCCTACCAGGCCGTCGTGCAGCAGCCCGACGCTGTTGTTCAGTTGGCCGGCGCTGCGCTCATAGGCCGTCACTGTGGCCTGCAATGCCACCACCGTGTCACGCGGAGCGTAGCTAAGGCCCTGGTTGGCGACGAACAAGAGGCCCAGGGTCAGAAATACTCCCAGCAGCGCGCCGAAGGTAGCGCCCAACACGGCCGGCAGACAACCGTTGGAGCCTTTGGCCGGCGTTCCCTCCACCACCACCGGCGGGCTGGCGGGTGGAGGAGGCGGAGCGGATGGCGGCGCAGCGGCTGACGGCGTGGTCGCTGGTGGGGCGGCCCGTTCAGGCGCTGGGGCGATGGCCGCCGGGGCGGCTGCGGCGTCGTCGATGGCCGTCGGGGCGGCTTCAGCGGCCGCGGCCGCGCCGGCGCTGACTTCGGCTGCGCCCGCGGCGCCGGCAGCTTGAACGGACTCGGCCGTCTGGTTGGCCGCATCGTGCAGCGCTGCGCCCCCTGCGGCTGCGGCGCCGGCTACCTCCTCTGCGGCCTCACTGTCGCCGAAGAAGAGATCCACCCCGCGCCCCGGGGTCTTGTTGGAAGAGCTATCTGGCTGGTCGGTGGTCATGAAGAATCTCCTGTGCCAAGGCTCGATAGGCCTGCGCCCCCGCGTGAGAAGGGGCATATTCAAGGATAGGCTGCCTTGCCAGCGTCGACTCGGCAAAGCGAATGCTGGATTTGATGGTCGTCTGGAAGACCCGCTGGCCGAAGACGCTGTGCAGCTCCTCGATCACCTCCTGGGCGTGGCGGGTGCGACTGTTGACCATGGTGGGCAAAATGCCCAGGATCTCCGACTGGGGGTTGAGGCGGCGCTTGATCTTGTGCAACGTGTCCAGCAACATGCTTAGCCCGCGCAGCGCCAGGTATTCGCACTGCACCGGAATGAGCACCTGTTCGCAGGCCACCAGCGCGTTGATGGTCAGCAGCCCCAGGTTGGGGGGACAGTCGACCAGCACGAAATCATAGCCGCCTTGCAGCGGCGTCAGCGCCTCTTGCAGGATGCGCTCGCGGCCCAGCGCGCTCCACAGCTCGATCTCGGCCGCGGCCAGGTCGATGTCCGAGGGAATGATGTCGATCAGCGGACGCACCGGGCACAGCGCCTCAGCCGGCGTGGCGCTGTCGTCCAGCAGCAGGCGATAGACCGTGGGGCCAGTGGCCTGTCCATCCAGGCCCCAGTAGGCGGTCAGCGCGGCCTGTGGGTCCAGATCGACCATCAGCACGCGCCATCCCTGCTCAGCCAGCGCCGCGCCCAGGTTGACGGTGGTGGTGGTCTTGCCGACGCCTCCCTTCTGATTGCAGATGGCAATGGTTTTTGGCATGGTACGTCTCGTGCGGCGATGAAACAGCGGTGGCAGACCGCGGGCCAGGATGCATCGACGCGGCAATTATACAATCGAAGGGCCAGCCTTGGCAAGCGTTCTCGCGCGACGGGTCGCCGCAGTTTCCCCGCGCCGGTCTACGCCGGCCGCGGCCGGGCCTGCGCAGTCCGCGCCGTTGCGCCGGGATAGGTTCCGCCCCAGATCGCGCCGATGGCCGTCCAGAAGATCAGATTCATCATGACGGCCTCCACCGCGTCGAAGGTGGCCGAGGCTGCGAAATAGGCCAGGAGCAGCGCCGCGCCGGCGGCCAGCACATCGCGCGTCTCCTCTTCGCCGGCGCTGGCCAGGTACCGTTTGATCCCCTGCCAGGCCGTCAGCGCGAACCAGGCCAGATAGGGGAGCAGCGCCAGCAAGCCACCTGACACCAGGATGAACATCAGCGAGTTGTGGGCCGGCGGATATTGGCCGAAGATCGGCGCAGGATCCCAGCCGTAGCGCTCCTTGGCAATGGGCCCGAAGTTGTAGTAGCCCAGGCCGAAGACCGGTTCGCCGCGCGCCATGTCCAGCGCCAACTGCAAGACCTCGCTGCGATAGCCCAAAGAGCTGTCCTCCAACAGGCGCTCGTTGACGGCCGGGCTGCTGATCACGCTCTGCCAGAAGATCAGCGCCAGAATGGCCAGCGCCAGCAGCGCCGGCAGCAGCAGGCGGCGCAGGCGCGGCCGCAACGCGCCCAACACCAACAGAGTGATGAGCACGCTCAGCCAACTGGCCCGGTTGTAGGTCATATAGACCCCCAGCACGATCACCGCCAGCGCCAGCGGCAGCGTCAAGCGCGCCAGCATCCGGCCCCGGCCGGGGGGCATGGCGTCGCCAAAGACCCACGCCAGCAGCGCCAGGCCCAGCGGCAGGGTCATGGCCGTGCTGACCCCCATGGGCGCGGCGTTGCCCATCAGGCTGATGATCTTCTGAAAGCTGCGGCTGTAGCGCGCCGCCTCGCGGCCGTAGAAAAGCACCTCGCCGGTCAACTGCTCGCGGATCACCAGAAGGGCAAACCCGACGCCGGCTGCCGCCAGCGCGGCCGAAAACCAGCGCAGATCCCGCAGGTCACGCACGATCTGCCGGGCGAGAAAAAGGTAGACGAAGGGGAGGATATAGGCGTCCAGCAGGCTCTGAAAGGCAAAGGACAGCCCATAGCGCGATGAGGATACCGACAGCGCCAGCGCCGCCAGGAACAGGGCCATGGCCAGATCAGCCCAGCCCAGCGGGCGCAGCCGGCGCTGGCCGCGCACCGCCTGATAGAGCAGCAAGAGCAGCAGGAAACCGGCCATCAGCCGGGTCAGGCTGAACGCCGGTATCCCTGCGCCCAGGTCCAGATCGAGGGGGATGAAGCGGCTGTAGGGCGCCAGCAGCAGGGTGAGCAGCAGCCCGGCCAGTGGGCTGCGCACGCTGATCACCAGCAACAGGCTGATCCCGGCCAGCGGCAGCAGCCACTCGGTCAGCCGCTCGGCCGGCGCACCCAGGCCGTCCAGTCGCGGGCTCACCACGGCCAGCCCCAACAGCGCGCCCAAGGTCAAAGCCAGCGCCACAGCCAGCGCCTTGGGGGGGCGGGTTAGAAAAAGATGCAAACCGGAACGGCTCATGGTCGTTGGTGCTCGTCCATAATCGATTGGGCGCCTGGGTTCAGAATCGACTGAGCGCAGGCCCAACGGATTCTTCCTGGCCGCCCACGAAAACCGTCTGGCGCAGCGCGGCCAGCGCGGCCGGGTCGTGCAGGCAGTGCCACAGTTCCATATAGAAGACCGGCAACAGCGCGTGCAGCCAATAGACGGAGCCGCGTTCAGCCCGCGCCAGCCACTGCTCGATCTGCGCCCGGCGATAGAAGGGCCGGTCAAAGCCGGTGGCGCGCAGCGTGCCGATCACCACCGAGGGGGGCGCCGAGTCGACTTTGACCCGTTCGACGCCGCCCAGCCTGGCCTGCAAATCACGGGCATAGGGCGCCAGCCCCAGCCCCTTGACCCAGCCGCGCAGCGCATGGGGAAAACGCCGGGGCGCGCCGATGCCAGCCTGGGCGATGGACTCGATCTGCGTCCGGCGCTCGCCGGTGAGCACTTCCGGCCCGGCCAGCGAGGCCTGGCAGCGCAGCAAAAGCTGGGCGTAGAGCCGGTACTGCTGACGCTGCTGCACAGGCGTCGACCACATGAACTCCACGAAGTCGGCGTCGACGCCGGGGGTCAGCGCCAGCACCTTGCGGCCGTAGATTTGGTGCGGCGGCAGCCCAACGCGGCGCCGTTTGCGATTGACCATCTGGAAACGGATCCAGCCATCCTCGCTGTCGGGAAAACGCTCCAGCTCGGCCGCCAGTTCCTGTTCGAACGAACGCTCGATCTGCTCGAACCAGTCGCGCTGCAACAGTTGCCGCAGAAAACGCCGGTTGGCCCGCCGGCTGGCCAGCAGCTCAGGCAGGTTGGAGCGCAAGGTGGCGCCGGTCTGATGCTGACCGCCCAGGCAGAGATCCAGGCTCAGCCCTTCCCACACCCAGCCCAGCTCGGCGCTCAGCTCCGGATAGACCTGGCTGATGAACAGGCCAAAGCTGGGGGTTGCACCATCGGCGAGGCAGAACACCTCCAGCGCATCGGCCGACTGGTAAAAGTGGGGACGAGTGGGGCGGAAATCCAGTTCCAGCCCGGCAACCTCGGCCACCTGGCGGGCCAGCAAGCCATCGAGACCCTGGGCAAAGCCGGCGTGTTCCAGGCTCAGCGCCCTGGGCTTGATCCCCTGGCTGAGCAGCGTCGCCAGGATCAGCCGCGAATCCATTCCGCCGCTGAGCAACAGGGTACCCGAATTCGCTGGCGGCGCAATCCGCGCCACGACGTTCTGCAGCGCGTCATGGATCGCATCCAGCGGCGCGGGCGTTGCGCCGGTCTGCGGCTGGCGGGCGGGGTCGAAGTAGGTGCAAACCGCAGCGCCCTGCGGCTGCCATGCGATCAGTTGGCCCGGTCCCAGCGCCTTGATCTCGCGCCAGAGGGTGTGATGGCGCAGCAGATGGCCGATGTAGAAAAACTGGCCATGGCCGGCCGGGTCAGGCCGCACGTCGGCCACGGCTGCGATGGCCTTCACCTCCGACGCGACCAGCAGCAGGTCGTCTTGCAGCAGGTAGTAGAGCGGGCTGAAGCCCAGCCGGTCGTTGGCAATCACCACCTGCGGCGCGTCCCGTCGGGCGCTGATCAGCGAAAACACGCCGGTCAGGCGCTGCAAGGCCGCGCCCCGGTGTTGGTGCAGCAGCGCGCCGGCCAGCGCCAGATCGCTCAGCCCCGCCTGGCTGCTCAGATCGCGGTCCAGCGTGCGCGCGGCCTGGGACGCGCCGATCGCCCGGCCGGCGCAGACCACGGTCAACGCCGGATGCTCCACGGCGGCCCAGGCCGGCCCCGCCACGGCGCCGCCGGGAAACTCTGCCCGCGCCGCCCGATGGCCCGCGGGCAGGCCCAGCGCCGCGGCCATCCGTTCGACCAACGCCGCCAGCTCAGGCGGGGCCAGGTGGGCAGCAAAGGCCGCGCACAGCTTGCCCGGCGCCGGCAGGGAACCTGATGTCATTGCGTTTGGATCCATGGCAATTCGGCCACCTCTACAGCTTTCTTGGTCGGCTCTTCAATGGTGAGCGGCCGCAGACCCGTTGCCCTGGCCGCACCCCTGGACTATTATTGCCCACGGTCGCCAAAACGCCAAATCGACCGGCGCTGATCAGCCATTCCCAACATGATGGCTGCCATGTCGGAGTCGAGCCTTCAGGCGGGTCAGCGCGCCCGACCCGCGCCGACCAGACCCGGCTGAAGCCTCGACTCCGCGCCATGCGCCGGCCAGACCCGGCTAAAGCCTCGACTCCGCGCCATGCGTCGGCCAGACCCGGCTGAAGCCTCGACTCCGCGCCATGCGCCGGCCAGACCCGGCTGAAGCCTCGACTCCGCGCCATGCTAAAGCCTCGACTCCGCGCCATGTTTGGAAT
>JAKQCW010000003.1 GCA_029558955.1 Chloroflexota bacterium
GTTAGTCAGTGGGAGCACCTGCTCCCGGCGGATCCGTGATCCGCCGGGTGTGCGCCCACAACGCCGCCGGTTCACGGAACCGGCTTGAGCAGTGAGTGAAGACCGATTTAGGCCGACGTGTTAGTCAGTGGGAGCAAACACGCGCACATCCTGCCGCGGGTAGGGCACCACGATGCCGTTGGCGACAAACGCATCGCGCAGCATCTGATACAGCTCGCTGCGGGTGCGAATCCAATCGTTGAAGTCGTTCACGTATCCGAAGGCCATCACCTGGACGCTGTGCGGGTCCATGGCCACGATCATGAAGCCAGGTTCAGGGGTGGCCAGGATCAGCGGGTGGCTGGCGATGGTGGCCAACACCACGCGCTCGACGTGCACCAGGTCCGAGCCGTAGGCCACGCTGACGTCCAGCCGCACGCGCGTCACGCGGTCAGAGTAGGTCAGCGCCAGCACGGTGCGGGTCATCAGCTCCTTGTTGGGCACGACGATCTCGGCGCTGTCCGGGGTTTGCAGCACCGTCGCGCGCAGGAGAACCTTGGTCACCGAGCCGCGCGTGCCGTCCACCTCGATGACGTCGCCAGGGCGCACGATACGCTCGAAGACCAGCACGATGCCGCTGATGAAGTTGGCGATCAACTCCTGCAGGCCAAAGCCGATGCCGACGGCCAAGGCGCCGGCGATCCAGCCCAGCGCGCTGAGATCGATGCCAAAGACGCCCAGCGCGATCAACGCGCCCAGGCCAACCAGGGCGTAGCGCCCCACGTTGCTGACGGTGTTGGCCACATCGGACTCGACCTCGCTGTGGATCATCACGTTGTACAGCGCCTTGCGCAGCACGCCGCCCACGATCATGGCCAGCAGGATGATGATCAGCGCGTCCAGCAGGTCGCCCAGGTTCAGCACCCACTCTCCCAGCCGCAGCAGCGAGATCGTGCCCAGGCCCAGGGTCGAAAAGAGCAGGTCGCGCGCGATCAACAGGATCAATATCAGCGTCACCGGGCGCAGCAGCTCTGAGGCAAAGCGCTCCGACTGATTTTCGGGCAGCAGCTTCAGCACCACCCGCACCAGCAGCCGGTAGACGAACACCAGCCAGAAGATCGGCAGCACCCCCTCGATCAGGCCGCTGGGCCAGCGGTTGGCCTCGTACCAGGCAATGGTGCGATAGGTGAAGAGCAGCAGCAGGGTGGGGAAGAGGATGAACTCGATCGCCCGCAGCCAGCCCAGGGCGCGGGTCCAAAATCCGGACGTCGGGGCCGGCGTCAGATCGTCGTCGTCCCCTGGCAGGCTGTCGCCGCCTGGTTGTGGACTGTCGTCGTCGCCCGGTTGCAGATCGCCGGCGGCCGCCGGCAGCTCTGCCTGTTCCCGCTCGGCCCAGCGCATCAGCGCCCAGGCCAGCACCCGCGGCGCCAGCCAGGTCAGCAGCAGCAGGGCGGCAATGGTGACGATCTGGCGCTGCACCGCTAGCCGCTGCAGCATGATCAGCGCCAGGCTGAACTGCTCGCCCAGGCGGTCGAACAAGATGGAAAAATCGGGGATCATGGGCGGCTCTCTACGGGGCGTCGCCGTTGGCCGGCGTGGGGAGGGGCGTCTCGTCTGCGTCCGCCGCCGGCGATGGAGTCGGCGTGAGCTGAGGCGGGGTCGGCGTGAGCGTCGCTTCGGGCGTGGGGACGCTGATGCCGTAGCGTTCGGCCTCGGCCGCCAGCGCCTCAAACATCTGGCCGACCGCCACGGCCGGCGCAACGCCTTCTTGCAGCACCTGGCGATAGGCTTCGTCGCCCAGCTCGACGACGGTGGCCAGCCAGGGGGTGTCTTGCAGCAGCGCGCTGGACTGCACCTGGACGGCCATGCGCATCACGTTGGGATAGCTCATCAGTTGCACGGCGCTGTTGGCCGGCAGCAGTTGATAGCGGTCCAACAGCAGGGTCTGGGCCGGCGCGCTGGCGGCATAGCTCAGAAAGCGCGCGGCCAGCGGGACCTGCTCCGTCGTCAAGGCGGCCGAGGCCATCAGCCCATCCACCTGGGACAGCGGCCGGCCCGGCCCGGCTGGCCCCTGCGGCATCAGCGTCACGGCCAGGGCATCCCCGCCCAGGCGGGCCGCCAGATCGGCCAGCTCAACCGATGTGGCGACGTAATAGGCGCTGGCGCCGGTGATGAACAACCGGCGGGCTTCGCTGCGCGCCGGGGTGGTGCGCAGGTTGAAGCGCTCCCCCGATTCTTGCAGCCAGGCCAGCCAGCGGGTGAGCGCCGTGGGCGACAGCACGAACTCCCCCTGAGGGCCGAAAAGCTGACCGCCAAAGGCCCCTACACCCCAGAAACCCCAGGCGAAGTCGCCATCCAACACCACCGGCGCGCCGGCCAACGCCTGGGCCCGCAGATCGGTCAATGTCCCGGCCGGGTCCTGCACCAGGGCGCGGTTGTGGTAGAGCACTTGCAGGTCGATGAAGAGGGGCACGCCGTAGAGCGCCTCGCCGCTGCGCATGGCCTGTACGGTGAGCGGCCGCATCTGCTGCACCAAGGCCAGGTCCAGCATCTCATCGACCGGCGCGATGAGCCCGGCCTCTGCCAACGCGGGCAGATAGCTGTGCGGCAGGAAGAGCAGGTCGGCCTCGCCGGCGGCCAGGATCTCCTCCACCGGCGCAGCCTGGGGCGCTGCGCCGGCCAGCGGCGCCCCCAAAGGAACAGCCTGGACCATCACCGCGATGTCGGGACAGTGGGCGGCGAAGCCATCGACCAGGGTGCGCACGATGGCCTGCTCCTCAGGGTTGGCCGGCGCCAACAGCGTCAGCCGGCCGCGCTCCTTGCAGGCGGCTTCGTCCAGCCCGCCCGGAAAGCCAAACTCTTCGATCAGCGTGGCCTGGGCGCTGGCTGCCGCCTCGCTGGCGCTGGCCATGCCGCTCATGGTGCGGTTGAAGGCGGTCGCCAGCACCTCATAGGCATCCTGGATCGCCGCCTCGCCGGAGAGGGGGATGGCGGTGCGCGCCTGGGCCGTGACCGTGGCGATGCGCGGGTAGAGCCCCTCGGAGATGCGCGTCTGGCTGTTGGCCGGCGCCAGGTTGGCCTCCCGCATCAAGGCCGATTGCTGGTCGCTGCTGGTGATGAAGCGCGCCAGATCCAGCGAACGTTCGACCTGGCGCTGGGAGGAAAGGGCATTGACCAGCAGGGCCGTGGTGGTCAAGGGCGGCCCGGCGCTGCCGGCCGGCCCGGCCGGCAGTTGCGCCACCCCCAGATCTGCGCCCAGACCGGCGAGCAGCTCGTTCATCTCCTCGGAGCTGCCGATGTAGTAAGGAATGTCTCCCTCCAGGAAACGGCCGCGCAACGCCGGCCGGTCGTCGTCCAGGATGAAGCCAGGGGTGTCCCGCACCTGCTCCAGCCCGACCAGCCAGTTGGCGATGCTGGCGGTGGTGTCCTGTGGGAGGCCCTGGCTGTCGAACAGATCGACGCCAAAGGCGCGCGCCGTCCAGACCATGTTGAGGAACTGGCTGTTCAGCAGGACGCGTTCGCCGCCGTTGACGGCCTGCATGGTCTGGTCCAGCGTGCCGGGCGGCTGTTCGGTCAGGGCGCGGTTGTAGTAGAGCACCTGCGTGTCCACGGCCACGGGCAGGCCGTAGATCTGGTCGTCCACCTGCAAGGTGCGCAGGGCGACGGAGAGGTAGCGCGCCAGATCCTCGGCGCTCACCTGCTCATCCAGCGGCAGAATTGACCCGGCCGCGACCAGATCGCGCAGGCCGGTGCTGCTGGTCAGCAGCAGATTGGGGCCCAAACCAGAGCGGGTGGCGCGCACGAAGGCCTGATCCATGTCCGCGCCCTGCGGCTGCACGATCACATCGACCTCCGGGTTGGCGCGGCGATAGCGGTTGATGACATTCTCCAGCGCGGCCGCCTCAGACTCCGGCAGGTTGTGCCAGAGCAGGATGGCCTCGCGCGCCGGCGGGTTGCCGGCCGCGCCCGTGCAGGCCGCCAAGAGCATGGCGACCAACAGGCAGCCGGCGAGAACGAAAAGCCGGCCCGGCGGCCGCGATCTGGGCAGGTGAGGCTGGGGGAGGGGTGGCTTCATGGCGTGATCTTACATCAAGCGGCGTGATTAAGAAAATCAAAGCGGCGTCACTGCTCCGGCGCCGCTGGCTGGGCAGGGAAAAACGGCTTGACAAAATTTTCTGGTTGTGATATACGGACGATGCTGTCAGTTCGTTGCCAATAACCGATGCAGATAACCCGCCCCCCGGCATGGGCGCTCCTTGACCCCTCGCCCCCTGCATCGACCTTCCCGACTCCCCGTGTCGGTTGTCGCTTCGAGCAGCCACAGCCAAACAGCATCTCACCCGTCGTTTACTTCAGACGCTGATCCTGCTGCCTCCTCCAGGGAGGGTCTCAGCAGATCCAGCGGGGCATGGCGATCAACAAGTGCACACGTCGTTCGATTGAGGCATCGTCGAGGTATTCCATCCGTGTCCCAGGCCGATCTCGAAATCTTTGTCTCGCTGCACAGCGCAGGTGACTTCGGCGTGACCTTGCGCTTCCGCCATCCGGCCGCCGGACAGAACACGTCCGCCAGCGGCTCGTTTGCGTTGGATGAAGCCGCGCTCGGCCAGCTTCAGCACGACGCCGCGGCCTATGGCCAGCAGCTCGCCGCCCAGCTTTTCGCCGCCGGCGGCCTGCGCAGCTTTTTCGATCAGACGCTGGCCGTGGCTGCCAGCCAGCCGACGCCGCTGCATCTGCGTCTGTTTATCAGCCCCGATGCGGCCGCGCTGCACGCCCTGCGCTGGGAAACGCTGCGCCTGCCCGGCAGCGCGGCCCCGCTGGCGACCGGCGAGTGGGTGCGCTTCTCGCGCTTTCTGGACAGCGCCGACTGGCGGCCGGCGCGCACGGTCGAGCGCGACGCCCTGGCCGCGCTGGTTGCCGTGGCCAGCCCGGAGATGACCGGCGCGACCCTGGCCGAAGTGCGCACCGAGCAGGAGCTGGCCGCGGCGCGCGCTGGCCTGGGCCCCATCCCGTTCGAGCCGCTGGCTGACCGCGGCCAGGTCACGTTGGCCAACCTGCTGGCCCGCCTGCGCGCCGGCTGCGACATCCTCTACCTGGTGGCCCACGGCGCGCTGGTGGCGGGCGAGCCGCAGATCCTGCTGGAGCGGGAGGATGGCGGCCGGGCCTGGACCGCGGGCGCTGAGCTGGCCGCACGGCTGGGCGAGCTGGCGCAGCCTCCCAGCCTGGTGGTGCTGGTCTCCTGTCAGAGCGCAGGCGTCGACGGCCAGACGCTGGCCGGGCTGGGGCCGCTGCTGGCCGCGGCCGGCGTGCCGGCCGTGGTGGCCATGCAGGGCAACCTCAGCATGGCGACGGCTGCGGCCTTCATGCCCACCTTCTTGGCCGAGCTGCGCCGGGATGGGCAGGTGGACCGCGCCATGGCCGTCGCCCGCGGCGCGGTGCGAGAGCGGGCGGATTGGTGGATGCCGGTGTTGTTCACGCGGCTGGAGGATGGGCGGCTGTTCAAGTTGCCCAACGCCGCGGACGACCCCCTCTTCGATCTGCCGCCGCTGCCGGCGCTCGACCTGCCCGAAAAGCCCTTTCACTACCTGGATTGGTACCACCGCGAGGATGCGGAGATCTTCTTCGGCCGCGGCAGGGAGATTCGCAGCCTCTTCGATCGGGCCAGCGCCGCTGATGGCGATCCCATCATCCTGCTGTATGGCCAATCTGGCGTGGGCAAGTCATCGGTGTTGGCTGCCGGGCTGCGGCCGCGCCTGGAGGCCAGCCACGAAGTCCGCTACCTGCGACGTGATCAGGCCAAGGGGCTGTTGGGCACCCTGGCTGCGGAGCTTCCCGTCCAGCCGGGCGAGGACCTGGCGTCTGCTTGGCACAGGGTAGAAGCGCAGTGCGGCAAGCCGCTGCTGGTCGTGCTGGATCAGGTCGAGGAGTACTTCACCCGGCCCAATCCAGCGCAGCCGGGCGAGTTGAGCGATTTGCTGGATGCCCTGGAACAGCTCTTCGGCGATGCCAGCCGGCGGCCGCGTGGCCGGCTGCTCCTGGGCTTCCGCAAGGAGTGGCTGGCCGAGATCGACAAACGTCTGGCTGAGCGGGCGCTGCCGCGCACCGGCGTCTTTCTGGAGCGGCTGGGGCGCCAGGGGATCGCCGAGGTGGTGGCCGGTCCGACATCCCGGCCGCGGCTGCGCGCCCGCTATGGCCTGGAGGTGAGAGGTGCGCTGCCTGGCATGATCGCCGACGACCTGCTGGCCGATCGCGAGTCGCCGGTCGCGCCGATGCTGGCCATTCTGCTGACCGATATGTGGGACGCGGCCAAAGATCGCAGCTACGATCACCCCCTGTTCGACGAAGACCTCTACCACGAGTATCGCACGCGTGGGTTGTCGCTGAACGACTTTCTGGGCCGGCAGCTTGGCGCGCTGGGCCATGCCATGCCCGAAGCGGTGGATTCCGGCCTGGCGCTGGACCTGTTGGCCTATCACACCACGCCGCTCGGCACGGCCGAACAGCGCGCCCTGGCCGATCTGGAGCAGACCTACAGCCATCGCCGCGACGTGTTGCCGGGGCTGGTGCAACAGTGCCAGGACCTCTATCTGTTGGTAGACCCGGCCAAGAACCAGCCCGGCCAGCCGCCGGCCAGCCGGCTGACCCACGACACCCTGGCGCCGCACGTGCGCAAGCGCTTCGACGAATCCGACGCGCCGGGGCCGCGGGCGCGGCGGATTTTGGAGAGTCGGCTTCCTGCAACACAGGAGATCAAGACGTCGGCCGATCGCCAGGATCTTGCTCCGTTGGGCGACGCAGACCTGGCCGCAGTGATCTCAGGGCAGCCAGGCATGCGCGTGTGGACAGCGCAGGAACAGCATTTGGTTGTCGTCAGTTCTACCGATCATGCTCAGCGACTTGAGGAAAAAGCCCGTGTTGCCCAAGAGCGTGAACAGACACGGCAACGCGAATTGCAACATGCTCAGGCTATGGCGAAACAAGAGTCAAAGGCAGCGATGCGACTGCGGTTCTTGGTTGTCATTCTTGCGGTGCTTGTCCTTATACTTCCAGTCTCATGGCTTCGTCAGGAGATCCTCAAGTGGCGGGCGAGAACTCCTCAGGAACACTTTCCCGCATCTGAGTTGCCCACACCCGATTCTCTGGCTTTACAGCCTGTGCCTGGTTTCTTTATGGATCGATACGAGGTATCCAATCAGCAATACCGCTTGTGCGTAGCATCCGGCACATGTGAGCCACCTGTAGACCCAGCCCCCGAAAGGTACAAAAACGTAGAGCTTGCGAATCATCCCGTGACGTACGTGAATGCCTTTCACGCTGACACCTATTGTCGATGGTTAGGTCGTCGGCTGCCCACAAGCATCGAGTGGCAACGGGCTGTTCAGGCCGACGGAAAGAAGCCCTGGCCGTGGGGCGATACAATAGACGCTTCGCGCGTCAATATGGGGTTTGAAGGCCAACCATCAAAAGGGACTTCCTCGGTGTACAGTCATCCTGGGGGTCAGACTCAAGATGGTTTGTTTCACATGATCGGCAATGTATGGGAGTGGACAACTACTTCAGCAGAAAGCGACCTAGCTGCTGTCGAGCAGGAAGAACATGTGCCATTGGACAAAAGATCGGACGTAAGTCTCTTGTTGGTTCGTGGAGGTTCATACTTGGAATATGCACATGACCAAGACTGGGTTACGGAGGTAAACCGCTTTTCTCCAGACCATACCTGATGGTTCGGTCATTTTCTGAGCGTATTCTCAAATTCAGGCTATCCCGTATTTAGTGCTCCTTTAATCAAGAGCAACTATATACAGCCGGCGACCCTAGTCGTCCATCCGGCCACGTCAACAATGGCACGGTTTCGGGC
>JAKQCW010000041.1 GCA_029558955.1 Chloroflexota bacterium
CATCTGCTGACCTCGCACGGCCTGCGCAGCCTGGCGCCCAGCCATCCCGACTACATCGGCCACTACGGCGGCGACCGCTACAGCCGCGACGCGGCCTATCACCAGGGCACCGTTTGGGGCTGGCTGCTGGGTCCCTTCATCAGCGCCCACTTCAGGGTACATCGCGACCGGGCCGCGGCGCGCTCATTCCTGATCCCCATGCTGCAACACCTGCACAGCCATGGCGTGGGCAGTCTGAGCGAGGTCTTCGACGGCGACCCGCCCTTCACCCCGCGCGCCTGCATCGCGCAGGCCTGGTCAGTGGGGGAGGTGCTGCGGGTCTGGCGGCAGATCGGCGGCTGACGCATCCTCGCCGACGAAATACCCCAGCACGAGAAAGGCCAGGATATAGCCCAGGTAGTTCTCGTTCAGAAAGCGTGAGGCGTAGAGAAAGCCCAGAAGCAGCAGGGCGTAGTGCCAGCAGGCCGCAGCCATGGTGTTGCGCCGCGCCTGCCGCCAGCCCAACCAGAGCAGCAGCGGCAAGGTCACGATCACTTCGGGGATCCAGAAAGGCCATTGGTCGAAACGGCTGGCCAGCCCGCCAAAGGCCAGTACGAAATTGCTGGCGCCCCATCCCCAGATCTGATAGTGGCTTGCCGCGCTGCCCGCCGACCAGCGCCACACGTCGTCGATCAGCGCGTCCGCGTTCCACAGCAGATAGGGGCCGACCAGCAGGACGAAAGCCGCCAAGGCCGGCCAGCCGCGGCGCAGCATGGTCGGGATGGCCCGCGCTATGTCGCGCCAGGAGCCGATCTGATCCCAGGCCAGCAGCAGGGCGAAAAAGGGTGCCATGAACCAGGCGGTGGGCTTGCTGGCGCAGGCCAGGCCGAAAAAGAGAGCCGCGAGCCAGAATTGGACCTGGCGCCCGGTGGACGGTGCACGGTCGGCGTTTGATGGGGTCACGCGCTGGGCCCGGGCCAGCAGCCAGAGCGCCAGGACGATCCAAGCCCAGACGAAGAGGTCGTTTTGGCCGAAGATCAGGTCCAGGCCCATGATGGGGTTGAGGCCCAACAGCATCAACAGGCCCAGCCGCCAGCGCGGCCGGCTGGCCGGAACCAGACGCGTGGCCAGGATCAACGCAGCGACAAAGACCAGCAGGTAGACGAAACGCTGGTCATACCAGCCCAGCAGCGCATCGCTGGCCAGCTTGACCGGCGCGGAGAAAACGAAGGTCCAGGGCAGATAGGGGTAGTGATCCAGCGCGGTGCGGAACTCCGGCAGGCCCCAGTCGGCCATGGGGGTGGCGCGGTAGTCCTCGATGTAGGGGTTGCGGCCGGCCAGAAAGAAATCGAGCGCGGCCTCGGTTTGCAGCACCCCGCCGTCGTGGCTATAGCTGTGGGGCAGATTCTCGTGGCGCAGCAGGGCCAGCTTGAGGGTGGGCAGCAGGACGGTGCAGGCGATGATCAGCCAGACCAGGGCCAGCTTGGCCCGTTGAAGGCCGGCGCGGGGCTGCTGCTGGCGGGGCCGGTCGGCCGCAGCCAGGTCGATCACCAGATAAAGCAGCAGGCCGGCCAGGCTCAGCGCGGCCAGCAGCAGGGCGATGGGGTCGCCAAACCAAGGGCCAAAGGCGGCCTCGGCCTGGTCGCTGAGGATGCGACCGAGCAGCGAATGGCGGGTGACATTCTCGAAGTGCTCGAAGAGGCTGGCCTCGGCCAGGCTGTTGATGCGCAGGCGGGCCAGCAGCAGCAGCGTCAACAAGAGCGCATCCCAGCCCGGCCGCCCCAGGGGCGACGCGGTCGGGGATGCGCTGGCAGAGGGCTGGCGGGCTGGTTCAAGGTGTTCGGCCATGGCCCCATGATACCATAACATGGGGCATGCCGGTGAACTGTCCACTGCGGCGCGCTACAGCGCGGCCACAAACTCCCCTTTCACCTTGCGGTGGCCGGTCTGGTCGGCGGCCTCGACCTCGCAGCGCACCCGCTGCTCGCCGTCGGCCTCGAATTTCTCCAGCACCTTGCCGCTGACGGTGATCTCATCGCCCGGCCGGCTGATGCCGGTAAAGCGCACGCCGAAGCTGCGCACCTGGTCGGGCCGCACCCAGTTGGCGATCATCTGGCCGACGAAGCCCATGATCACCATGCCGTGGGTGATGACGCCGTTGTTGCCGCTCTCCACGCCGGCCTGATGCACGGTGTGGATGGGGTTGAAATCGCCGCTGGCGCCGCTGTAGCGCACCAGTTGCACCTCGGTGATAGCCGCCTTGGTCAGACTGGGCAGCGCGTCGCCGACATTGATTGTGTCGAAGGTTGGTGTTGTCATGGGTTAGGCTCTGCTGTTATGGGGGGGGAGGTAATGCGTAATGCGTAACTCGTAACCCGGAATCGCGGGCGGTGTCTCTTGAGCTACGAATCACCGTTCACCGTTCACCGTTTACCGTTCACCGTTTACCATTCACAACTCACGACTCACCAGCGCACCACCATAGTCGCCCGCGCGATGGCCACCACTTCGCCGGTCTGCTTGCGGTAGGTGGCTTGGGTGCGGACCATGTCCATGGCGCCGGAGGAGCCTTCTTTGCGGTCGATGCTCTTGATCTCCAGCTCGCCGCTGATGTCGTCGCCGGGGTGCAGCGTGCCGAAGTACTCGTACTGCTCCTCGCCGTGCAGGATGCGCAGGACGTTGGCGCCCATCTGTTGGAGGATGGTGCGCGTCTCTGCGCCGGCCGCTGTGCCGCCCCAGAAGCGAAAAAGGGTGGGGAAGGTCAGCGGCGCGACGATGTCGGGATAGCCGGCGGCCTGCGCCGCGGCCTTGTCGTGGTAGATGGGGTTGTCATCGCCCAGGGCCAGCGCCAGCTCGCGGATCTTGCTGGCGTCCACCTGATAACGGATGGTGGGGAGTTTCTTGCCGATGTAGCTTTGATCGAGCATGGGAAGGTCCTTTCAGATCACCGTCGGCGGCTCGTATTCGCCCCATTCCTGGCGCAGCACGCCGCAGATTTCGCCCAGGGTGGCGTAGGCGCGCACCGCGTCCAGGATGGGGAGCATCAGGTTGCTGTCAGGGCCGGCCGGCGCCTGGGCCATCTGGCGCAGCCGCGCCAGGCTGGCCTGCACAGCCGCGTTGTCCCGTGCAGCCTTGAGCTGTTCCAGCCGGGCATGCTGGGTGCGATAGGTTTCGGGGTCGGGGCGGAAGATGCCCACGGGCCGCTCCTCTCCCGGCGTCTGGTAGGCGTTGACGCCGACGATCACCTGCTCGCCCGATTCGACCGCCTGCTGGGCGCGCCAGGCCGAGTCGGCGATCTGCTGCTGCATCCAGCCGCTCTCGATGGCCTTGACCGAGCCGCCCAGCTCGGCGATCTTGTCGATCAAGGCGCGGGCTTCGGCCTCCAGTTGGTCGGTCAGGCTTTCCACGTACCAGGAGCCGGCCAGCGGGTCGATCACCTCGCTGGCGCCGATCTCGTGGGCGATGATCTGCTGGGTGCGCAGCGCGGTGGCCTGGGCCTCCTCGGTGGGGAGGGCCAGCGCCTCGTCGTAGCAGCTCAGCGCCATGGACTGGATGCCGCCCAGCACGCTGGCCAGCGCCTGGAAAGCGGCGCGGGCGATGTTGTTCAGCGGCTGCTGCGCGGTCAGGGTCGCACCGCCCGTCTGGACGTGGGTGCGCAGGGTCATGCTGGCCGGCTTCTGCGCACCGTACTGCTGGCGCAGGATCGTGGCCCAGAGCCGGCGCAGGGCGCGGTACTTGGCCGCCTCCTCGAAGAAATTGTTCTGCGTGTTGAAGATCCAGGAGATGCGGCCGGCAAAGTCGTCGATGGCGACGCCCCGTTCCAGCACCGCGTCCATGTAGGCCATGGCATTGGCGATGGCGAAGCCCATCTCCTGCGCCGCGGTGCTGCCGGCGTCGCGGATGTGGTAGCCGCTGACGCTGATCGCGTTCCAGCGCGGGACTTCGCGCGCGCAGTAGGCGATGGTGTCGGCGGCCAGACGCACGCTGGGGCCGGGGGGAAAGATGTAGGTGCCCCGCGCCACGTACTCCTTGAGGATGTCGTTCTGGATGGTGCCGGTCAGCTTGTTGGCCGGCACGCCCCGCTTCTCGCCGGCCGCGATCACCATGGCCAGCAACACGCTGGCCGGCGCGTTGATGGTCATGCTGATGCTGACCTTGTCCAGCGGGATGCCCTCCAGCATCGCCTCCATGTCGGCCAGCGAGTCGATGGCCACGCCGGCCTGGCCCACCTCGCCGGCCGCCAGCGGGTCGTCGCTGTCATAGCCGATCTGCGTCGCCAGGTCGAAGGCGACGCTCAGGCCGGTCTGGCCCTGGCTGAGCAGGTACTTGAAGCGCTCATTGGCCTCGGCGGCCGTGCCATAGCCGGCGTACTGGCGCATGGTCCAGAAGCGGCTGCGGTACATGGTGGGCTGCACGCCGCGGGTGAAGGGGTACTGGCCGGGGAAGCCCAGATTGTCCAGGTACCACTGCTGATCGACCTCAGGCGGCGGCTGTGGGCCGGCGTCCAGCGGGGTGTGCAGACGCTGAAAGCAGCGCGTCTCCAGCCGCTCCGGCGCGCGCGCCATGGATTTGGCCAGGTCGCCGGTTTCCCAGGCTTCCAGGGCTGTCACAAGGGATTGGGGGTTGTTTCCTGTCATAGCAAACTCCCGTTCAGGCTGCAAGTTGGTACAAGTAGTAGGCCGATGGCGTTACTGAGACGTAGCTTTTTCGTCAGCCTTAATAGGCAGGCGTCGCATTGACCGTATGCGAAGGGTGAAGCTTCCTTAACGCCAGGACAAGAGCATCTCGAGTCAAACCACAAACAACTGGCTCGAAATGAACTTCGGTGCGCTTGATGTATTGCCGGTCCTCACCTTGGATGCCAAATATGCCAGATCTGATCGATCTCTTCATTGGGACGGCTTCTTCGATTACCACGGCTTCTCGACTAACACGAAACTTGTTCGCGTTCAACAACTCGTTCATCCATGGTCCGTCGTGCCTCAGGCAGGAACGGCTACGCCTGCTTGCCCTGCGTATGCCACAGGGACAGCCTCAGTCCGCTCCGGCTGGCGGCGCCCTGTCGCGATCTCATGCACTGTGTGCAGAATCTCGGCGCTGTAGTAACGGTCTCCACAGCCGTCGCAGACGCCGATGACCACGTTCTCAAGGATGACAAACCCTTTCTTGTGCTTGAAAACCTCGCGCTCTACCAGGCGTGGGCGCACTGTTCCATTGCAGTATTCACACTTGTATCCGTACATCTTCGTCATTCCTCAGGTTCAGTTACTTCATAGGTGGTGATGATCAAGAATCGTTCGGTACTGGTAAACCTACCAACTGCACCAACCAACGTGCTGCCGTCTACTGCCAAGCCATGACAGCGCCATTATACCACACCCTGCAAAGTTCCCATTATTTCCAAGCACCTGCTCCATCTTTCACATGATCGCGCGCCCCGCCCACCACCCACATTCCCTCACGCTTCACGCCTCACGCAGCGCCCCTCAGCTCTCGAACAGATACTCCGCCCCCGGCTGCAAATAGGGATTGCTGCGCCGCTCGCGGCCGATGGTGGTGGCCGGGCCGTGGCCAGGGTAGACGGTGTAATCGTCGGGCAGGGTCAGCAACTGCTCACGAATCGAGCGCAGCAGGGTCGGCCCGTCGCTGCCGGCGAAGTCGAAGCGACCCACGCCGCCGGCGAAGAGCACATCCCCGCTCCACACCTGCTTGCTGGCATGGTGGATGTAGATCAGCGAGCCGGGAGAGTGACCGGGCGCCAGCCGCACCTCCAGCTCCTCCTGGCCGACGCGCAGCACATCGCCCGGATAGATGTGGCCGTCCACCGCCGGCATGGGGCCGGGATCATAGCCCATCCACAGTTGCACCGTCTCACGGCCGCGCGCCAGCACCGGCTCATCAGCCGGGTGCAGCCAGAAGGGCGCACCCGTCGCCGTGCGCACCGCATCCACCGCCAGCACGTGGTCGAAATGGGCATGGGTGTTGGGGATGGCCACGATCTTCAGGCCCGATTGGCGAATCAGATCAAGCACGCGCGGCGCGTTGTCGCCCGGATCGATCACCACACCCTCTCCCGTGGCCTCACAGCCCAACAGATGGCAGTTCACCTGCAACATACCGACGACGATGCTTGATACAATCATATGGCGCCTCTCATGCGTAACGATTAATGCGTAACCCGGAAACGTGGGCATCATGTCCGGCTTACGGGTTACGCATTACGAAAACACTGTCACTCGCTTACCGTCACCCAGCCCAGGTTGACCCGATCGACGCCGTCGGCCGGGTTGCCGGTGTGCAGGAAGAGCTGAAGCTGGTAGCGGCCCGGCTTGACGTAGTCGGGAATCTGCAGGTCATGCTCGCCGCGCACGACCTCGCCCGCCTGCCAGTTCGGCGTCGGGTAGAGTTCGCTGACCAGCGGGCCGCTGACGCTGGCCACCTCCGTGTCAGCGCCGCTGACCAGCCGTGCAGTGAACCACCAGGGCGCGGTAGGCTGCACGTCGGCCCGCCAATACCAGGTCAGGTGCAACAGATCGTTGGGATGCAGCGGCTCAGCCGGGTTGAAGCTGTAGCCGCGCTTGTAGCGGTCATGGCCCAACAGGGTGATCTCGCTGAAGGTGAAGGACTGTCCGTTCTGCATGCGCAGCGCCTCGACCGGCAACGGCGTCTCCGGCCGGTTGACGCGAATCACCCCCAAGTCCACGTAATCCTGTTCGCCGATGCGCAGCCGCTCGCCGGTCGCCGGGTCGTACATGCCCAGAATCAGCCGGTAGTCGCCCGGCGCAGCGCCGTGCGGCACCAGCACGCCGTGGCGATCGATCACCTCGACGCCGGGCTGCCACTGGCTGGTGGGGCTGTCGCCAGGCGGCGCGTCCCGCTGCGCCACCACCTGATCGCGCGGGTCCAGGAGCTGCACGAAGACCGTGTAGTCGGCGTCAGGCTGGCGCTCCGCCTGCCAATTCAACTGCAACTGCAGCACATCGCCCGACGTGACCTCCTGGGATGAGAGCGCGTAGCCGTTGAGCCTGATCTGCTCGCCCAGCAGCGCGTCGCTGGCATGGGTGGGCCAGGTGTCGGTGGGCTGCTGCGTGGCGTAGATCACGAAGCGCATGTTGCCCTGCCAGCGGTCCTCGGCCTTGTAGGCGTGCGTGTCCAGCCAGCTCTCCACCAGATTGCCCGGATCGCTTTCCTCCGTGGCCCAGTAGAGGGTGTAGAGGTGTGGGTGTTTCTGGGCGATCTCGTCCAGCCGCGCCAGCGTGGCCGTTTGGTCCGGGGGACGCTGCTCGGGCAGGCCATACACCGGCAGCTCGCCCTGGTAGTAGTAGTCGAAAACCTCCTGCTGGCCAGGCGCGTTGAGGATGATGGCGTCGTCGGGGCCGGCCACGGCGCTGATGTAGGCCACGGCCGCCCGATAGTCATCGCGCGCCGCGGCGGGGTCGAAGTAGTAGGCGGCCAGGGTGATCCCGGTGGGAATGCTGACCAGAAGCAGCGCGGCGGCCAGCCAGAGACCGGCCAGCACGCGGCCGATGGGGCTGGCGGCTGGCGGAGCCGCGGCCGGCTGGGCCGCGGCGCCTGATCGGCCGCGGCGGCTGGTCCTCTTCGCCGCCGACGGCTGGCGCTTCCACTGGCCGCGAGACAAGGCTTCCATGAAGCCGGTGACGCCGCGGCCCAGCAGCATGGTGAAGGGGGCCGCGGCCACCAGCAGGAACTTCAGATAGGCTGGCTTGTACAGCCCGCCCAGCAGCACCAGCGCCGCCGGCGCGGCCAGCCAGAGCAACGACAGCCCCCAGCTCAGCCAATGCGCCCGCCGGCCGTTGGCGCGCACCCATGGCCACAGCCCCAGGATAAAGAGCGCCAGAAAGACCGCCAGCCAGGCGCTGTCCGCCTCGATGGGGCTGACCGGGCCCAGCGCCAGGACGGCCAGCACCTGAGTCAACGCGTCGCCGAGCGGCGCCGTCTGGCCGCTGCGCGGCCAACTGGTCAACTGGTTCCAGGCCGTGCCGATCCAGGGCAGATAGAAGAAGGCCAGCACCAGCAGCAACAGGCCCCAGTGCAGCAGGCGGATGTTGACGAAGCCGCGCCGCCGGGAGTTGGCCACCCACATCAGGTAGAGCAGGGTGGCGACGCCGATCATCACCGGGAAGGTGTAGTGGGTGTAGAGCCCGGCGATCGAGGCGAAGAGGATGATCCCCGTGGCCAGCCCGGAAAAGGAGATGCGCTTGCCGCTGCCGTCGGCCGGCAGCACCGCGTTCTCATGCATGATGTAGCGCACCAGGCCGTAAAAGAGCAGCGCAGCCAGCGCGGCCAACTGGGAGTACATGCGCGCTTCCTGGCTGTAAAAAATCAGGAAGGGGTTGATGGCGGCAAAAAAGGCCGCGATCAGCGCAGTGCGGCGATCGAACAGCCGGCTGACGATCTGGTAGACCAGCCAGACCAGCAGGATGCCCCAGAGGGCCGACAGCGAGCGCAGAGCCGCCTCGCTGTCGCCGAAGATGCGCGTCCACAGGTTCAGCAGCCAGTAATAGCCGGGCGGGTGAATGTCAGCCGCGGCCCGCGCGCTGATCTCAGCCAAGCTGCGGCCGGCCATGGCCGCGCTGTTGCCTTCGTCGGCCCAGAGACTCTGGTAGCCAATGCGGAAGAAGCGCAGGGCAGCAGCCAGCAAGACAATCAGCCAAAGGAGGACGGTATGGGTGGAACCACGTGGGCGGCGGGCGGGTGCGGTCATAGAAAGGCAGTGTATGATAGGAGAGAGACGGTGTCAAGTTCGACGGAAAGTTGATGCTACTCCGCCCACCCCGCCTGCTGGGGGATGTTGCGCTTGCTGGCCTGCCATAGATAGAGGATGAAGCCGGCCACGGCCAGGAAGATCAGCGTCGCCAGGCAGTACAGGCCATTCACCCACGCCATGTTGCGGTTCTGCACCATCAGGGCATCGACGGCAACAGGCCCCACCACCTCCCCTGTCTCATCCAACTCCGGCCGCATGACGACCTGATGGGGCTGGCTATTGCTCATGCTGCGAACGACGGTGGTCGGGCGGGCTGCAGTCGCCTCGTTGGCCTCCAGGTTGATGCGCGCCCGCTGCCGGCCGTCCACCTCCACGGTCCAGCGGCCCATGCCCGGCCCCTTCGGCGCCACCAGCACCAGGTCGCTGCCCTGGAACTGGAAGGAAAGCACAGCCTGCGGGTCGCTGGTCTGGGTGTACTGGCCCAGCACAGCATCTGTCTCTGCGCGCAGCTCCCATGCCCCACCGTATTGCAGCGCCCAGTGATCCTCCTGATGATTGCCGGCGTAGAGCGTGGGGGTGATGCTGGCGGTGTAAGCCTTGATGCTGTCGTAGACCGGCTGCGGGGTGAAGTCAGGAGCCAGCAGGCGGAAATAGGCCTCCGGCTGGCCGTTCTGTTCCCAGGCGTCGGTGGCGCGCTTGAGATACCAGGTGTTCGCCACCCCCAGCCAGGGCCACTCCCTCTGGAGGCGTTCGTAGGCCATGGGCAGATACTCGGCCTGCTGCTCCGGCGTCACCTGGCCATAGCGCTTGTCGGCGATCTCGTCGGGCACCGCGTTCCAGTTCATCTCGCTGATCCAGATGGCCTTGCCTGCGTCGCCGTTGCGCACCATCACATCGCGCACGAAGCGCGGCCGGCTGAAGTTGATCACCCGCGGGTTCATGCGCCGGTCGGTCGGCCCGGACCAGAGGCCGTAGCCCTGCATGGCCAGCACGTCGAAGTAGGGGGCCGCGCCGGCGTCGTACATGCGCTGCAAAAAGGTCAGGTCGTTGAAGTTGTGGCTCGGCACGCTGATGCCGTCCAGGTCGATGGTGCTGGCCAGCGCGCCGGAGATGATCACCACATCGGGATCGGCCGCCCGCGCCCGCTCAGCGCCGACCTTGAGCAGATCGACGTAGGCCTCGGGCGAGATGGTCGCCTCGCCCCACTCCGGGTAGATGTTGGGTTCGTTCCAGATCTGGTAAGTGCGCACCCGCCCTTTGTAGCGTTCGACCACGGCCTGCACGAAGTCGCCGTAGTCATCCAGGTTGTCGGGCGGGGCAAAGGTGCCGGCCGCGTCGCCCGCGGCCCGGCTCCACTCCGGCGGGTTGCTCAGCCGCACCATCAGCTCCATGTCGTACTGCTCGGCCAGGTCGACGATCTGGTCGTATTTCTCCCAGGCCGAGCGGTACGGCTCGTGGCGGCGGTCCTCGAAGTCCCCCTTGCCGTGGATTTCGATATCCTCCCAGGGGAATTCCTGGCGCAGCCAGCGGAAGCCGGCCTCGTGGGCCATGCGCACCGCCTGTTCACGTTTGGCCGGGTCCACCTCCTGCTCCAGGAAGACGTTGACGCCGAAGGGGTTGACGCCGGCGTGGGCAATCGGCGTCATATCCTCCGTGTGCAGGCGCGGCCGCATGGCATCCGCGGCCAGGTCGGACAGCCCCTTGAGCTGCGGCAGCAGCGCCTCCTCGCCGGTCAAATTGAAAAGCAGCGAATGCTCATCCCCGCTCTGGCCGGTCTCCGACCGAGCCAGCCCAGCAAAAACACCCCCGCTCTGGCCGGTCTCCGACCGAGCCACCCCGCTGCTCTGGCCGGTCTCCGACCGAGCCAGCCCAGCAAAAACAGCCAGCCCGCTCGCAAGGAGCAGGCTGGCCACCATCAGCAATATCGTCCAACGAATGAACTTGATACGCACTGTCAACCGATCAGATGGCCGCAACCACGAACTACTGATTAGACACGAACGTGATTCCCGTGCACTGCTCGCTGTCGTTGACAGTGCGCACGAACTTGTCCGACTGCGGGGTCAGGTCGCCAAAGCCTGTATCCAACGTTTGGCCGCCAGCAGGCATGGAACCTGGACAGGGCACCACAAAGACCTCCACCGTGGTGCCGGCCGGCGCGGGGCCGCCAAAGGGGGAGAAGCCCCAAATGCCGTCGCCGACGCCATCGCAGCCGGAGCACTTGGTGTTGCGCGGGCCATAGTAGGCAATGTGAACGCAGACGCCATTCATGAGCGAATTGTCGCGGCGGCGCACGAAGCCATCGAAATAGGTGGTGCCCGCGTTGGGCTCGCAGCGAGCAGACCCCTGAACCAGGGAGAAGGGATAGCTCGGCGCCGGCGGCGACGTGGGCGCGGGCGGCGCAGTCGGCTGCGGCGCGGCCGTGGGCGCCGGCGGCCGCGTCGGCTGGATCGGCGGGGCCGGGATGTTGGCCGCCACCTGGATCGCGCTGGCGTCCCCTTCGACGATCACATACTCGCCGGCCACCCAGCCGGTCTGGCCGTTGAAGTTGATCTGATACCAGGTGCCGGCCGCGTTCTTGCCCGTCACGTCGTAGCGCTCGCCGTTGCGCGCCTGGCCGATGGCGCTGAAGTTGGTGCCAGGGCCGCTGCGCACGTTGAGCGTCGGGTTGTCTATCACCAGCCGCGCCATCTCCGGGGTGGCCGTGGCCTCAGGGGTCGGCGACGCCTCGGGCGTTGGGGTGTCTGCCGGGGTTGGCGTGGCCTCAGGCGTGTTGGTCGGGGTGAAGGTCGGCGCGACGATGGGCTCCTCGACCACCGGAACCGTCGGCGTAAAGGTTGGCTTGGGGGTGAAGCTGGGGGTGGGCGCGGGCCCGGCGGCGTTCTTGGCCACCAGATTGCCCAGCGCGCAGGCCGGCGTGATCAACAGCAGCAGCGCGGCCACGGCCAGCAGCAAGGTCTTGTTGCGATGCATGAGAAAATCACCTCGTGTGGGGTCTTGGTTGCCGAAAGGGCTGAGAACTGCTCGGAGCGCCGGGCGCCGTCGGGGCGCCCGGCCTCAGCCTGTCCGGCAAAGACAGGCTGGCGCCGCGGGATGCCGCGCAGCCAGCCTGTTACACGTGCAGGAGTATAGCATAGTTCACGGCGACGATGGAAATAGCGTCACCGCGGTGACAGAATCAGGCGCAAAGCCTGTTCTATCCTCGCCATCGTGCGTCATCAGCAGGCCGCAACCGGTCACCTGCCCCGCCGCTTCTGCGCCCGCTGTGCCTTGCCGCCGCGGTAGCTGGGGGCCAGGATCGAGACCACGGTGCAGCGGCTGGTGTCCAGCATGCGGCTGGCCAAGCGCGGGTCCTGCTCCTCCACCGGCATGCTGCTGGTGATCACTGTGGGCAGGCGGGCGGCATAGCGGTAGTTGAGCAGTTGAAACAGCTTCTCCCGGGCCCACGGGGTAGCGCTCTCGGTGCCCAGGTCGTCCAGGATCAGCAGCGGCGCGCGGCGCACCTCTTCGAAGCGGATGTCCAGCGGCGCGGTGCTGCTGGGGTTGAAGGCCGCCCGCAGGTAGTCCAGCAGGTCAGGCACCACCACGAACATGGTGCGCTCGTGCTGATCCTGCAAGCGGCGGTTGGCAATGGCCGCGGCCAGGTGAGTCTTGCCGCTGCCGTAGGGACCGGTCAACACCAGCCAGCCCTGCGGAACTTGGGTAAAAGCCTCGGCCTGCGCCTTGGCCCGCGCCAGGCTTTGGGCCACATCCTCCGACAGCTCCTCCCGGCGCAGGTCGAAGTTCTCGAAGGTCTGATCCTTGTGCAGGGAGAGCGTGCTCAGCTCCTGGGTGGACGAATCGCCGCTGGAGCGGAAATCGGGCGCGGTGATCGGCGCCACCGTGGACAGGTCGGGGTCGGCCAGCCGCGAGCGCAGCCGGGCCTCGATCTCGCTCAGCCGCAGGTTGGTGGTGATCACTGTGGGCAGGCGCGCGGTGTAGCGATGATTGAGCAGTTGAAAGAGCTTCTCCTTGGCCCAGGGGGTGGCGCTCTGGGCGCCGAAATCGTCCAGGATCAGCAGCGGCGTCTGGCGCACCGTCTCGAAACGCTCGTCGAAGCTGGTTTCGGAGCTGGGCCCGAACGCGGCGCGCAGGTGATCCAGCAGATCGGGCGTCACCACGAAGAGGGCCGACTGGCCGCGGCGCAGCACCTCGTGGGCAATGGCCACCGCCAGATGCGTCTTGCCGCAGCCGTAGGTTCCCGTGAACAGCAGCCAGCCTTCAGGCTGGGCCGCGAAGCTGCGCGCCTTGTCGAACGCGCGGCGCAGGTTCTGCCGCTGCTCCTCGTTCAGGCCCACCCCATCGGGCCGAAAGGTCTCGAAGGTCATGTGGCGCAGTTGATCCAGGTTGCTGACCCTGGTCAGCTCCGCCTGGCGGCGCAGCGCGATCTCGGCCTGGCGGCAGCGGCAGGGCTGGGCGCGGCCAAAGTCGGGGTGGCTGATGGGCAGATCCAGCACCACGAAGCCCTGCCCCTGGCAAATGGGACAGACATCTCCGGCCAGGCCGGCCGGCTCAATGGACGATGATATCCTCGTAGCCTTCGGGGACGTAGCGTCGTTTGAGCGCCTCGTAGCTGTCATCTTCTGCATCGTGTCGCTGATCGATTCCATGATCCTTGCCCTCCGCGGCCCAGCGCTCCAGGATGGTGCGGATATATTTCCAGTTGCGGACGTTCAGCTCGACCGCGATGCGGAACGCCTCTTCCAGCCAGCTCTGCGGATAGGTGCGCTCGGCATCGCGCAGCTCCTCGGCCAACATGGGCTGGATCAGGCCGATATTCTGTTCGTAGAGCAGGTAGATGTGCGGCCGCTGGGCCTGCAGGCTGATCTGCTCCGGCAACGGCTCGGCCAGGCTGTGCAGGTCGCCCTGCCGGATGCGCTCGACCGCGTCGCGGCCATGCTCGCTGTTGAGAAAATACCAGGCCTCTTCCTCGCCGCTCTGCCGTACCTGAACGCGCAGCAGCACGCCGCGGCCCTCGGCCAGCTCCAGGCCGCGGCGCAGGGCCGCCACGGCCTGCGCCGGCTGCGGGTCCAGGCCGGCCATGAAACGGTCGTCGGCCGCGATCTCCACCAGCCGGGTGTAGCGCAGATCGCCCTGCTTGTGGCTCAACAGCCAGATGCAGTGCAGAGTGACCTTCAGCTCGGCCAGGTCGTCGATGGCCGGCAACAGCTCAGTGAAGAAGGTGTTGGGCACCTTGATCAGCGTCTGCTTGCCGGCGGGGAAGCCAGGGAAAGACTGCATCACTCCAGCTCCTCGCGGCGCATCTCCAGGTCGCGGAACTGGGTCAGCTCTTTGCGGAAGAAGAGGGAGACGGAGCCGGTGGGGCCGTTGCGGTGCTTGGCCACGATCACATCGGCGATGTTCTGCTTCTCCGTCTCCTCGTTGTACATCTCCTCGCGGTAGATGAAGAGGACCACGTCGGCATCTTGCTCAATGCTTCCACTCTCGCGCAGGTCGGACAGGATCGGCCGCTTGTCTTGCCGGGTCTCCACCGCGCGCGAGAGCTGGCTGAGGGCCAGCACCGGCACGTTCAGCTCGCGGGCCAGGCCTTTCAGCCCGCGCGAGATGGCGCTGATCTCCTGAACGCGGTTCTCGGAACGCCGGTCGCCCTGCATCAATTGCAGGTAGTCCACCACGATCAGGTCCAGATCATGTTCGGCGTAGAGGCGCCGCGCCTTGGTGCGCAGCTCCATGGCCGAGACGGCCGGCGTGTCGTCGATGAAGATCGGCGCGTCGGAAAGCGCGCCGGCCGCCTCCATCAGCTTGTGCCACTCTTCCTCGCCCTGAATCTCGCCCAGCCGCAGCCGCTGCGAGTCGATGCCGGTCTCAGCCGACAACATGCGCTGCACCAACTGTTCGTTGGACATTTCCAGGCTGAAGACTGCCACCCGTTTGCCATATTTGCGCGCCGCATTCTGCGCCAGCGAGATGGCCATGGAGGTCTTGCCGACGCCCGGCCTGGCCGCCAGGATGATCAAATCGCTCCGTTGCAGGCCGCCCAGCATCTTGTCCAGCAGCTTGAAGCCGGTGGGCACCCCCAGAATCTCGCCGCGGTGATGGTAGAGAAAGTCGATTCGGTCGACCACGTCCCCCATCAGCGAGCGCACCGCCACCAGGTCCCGCTGGGCGCGCCGCTCGGCCACGCTGAAGATGACCTGCTCGGCGCGGTCGATCACCTCGCCGATGTCCTCGGTGGTCTCCTCGTAGGCGATCTGGGCGATCTGGCCGGCCGCGCGGATCAGCTTGCGCAGCACCGAGGTGCGCTCCACGATGCGCGCGTAGTGCTCCACGTGGATGGCCGTGGGCACCGCGTTGATCAGGTCCATCACGTAGGCCGGCCCGCCCACCTCGTCCAACTGGCGGCGCCGCTCCAGCTCGTCGGTGACGGTCAGGAAATCGGCCGGCTGGCGGCGCTCGTGCAGGTCCAGAATCGCCTGGTAGATCCAGCCGTTCTTCTCCTGGTAGAAGTCGTCCGCCTTGAGAAAGGCCGCAACCCGGATCACGGCATCGGGATCGATCAGAATCGCCCCCAACACAGCCTGTTCGGCCTCCGGGTTGGCGGGCGTCAGGCGGTCGCGCGCAGAGGATGAGATGTCGGCAAAGCCGCTGTCCATGGCAGGCTCCGGGCAAATGCTCAGCGCGGGCTGAAGGCGCTGCGCCGAAAAATAAGGCGAGGCATATCACCTCGCCAAGTCGGGCGGGACGCCCTTGGGATCAGATGGTGTCAGTCGATGCTCGGCGCTGCGCTTCGCGGATCTGCGAGGCGTCCCCGCCGAAGGGGTAGAAAGGCCCCGGGGCGCACTAGAAGCCCGCGCCCAGCCCTTCCAGGTCCAGACCCTCGACGAAATCCCGGAACACATCCAGGCCCTCTTCGCCGACCGAGCTGCTTTCCTGCGTCGCTTCGCCGCGCGCATCCTCTTCGGGCAGGATCGCCGCGCGGTTCATCACGTGGTCGGCCACCAGCAGGGGCGCCGAGCAGCGCACAGCCAGCGCGATCGCGTCGCTGGGCCGCGCGTCCACCTCGATCTTGTCCCCTTCCGCGTCCAAGACAATGCGCGCAAAAAAGGTGTCGTTGTTCAGATCGTTGATCTCCACTCGCCGCACCTCAGCGCTCAACAGATAGATCACCGACTTCAGCAGGTCGTGGGTCAGCGGGCGGGCCACCTCCACCCCTTGCAGCTCGATGGTGATGGCGTCGGCCTCGAACGGGCCGATCCAGATGGGCAGGAAACGTTCGCCGTCGCGCTCCTTGAGCACAACGACCCGATGATTGGACATCAGACTCACGCGCACGCTGTCGATTGTCACTTCGACCATCGTTGATTCTCCTCTGGCTAACGATAGGCTCACGCTGGGACGGCTTGGCGCTACGGTCGCGATTATACCACAGTCGCAATGGCGCGCAAAACAAAAGGATTCCAGCGGCAACGGCTCAAATCCCCGATGGCTGCCATTTCTCTGCTGCGTCTTCGCACGGTATAATGCATCCATGCGCGTCTCCGTGATCTGTACCGTCCTGAACGAAGCTGAGGCCGTCGGCCGCCTGCTGGAAAGCCTGGCCGCGCAGTCCAGGCCGCCCGACGAGGTCATCATCGTCGACGGCGGCAGCAGCGACGGCACGCCGGCCGTGGTGCTGAGCCACGCCGACCGCCTGCCCCTCAAGCTCCAGGAGGCGCGCGGGGCCAACATCAGCCGCGGTCGCAACCTGGCAGTCAAACGCGCTTCCGGCGAAGTGATCGCCAGCACCGACGCCGGCGTGCGGCTGGAGCCCGACTGGCTGGAGCGGCTGACGGCCCCCTTCGAGGGGCTGGCGCCGGACGCGCTGGCCGCTGGCTGCTACGCCGCGGCCGGCTTCTTTCAGCCCGACCCACACGGCCCCTTCGAATTGGCCCTGGGCGCGACCACCCTGCCGCTGGTGGACGACATCCGGCCGGAGCGCTTTTTGCCCAGCAGCCGTTCGGTGGCCTTCAGCCGCGGCGCTTGGCAGTGCAGCGGCGGCTACCCTGAGTGGCTGGACTACTGCGAAGACCTGTTGTTCGATTTTCGTCTGATCGAATGCTGCGGCGGCTTTGCCTGGGCGCCGGAGGCGCGGGTGCATTTCCGTCCGCGGCCCACCCTGCGCAGCTTTTTCAAGCAGTACTATCGCTATGCCCGCGGCGACGGCAAGGCCGACCTCTGGCGCAAACGCCACGCCCTGCGCTACGTCACCTACCTGCTGGCGCTGCCCGCGCTGCTGGCCCTGAGCATCCTGCATCACCCGCTCTGGCTGCTGATCCTCCTGGCCGGCGCGCTGGCCTACTGCTGGCGGCCGGCCCGCCGGCTGGCAGCCCAGTGGCAGGGCTATGGCTGGCCCCAACGGCTGTGGGCCCTGCTGCTGATCCCGCTCTTGCGCCTGACCGGCGACGTGGCCAAGATGCTGGGCTATCCGGCCGGCCTGCGCTGGCGACGCAAAAACCGCGCCCGCGACGAGATCCACTGGCGACGCACCATGGCCAGCGGCCGCCGCTACGGATAAGCCGGGGAACAGGCCACTCAGACCGGACACTCTCACACATCCCGCGCCCCGCGCCGACCGCCCATTAACCGTTCACCAATTCCCCATTCCCCGTTCACCGTCCACCGTTCACCATTCCCCATCCACCGTTCACCGTTCACCGTTCACCGTTCACCCCTCCCACCATGCCTCCCCTCGACCTGGCCATCGTCATCCTGAACTACAACACGCGCGATCTGCTGCGCCGCTGCTTGCAGACGGTCTACGCCAGCCAGGGCGCTTTCAGCTACGCCGTCTGCGTGGTGGACAACGCATCCTCCGACGGCAGCGCCGAGATGACCGCGCAGGAATTCCCTCAGGCCATACTGATCGCCAGCCCGGTCAACGGCGGCTATCCTGCAGGCAACAACCTGGGACTGCGCCATTTCGGCTGGAGCGATCAGCCGGGCGCGGGCGACCCCGCCGCCACGCCGCGCTACGCCCTGTTGCTCAACCCCGACACCGAGCTGCCCCCCACCGCGCTGGCGGAAATGCTGGCCTTCATGGACAGCCGGCCAGCATGCGGCGTGGCCGGGCCGAAGCTGGTGCGGCTGGATGGCAGCCTGGACCTGGCCTGCCGGCGCTCCTTTCCCACGCCCCAGGTCAGCCTGTACCGCATGATCGGGCTGAGTAAGCTCTTCCCCCGCAGCCCGCGCTTTGGCCGCTACAACATGACCTATCTCAGCCCCGATCAGACCACCGAGGTCGATGCGGTGGTGGGCGCGTATATGCAGGTGCGGGGCGAGGCCATTCATCAGGCCGGGCTGCTGGACGAGACCTTCTTCATGTACGGCGAGGACCTGGACTGGGCCTTTCGCATCAAGCAGCGCGGCTGGCAGGTATGGTATAATGCCGCGGTGACGGTGCTGCACGTCAAAGAAGCGGCCAGCAAGAGCAGCAGCAAGGCGCGCTACGAGTTCTACCGGGCCATGCTGATCTTCTACCGCAAACACTATCAGGCCACGACCCCGCTGCTGCTGCATTGGGCCATCGTCGGCGGCATCGGCCTGCGCGGCGCGCTGGACATGGCCGGCCGCCGCTGGTCGCAATGGCGGCGCGGCCTGCGCGCCCCCGCCCATCACGGTTGACAGGATCCCCCATGAAGCGCTCACAAGTCACCCTGGTGCTGGTGCAGGTCATCTTCGATATCCTGTTGACGATGCTGGCCGTGGCCCTGGCCTACCGCATCACCCTGGCGCGCGATCCCAGCGTGGGCGCGGTGGGGCAGTACCTGGGGCAGATGGTGATCTACGTCGTCACCGTGATCGGCGCGATCTTCTTCAGCAAGCTCTACACCCGCAGCCGCGGCCAGCCGCGCCTGCAAGAGCTGATGGCCCTTTACCGCGCCGTCACGCTGGGCTCCCTGCTGGCCGTCGCCTTCATCTCCTTCCTGCTCAAGAACATCATCGACTATCGCCGGCCCATGCTGGTGCTGGCCTGGCTGCTGACGCTGGGCCTGCTGACCCTCAGCCGCGTGCTGCACATCCAGTTGCAGCGCTGGCTGATGCGCCGCGGGGTGGGCAACAACGATGTGCTGCTGGTGGGCACCGGCGAGGTGGCGCGCATCGTCTTGCAGAAGATGCTCAACTCCCCCCAGTTGGGCTATCGGCCGGTGGGGCTGGTGGCCGTGGACGATGGGCCGCAGAAGGTGCTGGGGCTGCCGGTGCTGGGCAAGATGGCCGATCTGCCCCGGCTGGTGGAAAAACAGCAGGTGCAGGAGGTGATCATCTGCCTGCCCGAGGCCACCCATCGCGAGCTGGTGCAGATCGTGGCCCAGTGCGAACGCGAGCGGGTCAGCATCCGCATCTACCCCGACGTCTTCCAGATCATGGCCTCAGAGGTGAGCATCAGCGACCTGGCCGGCCTGCCGCTGCTGACCATGCGCGACGTGGGGCTGCGCGGCTGGCATCTGGCCATGAAGCGGACGGTGGACATCGTGGGCAGCCTGGCGGGGTTGGTGATCTTCTCGCCGCTGATGATGCTGACCGCGCTGCTGATCAAGCTGGAATCGCCCGGACCGGTCTTCTACGTGCAGGAGCGCATGGGGCTGGACGCCAAGCCCTTCCTGATGCTCAAGTTCCGCTCCATGCGCGACGACGCCGAGCGGCAAGGGCCGGGCTGGACCACCCCCGGCGACCCGCGGCGCACCCGCATCGGCGCGCTGCTGCGCAAGCTCTCCTTCGACGAGCTGCCCCAGTTCATCAACGTGCTGCTGGGCGACATGAGCCTGGTGGGGCCACGGCCGGAGCGCCCGGTCTACGTCGAGCAGTTCCGCCAGAGCATCCCGCGCTACATGGATCGCCATCGCGAGAAGGCCGGCATCACCGGCTGGGCCCAGGTCAACGGCAGGAATGCCATCTCCTGGGAAGAGAAGTTCGACTTTGATGTCTGGTACGTGGACCACCGGAGTTTTTCGCTGGACCTTAAGATCCTGTGGCTCACCATCGTGAACGTGGTGAAGAGACAGGGGATATCCGCCAGGGGTTCCGAGACCATGCCCGAGTTCAAAGGGTCTCAGGGACGAGGAGAAGATCATGGATGATGGCGTCATTGTATTCGGAGCGGGAGGCCACGCGAAGGTCGTGGTCAGTACCCTCATGGCGGCGGGAATACCGGTCGACGCCATAGTCGACGACGACCGCGGCAAATGGGGCAAAAGCATCCTGGGCATCCCTGTTACCGGTCCTGATCCTGCAAGGGACCTGAGGGGACGCC
>JAKQCW010000082.1 GCA_029558955.1 Chloroflexota bacterium
GGCCGTTTCGCCGCCCTGAACACCGAGCAAATGGACTTCCTGGAGGTCTTCGTGCGCTGCCAGGGCAAGCTGAACTGGGTCGGCGACGAGCTGGGCCTGTCCTATCCCACGGTGCGCGGCCGGCTCAACGAGCTGATCCGCGCCCTGGGCTTCGAGCTGCTGGAAGAGCCGCCGGCCGAAACCCGCCAGCGCAGCGTCCAGCAGCGCCAGGCCGTGCTGGAAGAGCTGGCCGCCGGCAAGATCAACGCCGAAGAGGCCATCACGTTGCTGCAAAACGAACGTTGAGCGCAACCCCTTTGGAGTGAGTACCCATGACACAGAACAATCAACAGAGCGCCGGCAACGGCAACGCCTGGAGCTTCGACCACGGCGACAACTGGCTGCGCCTGAGCGCCGACCTGGGGCAGCTTTGCCAGGACGTCGGCCAGCAACTGCGGCGGGCCGTGGCGCAGATCGACATCGAGGGCATCCGCGACGAGCTGCGCCGCGCCGTGGACGACATCGCCGCCGAGGCGCGCGAGGCGGCCGACAACTTCCGCAGCTCGCCGGAGTGGAGCGGCCCCACCCGCGTGCGCGTGGACATCCGCGCCGACTCGCCCACCCAGCCTGCCCAGCCCGCCCAGCCTGGCCAGCAGACCGACCTGGCCGCTGAACGCAAGACGGTGTTGGATCTGCTGGCGCAGGGCAAGATCTCCATCGAGGAGGCGGCCCGGCTGTTGGATGCGTTGGGCAGTTGATGCAGGCAGACGCGGCCGGGTGACTTGCCAAAACGCTCAAGCTGTGTCATCATTACGCCATTCTTGACCGTAACGATGCGATATACCATGAGCGCCCAGCTTGCCATCGATCAACGCGCCGCCTACCGCGGCCTGCGCCCCTTGGACCCACGCAAAGACCTCAACCAGGTAGCACTCCTGATCGAGGAGGCCTTCACAGGCGAGCTGGAGCCGGGCGGCATTGCCGCGCTGCGCGACCTGCGCATGCTCTCCCACATGGGACCGCTGGTCAGCCTGATGGCGCGCTCAGACCCCTACCTGGAAGATGTGTTGGGCGGCTTTGTCTGGATCGAGGACGACCGGGTGGTGGGCAATGTGACCATCCAGCGCCTGGATGCCTACGGCAACCGTTGGCAGATCGCCAACGTGGCTGTCACCCCGGACTACCAGGGGCGCGGCATCGGCCGGGCGCTGATCCAGGCCGCCCAGGAGCGGATCGCCGAGCGCCGCGGCAGTTGGGCCGTCTTGCAGGTGCGCACCGACAACGCCGTGGCCAAGGCTCTCTACCAGCACTTGGGCTTCGAAGGGGTGACCGAAGAGGCCATCTTGCAGATCGACCGGCTGCCGGCGCTCCTGCCAGAGGCTGAGCCGCCGGCCGGGCTGCGCCCATACCAGCACAACGAATGGCAGGCCCGCTACACGCTGGAGGCCGCCTGCCGCAGCGAATTGGCCCAGTGGTGGCGGCCGGTGCGCTCCCATGACTTCATGCAACTGGCCGAAAGCCGCCTGGGCGAGAAGTTCTGGGAGCTGATGGGCCGCAATCGGGTCAGGCGCTGGGCCATTCCGGGCACGCAGGGGCTGTCGGCCTGGCTTTCCATCGACGCCCAGCGTTGGCAGGGCATCCACCGGCTCAGCTTCGCCGTCCACCCAAGCTGCCGTGGCCAACTGGAGCAGGCGCTGGTCGGCTATGCTCTGAGCTTTTTAGAAACCTATCCGCGCTGGCCGGTGCGCGTCCAACATCAGGGTGAGCACCGTGAGCTGATTCAGGCGCTGGAGAGGGCAGGTTTTCGCATCATGCGCAACCACCTGGCCATGCGCTACAAGATCGGCAACGCCTGACGCCAAGTCCCCCGACGTGGCCGCGCGCCAATGCCACCGGCACACCGCCAGCATACCAGAGGCAACACAAGCATGACGACGAGCGATGAAAGACTGCGCGTTCTCAAGATGGTCGAGCAGGGCAAGATCTCGGCTGAGGATGGTTTCCGCCTGCTGGAGGCCCTCAGCGCGGCCGACCGCCGGCGCGCGCAGGCGACCCATGCCAGCGGCCCCACCGCCAGCGCGGGGCGCTGGCTGCGCGTGCGGGTCACCGATGCTCAGACCGGCCGCAACAAGGTCAATGTGACGATCCCCATGGGCTTGGTGGATGTGGGGTTGAAGATGGGCGCCCGCTTTGCCCCGGAGATGGAAGGCTTCGACCTGACGCATCTGGCCGAAATGGTCAGAGCTGGCGCCACCGGCAAGCTGGTGGAGGTGCAGGATCGCGAGGATGGCGAGCTAGTGGAGATCTTCGTGGAATGATCCCCACCCCTTCGCCGCCGGCCCGTGCAGTTCAGCGCACCTCAAAGCTGCCGATGATCTGCAGTTCAGGCGTCTCATACCGGGTGAGCACCAGCCCCAGGCTGTAGGACTGGCCCGCGGTCGGCAGCGGCAGCACAAAGTCACGTTCGTCATCCACCCGACTGCTGGCCACCAAACCTTGCGGCCCAAAGAGCCGCACCGGTGCGTTGTGCCAGCAGACGCAGGTATCGTCCACCGTCAGATGACCATAGAGGACGCCGGGTTCGGAGCGCAAAGTGACCCGCAGGGTGTGCTGACCATCCCCCACCTCGCATTCACTGCTTTCCAGAACCAGCGGTTTGTCCAGCGATACGAGATTGACCCGGCCGGGGCCGGCAGCCAGAGTCTCGCGGGTAGCAGTCAAGACCGCACGATAGGTCTCGGCCCGACTGCGGCAAATGTCACACATCGCCAGATGCGCTTCCCAATCGGCATCATGGTGGCCCAACGCGTGCAGGATCAACTGCTCGGTGGGGATGTGCTCGGTCGTCAAAGCGGGAGTTGCCATTAGCTGGTCATCAAGCCTCTCAAATGTTCTCCTCGGTTATACGATTGCCAAAAGGAATCGCGCCGTGGCCTTGCGCCACTGTCCATAATAGACTCAACACCTCGAACCTTCAATAGTTGTTGCGACGGCGCTCATCTCGACGCTCCGTGCGAATCGCAACTACTCAGCGGCCGGGTGCGAGCACGTTGGTTTCGATACGGCGGCCTACTCAACCAACGTGCTCGCACCCGCCCAGCGCGCTGTCCTGGCGGCAGACTAGTACACGTCGGCCTAAATCGGTCTTCACTCACTGCTCAAGCCGGTTCCGTGAACCGGCGGCGTTGTTGGGCGCAAACCCGGCGGATCACGGATCCGCCGGGAGCAGGTAAACTGAAGAGTTATTTACGCCAACTTGCACCAGGTCACGTCGGCCTAAATCGGTCTTCACTCACTGCTCAAGCCGGTTCCGTGAACCGGCGGCGTTGTGGGCGCAAACCCGGCGGATCACAGATCCGCCGGGTGCAGGTAAACTGAAGAGTTGTTTACGCCAACGTGTACCAGGTCACGTCGGCCTAAATCGGTCTTCACTCACTGCTCAAGCCGGTTCCGTGAACCGGCGGCGTTGTGGGCGCACACCCGGCGGATCACAGATCCGCCGGGAGCAGGTAGGTTCTAGTACACGTCGGCCTAAATCGGTCTTCACTCACTGCTCAAGCCGGTTCCGTGAACCGGCGGCGTTGTGGGCGCAAACCCGGCGGATCACGGATCCGCCGGGAGCAGGTAAACTGAAGAGTTATTTACGCCAACGTGTACCAGGTCACGTCGGCCTAAATCGGTCTTCACTCACTGCTCAAGCCGGTTCCGTGAACCGGCGGCGTTGTGGGCGCAAACCCGGCGGATCACAGATCCGCCGGGTGCAGGTAGGTTCTAGTACACGTCGGCCTAAATCGGTCTTCACTCACTGCTCAAGCCGGTTCCGTGAACCGGCGGCGTTGTGGGCGCAAACCCGGCGGATCACGGATCCGCCGGAAGCAGGTAAACTGAAGAGTTGTTTACGCCAACTTGTACTAGCGTTTGCGCTGCACCGGGTTGCCTTCGGGA
>JAKQCW010000100.1 GCA_029558955.1 Chloroflexota bacterium
CTGATGGTTCGGTCATTTTCTGAGCGTATTCTCAAATTCAGGCTATCCCGTATTTAGTGCTCCTTTAATCAAGAGCAACTATATACAGCCGGCGACCCTAGTCGTCCATCCGGCCACGTCAACAATGGCACGGTTTCGGGCTTGCGAGTCGGTCGGCAGATGGCTTGAACACACTTGCAAGTTTACAATAACGACGATATTTGCCCAGATTCTCGAAACAACCTCGTAAAATGACCGAACCATGAGTCGTTACTCATCACTCATTACCCATCCCGCACCCAACGTTCTCCATTCCAAGTTCCAGGTTACGAGTTACGAGTTACGAGTCATCCCATTCCACAAAGAAGGTGCACTCATGATCGTCATCATGAAAGCTGGTGCAACTGCCGCCGAAATCGGCGCGGTGATCGCCCGAGTCGAAGAGCTGGGCCTGACGCCCCATCCTATCTACGGAGAGAATCACACCGTCATCGCGGTGGTGGGCGAGGCAGTGGCCCTGGAGCCGGACGTCTTCCAGGTCCTGAGCGGCGTGGAAACCGTCACCCGCATTGGCCATCAGTTCAAGCTGGCCAGCCGCCAGGCCAAGGCCGAGGACACGGTGATCGCGTTCAACGGCACGACCATCGGCGGCCGCAAGCTGGTGGTGATGGCCGGCCCGTGCAGCGTCGAGAGCCGTAGCCAGCTGCTGGAGACGGCCCAGGCGGTGAAAGAGGCCGGCGCGCGGCTGTTGCGCGGCGGCGCCTACAAGCCGCGCACCTCTCCCTACGCCTTCCAGGGCATGGGGCTGAAAGGGCTGGAGCTGCTGGCCGAGGCCAGGGAGATCACCGGCCTCAAGATCGTCACCGAGGTGATGACCCCCGAAGCCGTGCCGCTGGTCAGCCAATACGCCGACATCTTGCAGATCGGCGCGCGCAACATGCAGAACTACGGCCTGCTCAACGCCGTGGGACGCACCCAGCGCCCGGTGCTGCTCAAGCGCGGCATGATGAGCACCATCCAGGAACTGCTCATGTCGGCCGAATACATCATGTCCAACGGCAACTACAAGGTCATGCTCTGCGAGCGGGGCATCCGCACCTTCGAGCCGATGACCCGCAACACCTTCGACCTGAACGCCGTGCCGCTGCTCAAGCAGCTCAGCCACCTGCCGGTGATCGCCGATCCCAGCCACGGCACCGGCCGCTGGGACCTGGTGGCGCCCATGGCCAAGGCCTCCATCGCCTGCGGCGCCGACGGCCTGATCATCGAGGTGCACCCCCAGCCGGAGGTTGCGGTCTCCGACGGCGCGCAGAGCCTCAAGCCGGAGAAATTCGCCCAGATGATGCGCGAGCTGGGGCCGTTGGCCGAGGCGTTGGGGCGGGAGTTGTGATGCGTAATGCGTAATGCGTAATGCGTAACGAGTAACCGGAATCGCGGGAGTCGTCTTTGAGTTACGAGTTATTCGTTTCGCGATGCGTGATCAGAAAGGCGACTGCACGCCCGCCTTACGTAACCCAGAAATCGATCCCATCACGAAGACTCCCTCCGGGTTACGCATTACGCATTACGCATTACGAGTCATTCGTTAAGCGATGCGTGATCAGAAAAGCGACTTCACGCCCGCCTTACGTAACCCAGAAATCGATCCCATCACGAAGACTCCCTCCGGGTTACGCATTACGCATTACGAGTTTTTCGTTTCGCATCCCTTGCATTGAATTTCACAGACGAATCAGGAGACTTGTGGTATGATCATAGTCATGCGAGCCAGCGCCAGTGTCCAGGACATCGAGCACGTTACCGGTCGCATCGACGAGATGGGCTTTGAGGTTCATCTCAGCCAGGGCGCCGAGCGCACCATCATCGGCGTGATCGGCGACGAGCGGCCGTTGGACCGCGCCATGTTCGAGGTGATGACCGGCGTCGAACGCACCATCTCCATCTTGCCCCCGTACAAGCTGGCCAGCCGTGAGTGGCGGCCGGAGGGCAGTGTGATCCCCGTCGGCGCTGCCGCGGTGGGCGGCCCGCGTCTGGCCATGATCGCCGGGCCGTGCAGCGTGGAGAGCCGCAGCCAACTGTTGGAGATCGCGCACGCGGTCCAGGAGGCCGGCGCCACCATGCTGCGCGGCGGCGCGTTCAAGCCGCGCAGCTCGCCTTACACCTTTCAGGGCCTGGGCGTCGAAGGGTTAGAGCTGCTGGCTGAGGCCAGGGAGCTCACCGGCTTGCCCATCGTCACCGAGGTGATGGCGCCGGACAAGGTGGAGCTGGTGGCCCAGTACGCCGACGTCTTGCAGATCGGCGCGCGCAATATGCAGAACTATCCCCTGCTCCAGGCCGTGGGCAAGACCCGCACGCCGGTGCTGCTCAAGCGCGGCATGATGAGCACCATCGAAGAGCTGCTCATGTCGGCCGAGTACATCCTGGCCGGCGGCAACTATCAGGTCATGCTGTGCGAGCGGGGCATTCGCACCTTTGAGACCTACACCCGCAACACCACCGACATCAACGCCATCCCAGCCCTGAAGCAGCTCAGCCATCTGCCGGTGATCGGCGATCCCAGCCACAGCACCGGCAAATGGCCGCTGGTGCTGCCCGTGGCGCGCGCCATGATCGCGTCCGGCGCCGACGGCCTG
>JAKQCW010000120.1 GCA_029558955.1 Chloroflexota bacterium
CCCTGTCTCTATCTTTGACTCAATCGCCTGCTTGTGCTAAAATGCAGCCGTCCTGAGGGATAGGAATCAACCCCGGAGGGATGGCCGAGCGGTCTAAGGCGGCTGTCTTGAAAACAGCTGTGGCAGCGATGTCACCGGGGGTTCGAATCCCTCTCCCTCCGCCTTGGCCGGCAATCAGTGACCGGTAAACGGTGACCTGTCCAGACAACAGGCCACTTTCCGGCGACGGATTGCTGAACAATCACATATGGGGAGGTCGCATAGTACGGTCTAGTGCGCCCGCCTGCTAAGTGGGTAGGGGCTTTATAAGTCCCTCGAGGGTTCAAATCCCTCCCTCCCCGCCTGGTTGGATAGAGCGTCCCAGTAGCTCAGTGGATTAGAGCGCTTCCCTGCGGAGGAAGAGGCCACAGGTTCGAGTCCTGTCTGGGATACCAACGAACACACCCCCTGGAAAGGTTCCAGGGGGTGTGTTTTTGTCGTGAAGTCCCGCTGCGCCCGACGTTTCAGATCAACTGCGCGCCGCAGTTGCCGCAGAACCGGTTGCCGGCCTGCAGTCGCTGCCCGCACTTGGGGCAGAAGTTGAGCGCGGCCTCGCCCACAGCCACAGCCGCCGGCGTCATCGGCCCCGGTCCGCTGCCGTTGACGTGGCGCAGAGCCGCGATCTCGGCCTCCAGGCTGGCATCCAGCGCCGGGTCTGCCTCCGCCTGCTTGAGCAGGGCGATCTGTTGCAGCACCGCGGCCGCGTTGCCGCGCAGGGTGCTGTCGAAAACCTTGTAGTCGGCCTCCGACACCTTGCCGACCTGAAAGTCGAAGCGCAGCTCACGGATGGCCTGATAGATGGAATCGCGCTGCGCTTGCAGCTCCACCAGCGGATCGGCCGTGGGCAGGGCCTCTTCGGCCAGTTCAACGGCGGCCGGGGCGCGGCGCTCCTGAACCAGGGGCCAGGCCACGGCCACTGCCGCGATGCCCAGCAACAGCAGGGCGCCTGCAATGACGAACAAAGTCATGGGTATTTACTCGACTAGGCGGGCTGTGCGCCGCGCGGTGCGGTAGCGGCGGCGGCCACCCGCTCCGTCTCCTTCTGGTGCGGCCAGAGCGCGGCCAGCGTTCCCAGAATCATCACTACACCGCCGATCCACATCCAGCTCATCAGTGGGTTGACGTAGACCTTGAAGGAGGCCGTCTGGCCCGCATTTTCCCAGCCGGCCAGCACGACGTACAGGTCTTCCGCCAGCCCCATGCGGATGGCGATCTCATTGGTGGGTTGATCGCGGCCGGCCACCGTGTTGTAGAAGTGCATGCCCGGCGTCACCGTGCCCACCGGCCGGCCGTTGCGGGTGACCAACATGGTGGCGTTGACGGCATCGTAGGTGCTGCCCGACGACTGCTGCAAGCCCTCGAAGGTCAGTGCGTAGTTCTCCACCACCAGCGTTTCGCCGCGGGTCAGGTTGGCCTGGCCCTCAGACTGGTAGGCGTTGGCGCCGATGATGGCGGTCATCACCATGATCACGCCCAGGTGGACGATGTAGCCGCCATAGCGCCGTTGATTGCGGCGCAGCAACTGGGCCATGGCCGCCGGCCAGCTCTCCCCTTTCGTGGTTCGGCGCACCTTGGTCCCGCGGTAGTACTCCTGCATGATGCCGCCGACCACGAAGCCAGCCACGCCAAAGGAGAGCGCCGAGAAGGGCTTGCGCACTCCCAGCAGGAAGGCAAGAGCTGCCACCGCCACGCCGAAGAGCAGCGGAAAGGTGAAATTCTTGCGCAACGTCTCACGGCTGGACTTGCGCCAGCTCAAAAGGGGCGCGCTGCCCATCAGCGCGATCAGCATCAGGAAGAGCGGGCCAGTCACCTTGTTGAACCAGGGTGCGGCAAAGGCCATGCGCTCGATGGGCAGGATCTGGCTCAACGCATCGGAGATGATGGGGTAGAGGGTGCCGAAGAGGGTCAGAACCGCGATCAGCACCAGCAACAGGTTGTTGAAAAGAAAGGCCGACTCGCGGCTGACCATGCTGTCCAGATGGTTGGAACTGCGCAGATCGGGCAGGCGCCAGCCCAAGAGCGCCAGGAAGCCGAACATGGAGAGCGCGATGAACGACAGGAAGAGCGGCCCGATGTTGGACAGGGCGAAGGAATGCACCGACTCGATGACCCCGCTGCGGGTGATGAAGGTGCCCACCATGGTCAGCTCGAAGGTCAGGAAGATCAGCGCCATGTTCCAGACCTTGAGCATGCCGCGGCGCTCCTGGATCATGATCGAATGCAGGAAGGCGGTGGCCGTCAGCCAGGGCAGGAAACTGGCGTTTTCCACCGGATCCCAGGCCCAGTAGCCGCCCCAGCCCAGCTCCACGTAGGCCCACTGCGAGCCCATCAGGATGCCGATGGTCAGAAACATCCACGGAACCAGCGTCCAGCGGCGGATGGTGCGCACCCAGTCGTTGCCCAGTTGCCGGGTGGCCAGCGCGGCCACTGCAAAGGCGAAGGGGACGACCATGCCGATCCAACCCAGGTAGAGCATCACCGGATGGATCACCATCCAGTAGTTCTGCAAGATCGGGTTCAGCCCGACGCCGTCGGCCGGCAGGGCCAGCACAGCCCCAGCAGGGGCGAACAAAGCCGAGACGGTCGCGCCGCTGGGCAACTGCCAGAGACGGTTGAATGGGTTGGCCGCGAAGAGCATGACCGTCAGGAAGAAGAGCAACACGCCCAGCAGCACGGCGGTGACGTAGGGCCGCAACACCGGCTGGCGCTTCCACTGGGCAGCAGTCACCGCGGCCGAATAGCCGGCCAACACCAGGGTCCAGAAAAGCAGCGAGCCGGCCTGGCCGCCCCAGAAGGCGGAGATGTTGTAGAACATCGGCTGGCTGTTGCTCACCTGGTTGACCACATAAGCCAGGCTGTAGTCGCGGCGCATCAGCGCCAGCAGCAGCGTCAGGCTGGCCAGCGCCACGAAGCCGCACACCACGTAGAGGGCGTTGCGTCCGGCCATCACCAGCGCCGGCCGTTTCAGCCATGCGCCGAGCAGGCTGGCGCCGATGCCAAATGCTGCCATCACGAAGGCGATCACCAACGCAATCAAACCAAGGTCAGCCATTTCAGACTCCTCATCCAGCGCCATCGCCCAACAGCTTGCGGATCTCCGCGCCCAACTCGGCGCGCGTCGTCGGGCCGACAAAGACCTTGGCGACGTTGCCTTGCTGGTCGATGACGAACGTCTCAGGCAGCCCCTGGACGCCATAGGCGTTGTAGATCCGCCCCTGAATGTCGGGGCCATTGGGATAGGTGATGCCGTATTGCTCCAGCCATTGCAGGTTCAGCGGCTCCTGGTCGAGATAATCGACGCCAACGAAGGCCACGCCCTGATCCTTGAAATCCTGCCAGGCCTGCTCCAGGTCGTCCGCCTCCCCTTTGCAGGAGACACACCAGGTGGACCAGAAGTTCAGCACCACCACCTGGCCGCCCAGCTCGGAGAGCTGGATCGTATCGCCGTCGAAGGTTGTCAGCGTGAAATCGGGAGCAGCGCCAGCCTCGACCCGCTTATCGCCGGCGATGAGCAGGCCGTACATCAGCAGCAGCACGAAGAAAGCGGCCAGACCGAGAATCGCCCAACGGCCGATGCCGCCCTTTTTTGCGGCCGGGGCGCCAGTGGGAGTCAACCCTGTGCCAGTCATCTTGCACTCCTTTCAATCAAGTCGAACAAGTCAATCAAGCCAGTCAAGTCAGTCAAGTTCTTCCAGTCCTGCCAGATCAGCATCGACCTGCGCCAGATACTCAGCCTGCCCGGCCGCGCGGCCCGATGCACTTTGGTCGGCCGCAGATGCAGCCGCCGGGGCCGCGGTCTGCGCCTTGGTCCAGCCGCGCAGAGTCCACAGCAGCCAGATGGCGCCGGCGATCAACGCCACCACTGGCAACGCCCAGATCAGCCAGTTGAGCCCCTCGCGCGGCGGCTCGCCCAGCACAATCGGGCCATACTGCGCCACGAACTCCTGCTTGATCTGCTCTTTCGATGCGCCAGCCGTCAGCCTTTCGGCGATCACCTGGCGCATCTGCACGCAGGCCTGCAGCTCGCAGTTGTCCAGCCGCACGCCGTTGCACAGGGGGCAATAGAGCTCGCGCGCGACGGTTTGGATCTGGTCCAGGGTGGGAGTGGGGGCTTCTTGCGCCTGGGCAACGGGGACGATCAGCGCCAGGCAGATCAACAGGGCGACCACGAGAGGTCGGCGCCTTCCTTCCCGCTTGCGCCGGTCGGCGAGGTCGAACTCGATCAGTTGGTCCATAGATGTCATACTTCACCGTTGAAGATTTGTTCTTGGCAACACGAGCGCAATTATACCACAGATCGCGCAAATGCCTAGTCTGGCGTCATGTTATGGCGCGGAGTCGAGGCTTCAGCCGGGTCTGGATGATGCAAGTTGAGCGTGCCAACCCCGCTGAAGCCTCGACTCACGTTTGGCAGCCGCCACATTTGAAGCGCTGGTCGAAGCCTTGACTCCTGGACAAAACACGAACGCTGACGCGAGATCGCGAGATTTGACATTTGATCAGTTATTTGATACAACATAACATAAGCCGCGCGTCATGCCGGTCGTTCATTCTTTGTTTCCTGTTTGTTCTCATCATGGAGAGTCGAAGATGCGCCCCACCTATCCCCTCAAATTAGCGATTCTGCTGGCCCTGCTCATTGCCTTGCTGCTGCCTGCCCTGCCCGCGGCCGCCGCGCCTGACTATCAGGGCGGCATTCACGTGGTTCAGCGCGGCGAAACGCTCAGCCAGATCGCCCGACGCTATGGCGTGAGCATGGCCGCACTGGCCCAGGCCAACGGCATCAGCAACCCGAACTTCATCTACTCCGGCCAGCGGCTGACCATCCCCGGCGCTTCGGGCGGCGCCAGCTCCGGCGGATCGGCGGCCAGCGGCGTGCATGTGGTGCGCGCCGGCGAGAATCTGAGCAGCATCGCCGCCCGCTACGGCGTCACCGTGGCCGCCCTGGCCAGGGCCAACGGCATCGCCAACCCCAATCACATCTACGTCGGCCAGCGGCTGGCCATCGGATCGGGCGGCGCGGCCGCCGCCCCGCCGGCCGCCAGCCAGCCAGCCCCCAGCCAGCCAGCCGCCAGCAGCGGCCGCTGGATCGACATCAACCTGAGCAGCCAGACGCTGACCGCCTACGAAGGCAGCAGCCCCGTCTTCAGCACCCTGGTCAGCACCGGCTCGACCTTCGCCACCCCGGTGGGCACCTATTCCATTCTCTACCACGTTCAATCGCAGCGCATGACCGGCCCCGGCTACGATCTGCCCAACGTGCCCTGGGTGATGTACTTCACCAACCGGGGCCACGCGATCCACGGCGCCTACTGGCACAACAACTTCGGTCAGCCCATGAGCCACGGCTGCGTCAACATGCGCCCCGAAGAGGCGCGATGGCTCTACGAGTTTACCCCCAACGGCGCCCAGGTGGTGGTGCACTACTAACGGCACGCCGCCGCGCGCTGGCCCGGTTTGGGCCAGCGCCGCGGCCGGGCCGACCAGGCCACTCGCTCTCATCAAGAGGCCGCAAGTCGCTATCTGCGACTTGCGGCCTCTTGGCTTTCATCCCGCCACCGCCCGCTCCCGGGCAAACTGGGGGTCCTTGGCCAACAACTGTTTCAACCCCTCGCACAAACGGGTCCGGGGCTGATAGCCCAAAAGCTGGCGCGCCCGGCTCAGGTCGGCCACCAGGCGCGAGACGCCGCCCCGGCTGGTGTTGTTCACCACCGCCGGCTCCCGCCCGGTCACCGTCGCAATCTGCCGCACCAGGTCGCGCAGCGAAATCTCCTCGCCCGATCCAATGTTGATGATCTGGCCCACCGCGGCCTCGGTCTGGCTGGCCGTGGCCAAGCCGCGCACCACATCATCCACGTAGACGAAGTCGCGGGTTTGGCGCCCGTCGCCGTGGATCACCAGCGATCCTCCATCCAGGGCGCGCTTGAGGAAAAGGGGCGCCACCGGCGCGTGGGAGGGTGGGATGCGCTGGCCCGGCCCGTAGGCGTTGAAAATGCGCAGCGCCACCGCCTCCAGGCCATAGAGCTTGCCCAGGGTGAAGAGATAGTGCTCGGCCGCGATCTTGCTGACGGCATAGGGTGAGCCGGGGTTGGGCCGCAGTTCCTCGTGCACCGGCTGGCCGGGCTGCTCGCCATAGACCGTGGCCGACGACGCCAGCACCACCCGCCGCACCCCCACATCGCGCATGGCAGCCAGCAGCGCCACCGTGCCGCCCACGTTGACGTCGTTGTACTCCTGGGGATAGAGGATCGACTCCGACACAGCCACGCGCGCGGCCAGGTGATAGACGCACTCCACCTCCTGCAGCTGCGTCCACAGCGTGGGCGCGTTGCGCACATCGCCGCGCGAGAAGAGCACGCGGCGATCCAGCCGGGCAGGGTCGCCAGCGCTCAAGTCATCCAGCACCCGCACAGCGTGACCATTGCTCACGAGGTGATTGGCCAGCGCAACTCCCAAAAAGCCGGCCCCTCCGGTGATCAGGTATCGCATGGGCTGATTATAGCACAGCCGTGGGCGCTGGCCTAAACTGCTGCTATCGATCATCGCCAGCAAAGGACTGACAGTGCTCGTCTCCCCCGGCGCTGCGGGAGCAGTTGATCAGCACTGTCAGTCCTCACCACCAGCAAAGGACTGACAGTGCTCGTCTCCCCTGGCGCTGCGGGAGCAGTTGATCAGCACTGTCAGTCCTCAGAGGCGGCGCCTTTTTTAACTTGAGTTATGTCGTCATCTATGCTACTATCCAGCCATGACCGCCGCCGACACCCAGATCACCTGGCCCGCGCCCTTCTGGCCCGACGCCCCCCCGCCCGCTGATCCGCTCTGGCCCACCGAGCAGACCCCCTGGTCAGGCCCGATGGTCGAGGCCGCCTTGCAGCAGTTCAGCCAGCCCGGCGACCTGGTGCTGGATCCCTTTGCCAGCCAGCCGGTGCTGGCGCGGGCGGCCAGCGCCAGCCGGCGGCGTCTCCTGCTCAACAACTCCAGCCCGGCCACGCTGCTGGGGGTGCTGGCCGGCGCCGCGCCCCCCGCGCCCGCCGTCACAGACCACGCCTTCAGCCGCATCGCCGATGCGCCGCGCCGCGGCCAAACCCTGGCCCATCACCTGGCCGCGCTCTACGAGACCATCTGTCCCGAATGCGCCCAATCCATCGTGGCCGAACGCTTCATCTGGGACCGCAGCATCGGCGAGCCGGTGGAGAAACGCTACCGCTGCCCGCACTGCGCCAGCCAGGGAGACGCGCCGGCCGACATGGTGGACGTGGCGCAGGTGTCGTCGCTGGAGGTGCGCGGCGCGGCTTATTGGGGCCTGCTCAGCCGGCTGGTCAAGCCTGGCGACCCCTTGACCGCCCAAGCCCGCAGCCTGCAAGACCTCTACCCGCCGCGCGCCCTGTTGGTGCTCAGCGAGCTGTTGACCGCCGCCGAGCAACGGCTGAGCGACCGCGAGGAGCTGCGCGCGGCCCGGGCCATGATCCTGCACGTCATGGCTGCCGGCCGGCCGGCGACCGCGCTGCATCCCCGGCCAGAGACAGCCCGCGTGCAGCCGCCGCGCCGTTTCGTGGAAAACAACCTCTGGCTGGCCTTCGAGCACGCCTACCGCACCCTGCGCGGCCGCACCCCTGAGGAGCCGGCGCGCCGGGAACGTCCCCTGCCGCTGGCCGCAGACCTGGCCCGCCTGGCCGCGCCGGAGGGGGAAGGGCGCGTGCTGCCGCTGGCATTGACGACCGCCGAGCTGGCCGGACAGCTCACCCCCGGCAGCGTCGCCCTGATCCTGACCGAGCCGCCCCCCTTCGATCCGACGACCTATGCGCTCAACTTTCTCTGGACCGGCTGGCTCTTCGGCCGCGAGGCCGCCAACCGCCAACGCCTGGCCCTCACCATCGAGCAGTGGACCTGGGACTGGTACGCCCGTGCGGTGGCCGCCGCGCTGCGCACCCTGCGACCGACGCTGCAGCCAACCGGTCGCCTGGCGCTGGCCTTTGCCGATCAGTCGGCCCGGCGCGGGCTGGCAGTGCTGGCAGCCGCCGGCGCGGCCGGCTGGCGGCTGATGGCCCAGAGCAGCGACGCTCCTCTCTGCCCACTCACCGACCGCACCCACTGGCGTTTCGAGCTGAGCCCCGACGCGAGGCCGGCGCCAGAGGCCGCGCCCGATCTGGCAGAGCGGTTGCAACGCAGCGCGCAGCAGGCCGCCTGGCAACTGCTCGAGGCGCGCGCCGAGCCGGTTCCCCCAGCCCTGGTGCAGACCGCCTGCGCCGTGCGCTGGAGCGAGCTGGGCCTGCTGACTGAGCTGGCCCGCCACTCCGAGGGCGCGCGCCGCCCCATGAGCTTTCTGCTGGCCCAGATGCGCCTGGCCCTGCCGCGCGATCTGCCGCCGCCCAACCTGCTCTTTGCGCCAGCCGACCCGGCCAACCCGGCCCAGAGCGGGCTGTGGATGGCCGAGCAGCCGCCGGCTGGCGCGCCGCTGGCCGACCGGGTCGAGCGCTTCATCGCCCAGCAGTTGGCGGCCGGCCCGGCCACACGGCAGGCGCTGGCCGAAGCTGCCTACGCCGCCTTTCCCGGCTGGCAGACGCCCGACGCCGCGCTGCTGGCCGCCTGCCTGGAGTCCTATGGCCAGGTGGAAGGGGACGCGCTGCGGCTGCGGCCAGAGGACGAAGCGGGGCGTCGCAGCGCAGACCTGGCCGAAATCCTGCACCTGCTGATCGGGCTGGGCCAACAACTGGGCTACGCCGTGCATCTGACGGCCCCCGTGGAGCAGTTGACCGCGTCTGATCTGCCGGCCCTCGACGCGCCGCCGGGCAGCCTGCACGACTGGGCGCCGGCCCACGTGATCTGGCGTCACCAAGGGGAGCCAGCCTTCGCCTTTGCCGTGGCGAGCCAGGCCAGCCTGCATCCCTGGTTGCTGCCCGCGTCCGAGGCGCTGGCCGGCTGTCCCCGCTACGTGGCCCTGCCTGGCGGCCGCGCCGGGCTGCTGGATTTCAAGCTGCGGCGCTGCCCACCCTGGCGCAGCCGGCTGGCCTGGACCGGCTGGGAATTCGTCAAGTTCCGCCACCTGCGCCAGTTGGCCGGCCAGCCAGGGCTGAACGCGGCGATCTTTCGGGCGCGCATCGGCCTGGACCCGATCATCACCCTGCCCGGCCAGCAGCTCGCTTTGTTTGAAATGGAAAGCCAAGGAGACCCCGATGAAGCTTGACACGCTGCCGCGCCTGCCGCTGGCGCACCTGCCCACGCCGCTGGAGCCGCTGCCCCGGCTGCGCGCGGCCTTGCAGATGGAAGATCCGAGCCGCCCCGTGCCCCGCCTGCTGATCAAACGCGATGATCAGACCGGGCTGGCCAGCGGCGGCAACAAGACCCGCAAGCTGGAATACCTGATGGCGCAGGCGCTGGCCGAGGGGGCCGACACGGTGCTCACCGTGGGCGCGCCCCAGTCCAACCATTGCCGCCAGACCGCGGCGGCCGCGGCCAAGGCCGGGCTGCGCTGTCTGCTGGTGTTGGGGGGCAACGCGCCGCGGCTGGAAGGGGGCAACCTGCTGCTGGACCGCCTGCTGGGCGCCGAGATCATCTGGGCCGGCGAGCAGGATCGGCTGGCGCTGCTGGCCGAAACCGCGCAGGTCCAGGCCGCGGCCGGCCATCGACCGCACCTCATCCCCTACGGCGGCTCCAGCCCTGTCGGCGCGGCGGGCTATGCCGTCGCCTGCCAGGAGCTGCTGAGCCAGGCCGCGGCCGCCGGCTGGCAGGTGGATCACCTGGCGGTGGCCAGCAGCAGCGGCGGCACCCAGGCGGGCCTGGCCGTGGGCGCGTGGGCGACAGGCTTCGCCGGCCAGATCCACGGCATCAGCATCGACCGCCGCGCGGCCGATTTCCAGCCCGCGCTGGCCGAGCTGGCCACGCAGACCGCCAGCCTGCTGGGCGCGCCCCACACCTTCCGGCCCGAGGAGATGATCGTCCACGACGCCTATCTGGACGGGGGCTACGGCGTGCTGGGCGACGCCGAACGCGCGGCGCTGCGCCTGCTGGCCCACAGCGAGGGCCTGCTGGCGGATCCGGTCTACACCGGCCGGGCCCTGGCCGGCCTGCTGGATCTGATTCGCCAGGGAGTTTTTGCCGCCGAGGAGACGGTGGTCTTCTGGCACACCGGCGGGCTGCCCGCGCTCTTCGCCTATGCCGATCAACTGAGCTGAGCCAGGACGCGCGCCGAGAAGCAAAAAGCCCGCCCCGGTGGAAAAAATCCAACCAGGGCGGGCTTTTCAACAGCCCGCGGGTCTGCCCAACGGCTTCGCCGGATCAGCGAACCAGCGGTCTTGCGGCCTTGCGGCCTGTTAGGCGTTCATCGCCTCCAGGCGCTGCTCGATCTCGCGCACGATGGTCTTGCGGTTGTGGTGCGCCATCTCGAAGCGCTGCACGGCCATCAGGCCGGTCTGATCCAACTGATCGAGCTGGGCCAGCACTTCCTTGACGTTCATGCCCTTGTAGTTGGCGATGGGCAGCGCGGCCAGCTCACGCTCGGTCAACTGCATGTCCAGCTTCTTGGCGATGCGATCGATCTCAGCGTCCAGCCGCTTGATGTCGTCGCTGCTGGGGATGTGCAGGGTGCGCAGCATGGCCTGGATCTGGTGCTCCAACTGCTCTTCGGCGACATGGATCTGATCGCGGCCGCGCTGGCTCCATTCCTTCCACCAGCCGGAGAGGCGGTTGATCTGCACTTCCTCGATCTCCTGGCCGCGCTCGACCAGCTTCTCGAAGAGGTCCTCGCCGCGCTCCATCAGCACGTCGGCTTCCTCGCGGGTGGTGGAAAAGGCGCCGCGGCTGGCGTCCAGCAGACGCTGCGGCATCATCTCATGCAGCCGCTGCGGCATGGCGTCAACCAGGCGCTGCGGGGCGGCGGACACGGCCTGCGTGGTGTCCTCGACAAAACGGGTCATGTGTTGGGTAATCTTCAACTCTGCCATGGTAATCTCCTTTGTATGGCCGACCGGCGCTCGCTGTGGCCGGTGCAATTGTGATCAATCACGTTTATGACGCATTGCGTCATAGCGCATTATAGCACAAGGCCAATACGGAGTCAAGTCTCAAAACGCGCGCGCGCGGCGATTCCCGCCGCCAAGGACTGACAGTGCTCCAGACGGGATCAGCACTGTCAGTCCTGCGCGCAGAGCACTGTCAGTCCTGCGTGCAGAGCACTGTCAGTCCTGCGCGCAGAGCACTGTCAGTCCTCTGAGTTTGCCGCGCGAATGCAACGGTTTGCACAATCGGCATCTGTACGTTATACTTGTGGCTGTCTTTTCTAAACCGCCACGGCAGCGTCCGTGTGATCATTTTGGCTTCAGGAGGACTCCCCCATGACCATCAATATCGAACAAATGCTGGGCGCCGATGCAGAGTATCTGCTGGGCTACAACACCCCCAAAGTCTCCAAAGACCTGCTCCATCTGCCCGGCCCCGACTACATCGACCGGGTGATGGCCGTCACCGACCGGCCGCCGGCCGTGCTGCGCAACATGCAGCTTATGTTCAACACCGGCCGGCTGGCCGGCACCGGCTTCCTCTCCATTCTGCCGGTAGACCAGGGCATCGAACACTCGGCCGGCGCCTCTTTCGCCCCCAACCCGCTCTATTTCGACCCGGCCAACATCGTCCGGCTGGCGTTGGAAGGAGGCTGCAACGCGGTGGCCTCGACGCTGGGCGTGCTGGGCTCGGTGTCTCGCAAGTACGCGCACAAGATCCCCTTCCTGGTCAAGCTCAACCACAACGAGACGTTGACCTACCCGGCCATGTATGACCAGACGCTCTTTGCCAGCGTCGACCAGGCCTTCGACCTGGGCGCGGTGGCGGTCGGCGCTACCATCTACTTCGGTTCCCCCGAAGCGCGCCGCCAGATCATGGAGATCAGCGAGGCCTTCGCCCGCGCCCACGAGCTGGGCATGGTCACCGTGCTGTGGGCCTACCTGCGCAATTCAGGCTTCAAGAAGGACGGCGTTGACTACCACGTCTCGGCCGACCTGACCGGCCAGGGCAACCATCTGGGCGTCACCATCGAGGCCGACATCATCAAACAGAAGATGGCCGAAAACAACGACGGCTATCGCAAGATCGGCTTCGGCAACACCAACAAGAAGGTCTACGAGGATCTGACCAGCGACCATCCCATCGACCTGGTGCGCTATCAGGTGGTGACCAGCTACATGGGCCGGGCCGGCCTGATCAACTCCGGCGGCGCATCGGGCCAGAACGACTTCGCCGAGGCGGTGCGCACGGCGGTGATCAACAAGCGCGCGGGCGGCATGGGCCTGATCTCCGGGCGCAAGGCCTTCCAGCGCCCCATGGCCGACGGCGCCAGCCTGCTCAACGCCATCCAGGACGTCTATCTCGATGCGGCCGTCAGCGTGGCCTGATCGATGAGCTGCCCTCAGTAAACAAAAAGGGTCGGCCACATGGCCGGCCCTTTTCCTCTTGCGACGGGATGCCCGATCAACGCCGATGACCGCGGATCGGCAGGCGGCCCCCGCCTCTGACCCGCGTTTTCCCCGTTCAACCGCGCCCAACCCAGCCCCGCGGCGTGCCCCGGCTCAGGCGATCTGCGTGGCGAAGGCGCGCGTCGCGCCGGCCGCCAGCAACGCGGCCGTCACCTGACTGGCCTGCGCCGGCGCCGTCAGCGCGATCATGTTGCCCCCGCGGCCGCCGCCGCTCAGCTTGGCGCCCAGCGCGCCCGCCTGCCGCGCCGCCCGGCACAGCCGGTCCAGCTCGGCGCTGGACACCCCCAGCGCCTGCAAGGCCCCGTGGTTGCGGTCCAGCAACCGGCCCAGCGTCGCCCCGTCCCCCTCCTCGATCGCGCGCCGGGCGGCCCAGGTTGTCTCGGAGATGTCGTCGAACAGCGCCTCGCTGCGCGCCGGCTCGGCCTGCCAGGCGCGGCGCACGTCGCCCACGGCGATGCTGGTAGGGCTGGCGATGCCGGTATCGCCGATCACCAGCGTCAACGGCCGGCGCAGGGCGAAGGGCTCCGGCGCTTGGCCGCGCACGAACCACACCGGCTGGCCATAGGCGATCACCGTGTTGTCCACGCCGCTGGGCGTGCCGTGAAAACGTTTCTCGCTCTCATAGACCAGCGCCGACACCTGAGCCGGGTCGAGCGCGACGCCGGCCGCGCCGGCCAGCGCAGTCACGATGGCCGTGGCCGCGGCCGCGCCGCTGCCCAGCCCGCTGGCCAGCGGGATCGTCGAGCGCACGGTGACAACCCAGGCGGGCGGCGGGTCCAACGCCAGGGCGTGCAGCGCCAGCGCCGCCAGATGCGCCAGCGGCTGCTGGGCGGAGTCCGCGGTCACGGCCACCCGCTGGCCCACGTCGGGCAGCTCCAGCACCAGCCCGTGGCCGGGCCGGCCGGGCGTCACCGTGGCTGTGGCCTGCACCCCTGTGACCGGCGCGGCGATGGCCGGCCGGCCATAGACGACGGCATGTTCGCCGAAAAGGATGATCTTGCCGGGCGCGCTGGCTTGAAACATAGCCCCATAGTACCGCAAGCGCAGACGATGTGCAAAGCTGCCGCGGTCGGCGGCGCGGCCGCGGGCCGCCAGAGCCGGCCGAAGCCTTGACTGCGCACCAACCCCCCGATTGGAGTGACATCATGATCCTGCCTTGGCAATTGACCGAGAGTCGCGACGGCTTTCGCAACCGCTGGCTGCACGTCACGCTGGACACCGTGCGCCTGCCCAACGGCGTCAGCTACGAGTACACCACCATCCGACGCGACAAGCCAGGTGTGGCGGTCGCGGTGCTCAACCCGGCCGGCCAGCTCCTTCTGGAACGTGAATACCGGCAGCCGGTGGGCGCGGTGATCTATCAACTGCCGGGCGGCCTGGCCGATGTGGGCGAGGATCTGGCCGACGGCATGCGCAGGGAGCTGCACGAGGAGACGGGGATTCTGGCCGGCGAGCTGCGCCACCTGGGCAGCTTCTGGAACAACCCGGCCAGCAGCGATGGCCAGTGCCACATCTTCTTCTGCCGCGATTTTCAGGAGAGCGCCGTCACCCGCCACGACGAGGCCGAGTTCATCGCCTGGGAATGGTGTGACCTGGACTGGGTCAAGGCGCGCGTGGCCGATGGCGTGATCCGCGATCGGGTCGTGCTGTGCGCCCTGGCCTACCTCTGGCTGGCCGGCGAGATCGCGTGACCGCAACCAGAGGCGACAGCCCTATGTCAACGTTGCGCATCGGTGGCGGGTATGCTATAATCGGCCCAGCAATCCAACGCGCACCGATGCGACTGCGATTCATGGCCGAATCGGTGATTTTTCCCCTGAATATCGAGAGGAACCTGGCATGAAACATCGAACTGGTACTCGACGGGCGCTGGCGTTGACCGCCATGCTGATCGCCCTGTTGATCGTGGCAAGCTGCGGAGGGCGCAACCAAGAAGAGCCTGAGCCACAACAGCCCAGCATGCCCCTCCTGATGCCCCGCGTCACCGTCTCTCTCGACGACCAAGGCACGCCCAGCGTCCTGGGCATCTCCATGGATCGCCTGGGCAGTCTGCTGCGCCAGGATGTCAGTGGGCTGAAGATGGACCCGGCCACGGTGCAGAAGCTGAAAGCGGCCGGCGTGCAGAACATCGAGGCTGTGGCCACCGGCGAGGGGCTGTATCTCTACATCAATGGCCAGCCGCTGCCCTATCTGGCGCTGGATGAGGAGACCCGCCAAGGCGTGGGCGATCTGCTCAAGCTGGCTGGTGTGCAGGAGAGCACGGCCAAGCTGGTGCAGAATCTGCTCAACAACAAGCTGCTGAGCCGCATGGGCGCGCCGGTGCTGATCAAGCTGCCGGTGGATCCAGGCGTCGCCGAGGCGGGGGCGCGCGATACCAAGACCCTGCCGCGGGTGGACACCGACCAGGCCCGCGCCAGCGTGACCCAGAAGGTGCTGATTCTGCACCTGGATGCGGCGCTGGATGAACAGGGCACGCCCACCATTGCCGGCACGTCGTTGAATGACCTGCAAGGCGCGCTGATGGAGGCTGGCATCGGAGCCGACCTGAGCAGCGCCCGGCTGAACCCGGCCACCATCGCAGGGTTGCAGGCCGCCAACGTGGCGCTCTTGCAGGTGGAGACCGAGCCAGAAGGCGTCTACATCAACGTCAACGGCCAGCGCTTGCCTCGCCTGGCCTGGGACGACGAACGGCTGCAGAATCTGGCCGCGCTGTACGGCAGCCTGGAGCCGGACAGCCCCTACCTGCCGCTGTTGCAGTTTCTCCTCCCCTACATCCAGGGCGCCGACATCGAACTGGGCGTTGCTTTGCCGCTGGCCGCGGGCCAGCAGGCGCCCACCCCTGCGCCGTGGGTGACAGACTGAACCTGCCAGACCTCTGACCGAAAAACGGCCCGCTGCCAAGGCAATTTGGCGGCGGGCCGTTTTGATTCGGCTGGGCTGGCTCGGTCAGGAGACCGGCCAGAGCAGCGGGTGGGGCGCGGGCTGGCTCGGTCAGGAGACCGGCCAGAGCGGCGGGTGGAGTGTGGGCTGGCTCGGTCGGGAGACCGGCCAGAGCGGCGGGTGGGACGTGGGCTGGCTCGGTCGGGAGACCGGCCAGAGCGGCGGGTGGGCGTGGGCTGGCTCGGTCAGGAGACCGGCCAGAGCGGCGGGCTGGGCGCGGGCTGGCTCGGTCGGGAGACCGGCCAGAGCGGCGGGTGGGACGTGGGCTGGCTCGGTCGGGAGACCGGCCAGAGCGGCGGGCTGGGGGTGTTTATGCTGCGCTGACGCCATGTTCACCCGGACGGGCGTGCTGGTAGGCGACGGGGGGACCTTCCTGGCGCAGCAGCTCCACCGCGTGGGGCAGCGCCGGCAGAATCACCGCCAGATTCTCCGTCGCAGCCTTGGGGCTACCGGGCAGGTTGACGATCAGCGTGCGGCCGCGGATGCCGGCCGCGGCGCGGCTGAGCATGGCATGGGGGGTCACTTGCACGCTGGCCGCGCGCATGGCCTCGGCCAGGCCCGGCGCCGGCCGCTCGATCACCGCCAGCGTGGCCTCCGGGGTCACATCGCGCAGGGCAAAGCCGGTGCCGCCGGTGGTCAGCACCAGGTCCACCTCGCCGCTGTCGGCCCAGCCGGCCAGCGCGGCCTCAATCAGCCGCCGCTCATCAGGAACCACGCGGCGCAGCACCGCGGCCGCGGCCAGCCCTTCCTGCGCCATGCGTTCGAGCGCCGGGCCGCTGAGATCCTCGGCCGCGCCGTGGGCCACGCGGTCGCTGACGGTGAGAATGGCAATGCGCATGATGGCATCTCCAGAAAGCAAACGCGCCAAGGGCATCGAAGGCGCAAGCCCTCGATGCCCTTGGCAGCCTTGCTGACAGGGCTGTCAGTCCACCGAAGGGCTGACAGTCCGCTCGCTTCGGCGCGCTTTAGCGCTTGGTGTACTGCGGAGCCTTGCGGGCGCGCTTGAGGCCGGCCTTCTTGCGTTCCTTCTCGCGCGGGTCGCGGGTCAGGAAGCCGCCGCGCCGCATCAGCGGTCGCAGGCGCTGCTCAGGCTGGCTGATGTCATCATCGCGGTGTGAGATGGCGCGTGCAATGCCCATGCTCACCGCGCCGGCCTGGCCGCCGACGCCGCCGCCCTGCACCTTGACCGAGACGTTCATGCTGTCGCGCAGCCCGGCGGTCTCCAGCGGCAGAGCAGCCGCGCGCTGGTCCGCGACGCGGGTGAAGTACTCTTCCATGGGCAGGTCGTTGACCGTGAACTTGCCGGTGCCGGGATAGAGCCGCACGCGCGCCGAGGCACGCTTGCGCCGGCCAAGGCCCTGGTAGTACTGCAAATCCTTCTCTGTGTCCATGTCTTTCTGTCTCCTCTGGCGGGGCCTGGTCAACCGACCAGCCCGGGCGAGCGCTACATCGTCAACGGCTTGGGCTGCTGCGCCTCGTGCGGGTGGCCCGGCGTCGCATAAACCTTGAGCTTCTTGATCATCTGGCGGCCGAGGCGGTTCTTGGGCAGCATGCCGCGCACGGCGAAACGGATCACCCGGTCGGGGTGCCGGTCGAGCTGATCGCGCAGCGAGATCTCCTTCAGGCCGCCCGGATAGCCGGAATGGCGATAGTAGAACTTCTGATCCAGCTTGCGGCCGGTCACGCGCACCTTGTGGGCGTTGATCACCACCACAAAGTCGCCAGTGTCCATGTGCGGCGAATAGATCGGCTTATGTTTGCCCTTGAGCACGGCGGCGATCTGCGTGGCCAGCCGTCCCAGGGTCATGCCCGTCGCGTCGATGACAAACCACTCGCGCTTGATATCCTCGGGCTTGGTTGAATATGTTCTCACGTCGGTTCTCCTGTGCTTACTTACCGATCGTCCTGCGCAGGGCTGCCGCTCGGCAGCCCTGCCTGGTACTTGACCTCGACCAAACACAGCCCACAGGCTGGCGCAGGGCCGGCCGCCTGAGACCGATCCCGCGCGGCCAGCACCTGGCTGACGTTCTCAACGCTGCGCCATCCGGCGCCTGCTTCCAACAACGTGGCCACCACCGTCCGCACCATCCGGCGCAGAAAAGCGTTGGCCTCGATCTCGAAGACCAGCAACGCGCCCTCTCGGCGCCAACCGGCCCGCATGACCTCACGCACGGTGCTTTCGCCCTGCGTCGGCCGGCCAAAGCTGGCGAAGTCATGGCTGCCGATCAGCACGGCCGCGGCCTGGTTCATCCGCTCCACGTCCAGCGGTCGCGGCTCGTGATGCGTGTAGCGCCGGTGCAGGGGGGAGCGCCAGGGCGCAGTCCACACGGTGTAGCGGTAGACCCGGCTGCGGGCGCTGAAACGGGGATGAAAACCCGGGTCAGCAACCTCAGCCAGTTGACGCACCGCGATGTCCGGCGGCAGCAGCACGTTCCAGGCTCGCTCCAGATCTGCCAGGCTGTGCCGCCACACCACATCGGCGGCGATCACCTGACCCTCGGCATGGACGCCGGCATCGGTGCGTCCGGCGTAGCGGATGCGGCAGGGCTGTCCGGTCAGGCGTAGCAAGACCTGCTCCAGCGCGCCCTGCACCGATGGCTTGTTGGCCAGGATCTGGAAGCCGTGGTAGGCGCCGCCGTCATAGGCGACCAGCGCACGGATCGGCAGCCGGGGCTGGGAGTCGTCCGCTGCGGGCGGCGCGGGCTGGGTGGTCGTTGGCCTATTCCTCCATCAGCTCGATCTGCACCATCTCGGCGCCGTCGCCCTTGCGCGGCCCCAGCTTGGTCAGACGAACATAGCCGCCCGGGCGGCCGGCATAGCGCGGCGCCAGCTCGTTGAACAGCTTGCGCACGATGGCCGGGTCGTTCAGCCGCGCCATGGCCAGGCGTTGGGCATGCACCCGGTTTTCCTGCTGGCCATTTTTGGCCAGCGTGATCAGCTTCTCAGCCAGCGGGCGAATCGACTTGGCCTTGGCCTCGGTGGTGTGAATGACTTCGTGCGCGAACAACTCTTTAGTCAGGTTACGGAACAACGCCTTGCGCTGGCCGCTGTTGCGACCCAGCTGGCGACCTGCTCTTCTGTGTCTCATGGGAACTTCTCCTAGTGCTGCTGGCAACGGAGACCTTGACGGCCCCGCTGGCGCCAGGCAATCATCCAGACTCGCCGCCTGAGGTCATGGCTGCCAGCAGGGCATCGACATCGATATCGATGCTGGAGTCGTCGCCCAACTCCTGCTCTTCCGGCGCCTGATCCGCAGGCAAGGACTCGGCCGCCGCCTGCGCTGGCAGCCTGACATACTCGAGGAAGCCTTTGGCCTGGAGCTGATCCATCAACTCGTCCAGCGATTTCTGGCCGAAGTTGCGGATGCTCAACAGCGCCTCAGGGCCCTTTTCCAGACGCTGGATGACCTCGCCTACCTTGACGATGCTTGCCCGTTTCAGGCAATTGTAGGCGCGCACCGAAAGCTCCAGATCCTCGATGGGCACCTCGAAGACGTGCGCGGGAATCGATTCGCTCGGCATTTCCTCAGCGACCACGGGCGCGACCTCAACCCCGGCGATCAGCGACAGGTGCTGCAAGAGCAGCTTGGCCGCCTCGCTCAAGGCATCTTCCGGCTCGATGGTGCCATCGGTCCAGATCTCCATGACCAGCCGGTCGAAGTCCGTCTGCTGGCCGATGCGGGCGCGCTCTACGTGGAAGGAGGCCTTGCGCACCGGGTTGAAGATGGCATCCACCGGGATCTCGCCCAGCGGCACCCGACCGCGCTCTTCGGCCGGGGAATAGCCCCGCCCGCGGCGGACGACCAGCTCGACGAACAGATCCACGTCGTTGCTGTCTGCCGTCAGCAGCAACAGGTCGGGGTTGATGATCTCGATCTCAGGCGGGCAGACCAGGTCGCTGGCCGTCACCGGGCCTTCGGCGTTGACCTGCAAGCTGATGCGCATGGGGTCGTTGCTGACGCTCTTGACGCGCAGTTGCTTGACGTTGAGAATGAACGCGGTTGTGTCCTCGCGCACATGGGGAATCGGCGAAAACTCGTGATGCACACCCTCGATGCGCACCGAACTCACCGCCGCGCCTGTCAGCGAGGAGAGCAGCACGCGACGCAGCGCATTGCCCAGCGTCACGCCATAGCCGCTTTCCAAAGGCCCGATGACAAAGCGGCTATACTGCTTTGACTTGGCCTCGCACTCGATTTTTGGTAGAACAATGCTCAAATTAAGCAAGAGTCACCCTCCTCTGGCTGCACTGCGCCACCGAGCGCGCGCAACCGTCTGGCAAACAAAGCGATGCCCGACGGCGGCCTGCGCACGGCTGGCGACAACACAGCCAGACGCTGCAACTCCTTGCTGCCAGAGCAGTCTACAACGACAGCTCCGGCAGCAAGGGGTCGGATTAGCGGCTGTAGAACTCGACGACCAACTGCTCATTGACCGGGAGGTCAATGTCTTGGCGCGTCGGCCGGCTCAGCACGCGACCGGTGAGGGCCTCGCTGTTCAGGCTCAGCCAGGATGGTGTCGGGCGCTCGCCCATGAAGGCGCCCACGGCCTGGAAATACTCGCGACCGCGGCTCTCTGGGCGCACAGTGATCACGTCGTTGGGCTTGACCAGGTAGGAAGGCACGTTGGTCTTGCGGCCGTTGACGACGATATGGCCATGCCGGACAATCTGGCGAGCCTGGGCGCGCGACTGGGCCAGGCCCAAGCGGTATACCACGTTGTCCAGACGAGTCTCCAATATGATCAACAAGTTGACGCCGGTCAAACCTTTGGCGCGCACTGCATGGTCGAAGTAACGGCGGAACTGCCGTTCCATCACGCCGTAGATGCGCTTGACCTTCTGCTTCTCACGCAGCTGCAACGAATATTCGCTTTGATTGCGCTTGAACTGCGCTTTTTTGGCATGCATGCCGGGCGCAAAGCCACGGCGCTCGAAGGCGCATTTGGGCGTCAGACAGCGATCACCCTTGAGGTAGAGCTTCTGACCCTCGCGCCGACACATCCTACATACTGCATCAGTATACCTTGCCAAGTTACTGCCTCCTGTGCATGGTTCTGGAGAGGTTTACGGCTTGGCGACCTTCGTCCCTCTCAAAAAAAGTTCAGCCGGCCACGCCGGCCTCAGGGCGCTAGACGCGGCGCCTCTTGGGCGGGCGGCAGCCGTTGTGCGGCAGGGGGGTCACGTCAGTGATGCTGGTGACCTTCATGCCCGCGGCCTGCAGCGAGCGAATCGCCGACTCGCGACCGGGGCCAGGCCCCTTGACGAACACATCGACCTCGCGCATCCCCATGTCCATCGCCTGCCGGGCAGTGGCGCTGGCGGCCAACTGAGCCGCATAGGGAGTGCTCTTGCGCGAACCCTTGAAGCCCACGCTGCCCGAGCTGCTCCACGCCACCGTGTTGCCCTGCGGATCGGTGACTGTCACGATGGTATTGTTGAAGCTGGCCTGGATGTGCGCCTGGCCATGGGGCACAGTCCGCTTTTCACGACGTGGCCCACGCCGTACCGTGCGTCTTGGCTTTGCCATGTATCTCTCTTGCTCCTTGACTTGCTATCAAAGGTTGGCGCTGAAGGTTGCCAACTGTTCCAAAAAGCTGGCAACCCTGCGGGCCAAATATTACTTGCGAGCTCGCTTCTTGCCGGGCACCGTCTTGCGCGCGCCGCGCTTGGTGCGGGCGTTGGTGCGGGTGCGCTGGCCACGACTGGGCAGACTCAGGCGGTGTCGCATGCCGCGATAGGCGTTGATTTCCTGCAGCCGCTTGATGTTCATGCTGACCTCGCGGCGCAGATCACCCTCGACCTGGTATTCCCGGTCGATGGTCTCGCGCAGCTTGGCCACGTCGGCTTCGCTGAGATCGCGGATGCGCACGCTCTCGTTGATGCTGAGCTTGCGCAGAATCTCGGCGCTGGTTGCGGGGCCGATCCCGTAGATGTAGGTTAGCCCGACCACGACGCGCTTGTCGCGTGGCAGGTCAACACCGGCAATACGTGCCATATTCTCGCTCCTTTAGCCCTGGCGCTGCTTGTGCCGGGGGTTCGTGCAAATTACCCGCACCACACCGTGGCGCTTGATGATCTTGCAGTTCTCGCAACGTCGCTTGACTGAAGGCTTCACTTTCATGTCTGCTTCTCTCCTTTGCGTAGCGCCGCCTGGGCCGCTTCCGATGGCTCTCGGCCGCCGGCCCGCGGCTCTACAGCTTCGTCAACACTTCAGCCTCACCATCGGTGATGGCGATGGTGTGTTCAAAGTGCGCCGACAGCCGCCCATCGGCCGTCGAAACTGTCCATTGGTCGTTCTGCAACTCCGTCTGCCAGGTGCCGGCGTTGACCATCGGCTCCAGCGCGAAGGTCATGCCCAGCGCCAACTTGCGGTTCATGGCTGGATAGACGCGGGCCGCCTCCGAGCGATCAGGCACGTAGTTCAGAATCTGCGGCTCTTCGTGCATCTTGCGGCCCACGCCATGGCTGGTGTACTCACGCACCACCGCAAAGCCGCGGCTCTCGGCATAGTCCTGCACAGCCCGCGTGACGTCGATGAAGCGCTTGTCGGTCCGCGCCTGGGCGATGCCGGCCCACAGGCTGCCTTCGGTGGCCTCCAGCAGCCGCTGCGCCTCGCCGTTGACCTGCCCCACCGGGTAGGTCCAGCCCGAGTCGCCGACAAAGCCCTTGTAGAGCACGCCGACATCGATGCTCAGCACGTCGCCGTTGTTCAGCACGCGCCGGCGGCTGGGAATGCCATGCACCAGCTCCTCGTTGATCGAGGTGCAGATGGTGGCCGGGAAGGGCGGGCCGCCCTGCTTGGCGTTGGGATAGCCCACGAAGACCGGGATCGCGCCGTAGCCACGGATGATCTCGCCGGCCACTGCATCCAGATCAGCCGTGGTTGCGCCAGGCTGCACCAGCTCACGCAGACGAGCGTGGACTTCGGCAACGATCCGACCGGCTGACCGCATCAACTCCAATTCCTGCGGCGACTTGATGCGAATGCCGCCGGTTCTGCGTGGCAAAGATAAGGTCATTGATCTGCTAACACTGGCCGGATGACGTCCAACAGCGTCTGCCTGACCACCTCGATGGCTTGGCTGCCGTCGATGAACGTCGTCAGTCCGTGGGCGTAGTAGTAGCCAATCAACGGCGAAGTCTGCTTGTAGTAGACGTAGAGCCGGTTGTGTACCGTCTCAGGCGAGTCATCCGAGCGCTGGTACAGCTCGCCGCCGCACACGTCGCATACGCCTTCGACGCGGGAGGGGTTGAACTGCACATGGTAGGTCGCGCCGCAACTGCGGCAGACCCGCCGACCGGTCAGTCGCGCGATCAGCTCGTCATCGTCCACGGTCAGCACGGGGGCCAGGTTGATCTGGCTTCCCTGCGCCGTCAGCATGGCATCCAGGGCGCTGGCCTGCTGCAAGGTGCGGGGGAAGCCATCCAGAATGGCGCCCCGGGCGCAGTCTGATCGCTGCATGCGATCCTGCACCATGCGAATGGTGACTTCATCAGGCACCAACTCGCCGCGGTCCATGTAGCTCTTGGCCAGCAGGCCCAGCTCAGTTTGATTTTTCAGGTTCTCGCGAAACAAGTCGCCCGAGGAGACCTGCTTCAGCCCTAGTTCCTTCTCCAGCATGGCCGCCTGGGTGCCTTTGCCGGCGCCGGGGGGCCCGATGAAGATCAGATAGACGGGATGCGGTGACGCCATTGTCATACCTCCCAAGGGAACTGAGCGACTGCGGTCGCTCACCGTGCGGGCGCCGGACTAGCGGATGAAACCCTCGTAGTGGCGCATCAAGAGCTGCGCCTCCAGCTGTTTCATGGTGTCCAGCACCACACCCACGACGATCAGCAGACCAGAGCTGGAGATCAGCAGCTGGGTGTTGCTCGTCAGATCGCCGCCAGTCACCAGGCTCACCAGCCAGGGCAGGATGGCGATGCCGCCCAGGAAGATCGCGCCGACGAGGGTGATGCGGCTCATCACCGCGTTCAGATAGTCCTCGGTGCGCTTGCCGGGCCGGATGCCTGGCACAAAGCCGCCCTGCTTCTGCAGGTTCTCGGCCAGATTCTGCTCCCGGAAGATCACATCGGTGTAGAAGTAGGTGAAGCCGATGACCAGGAAGAAGTACAGGATCCAATAGACCGTGCTGCCGGGGTTGAAGGTGGTGGCAAAGAAAGTTGCGATGCTGCCGATGACACCTTCGACGTTCTGGAAGTAGCTGGCGATGGTGCCAGGGAAGAGCAGCAAGCTCTGGGCAAAGATGATCGGAATCATGCCGGCGGTGTTAACGCGCAGCGGGATGTAGGTGCTTTGCCCACCGGTCTGCATCAACCGGTTGCCGCGCATTACCCGCACGCGCTTGCCATATTGCACCAGAATGCGCCGCTGTCCCTCCAGCACGATGACGATCACCAACATCGTGATCACCGTCACCAGGATGAAGAGCACCAAGGTCAGGTATTGCCGCGTCTCCAGCAGCTGTCCGATGTTAGAGGGCAACTGCGAGACGATGCCGCCGAAGATGATCAGCGAGATGCCGTTGCCGATGCCCTGTTCGGTGATCAACTGACCCAGCCACATGGCGAACATGGTGCCAGCCACCAGCGAGATCAGAATGGTCAGCGAGCTCAGCATCGCGCCGCCGCCGAAGCCGAAGCCGGGCAGTGCGCCGGCCCGCTGCAAGATCGTGGCTTGGCCAAAAGCCTGCAGCAGCGCCAGCGGGATGGTCATCAGAATGGTGATCTGATTCATCTTCTGCCGGCCCTGATCCCCCTCCTGGCTGAGCGCCTTCAGGGAGGGAATGATCGGGATCAACAACTGAAGGATAATGGTGGCCGTGATGTAGGGGTAAACACCCATCGCCATGACCGAGAAGTTCTCCAGCGCGCCGCCGGACATCAGGTTCAAGAAGCCCAGCAAGGCGTTCTGGCTGAAGAGCTGGTCGAGCACCTGGGAATTGACGCCCGGCACCGGCACGGCGGCCGCGGCCCGGTAGATGGCGAGAATGCCCAGCGTGACCAGAATCTTCTTGCGCAGGTCAGGCAGGCGCATGGCGTTGCGCACGGCAGTGATCATGTTGGGAAAACCTCCTGGATCAAGCACCTGGCTGGCCCCCTCGCCGCCACGGCCGCGTCGGCGGCCGCGTGGCAAGGGCCACAGCCAGGTGGGACAGACCGTCTTAGACCGTGATGATCTCCACCGTGCCGCCGGCAGCTACGATCTTTTTCTGAGCAGCCTGGGACACCCGGTGCGCCTTGACCGTGAGTGGTCGGTCGATATCGCCTTCGGCCAAAATGGCCACGCGATCGGTCGCCTTCTTGATGATGCCGGCCGAGGCCAGCGTCTCGGGCGAGACCTCGCTGTCGGCCGCGAACCCTTCCAGCCGCGCCAGATTGACCGGCTGGAACTCGACGCGCCAGATGTTGGTGAAGCCGCGCAGGTGGGGCAGGCGGCGCACCAAGGGGAGCTGGCCGCCTTCAAAGTAGGGGCGAACGCCGCCGCCGGCGCGGCTGTTCTGGCCTTTGGTGCCGCGGCCTGCGGTCTTGCCCTGGCCGGCAGCCGTGCCGCGGCCAACGCGCTTGCGGTTTTTCTTGGACCCGGAAGCGGGCTGCAGATCATGCAACTGCATGGTCAACTCCTTAGCTATGCCACAACCTCGACCTCCACCAGATGACCGATGCTGTCGATCATCCCGCGGATGGCCGGGTTATTGACCTGTTCTACCGTATCGCCGAGCCGGCGCAGCCCCAACGCCTGAACCGTGCGCTTCTGGCTCTTCTCATAGCCGATCGCGCTGCGGACGTAGGTGATGCGCACAGCCTTGGCTGTGGGGTCGATATTCTTAGTTTGCATTTCGGCTCCAGAAAGGCATGACGCTGTTCACCGGCTTGCCGCGCCGCTGCGCCTCGATGGCCGGGTCCTTGAGCGAGGTCAGGCCCTTGTAGGTGGCCCGCACCACGTTCAGGATGTTGGCGCTGCCCATGGACTTGGTCAGGATGTCCTTGATGCCGGCTGCTTCCACCACCGCGCGCACGCCGCCGCCGGCGATGACGCCGGTGCCGGGGGAGGCGGGCTTCAGCAGCACCTTGGCCGCGCTGTAGTCCGCCACGATCTCATGGGGGATGGTGCTGCCCAGCATGGGAATCTTGCGCATGTTGCGCCGGGCCCGGTCGCCGCCCTTGCGGATCGCCTCGGGCACCTCGCGCGCCTTGCCCACGCCCACACCCACGCTGCCGTTGTTGTCGCCCACGACCACGACCGCCCGAAAGGCGAAGCGGCGGCCGCCCTTGACGACCTTGGCCGTGCGCGCCAGGTGGACGACGCGCTCGTCCAGTTCCTCGCGTTCCTCGACCTCGCGCGGTCGCTGTTGTCTTTTTCGCTGTTGTTGCTGTTGCTGTTGCTGTTGCTGTGCTGGCATTATTCCTCCTGCTGAGCGCGCAGGGCGTGAAATCATGGTGCTATCGGGAAGCAACCCGCCGGGGCGGGGCTAGAAGTCCAGTCCGCCTGCCCGCGAGGCCTCGGCCAGGGCACGCACGCGGCCATGATAGGGATAGCCGCCGCGGTCAAAGACCACCTGCTTGATCCCGTGGGCCAAGGCGCGCTCGGCTACCAGGGCGCCGACCAACTTGGCCTGCTCTGTTTTATTGACGCTCTCTGCCGTGCCGCTGATCTCGCTGTCCAGCGTCGAGGCTGCCACCAGCGTCGTGCCTTTGTCGTCGTCGATCACCTGAGCGTAGATGTGGCTCAGGCTGCGAAAAACGTTCAATCGTGGCCGCTCGGCAGTGCCATGAACGCGGCGGCGCACACGCTCGTGTCGTCTCCTGCGCAAAGCACTTCGACTATCTTTCGCCATAACCTTGTCTCCTAAGTATTGCCACCAGGCCAGATCCTGGCTGCCTGCGGCGCCGAAAAGCCGGCCCCGCGGCACAGGAACCACCGCCGACCCGCCTATTTGCCGGTCTTGCCCTGCTTGCGGCGCACAACCTCGCCCGCATAGCGAATTCCCTTGCCATGGTAAGGCTCTGGCGGCCGTACCCTGCGAATCCGGGCTGCGGTCAAGCCGACCAGCTCCTTATCGACGCCCTCGACGCTGATCTTGCCTGCCTTGGCATCGACCACATAGCTGATGCCCTGCGGGGCATCCATCTCGACCGGACGAGAGTAGCCCATGTGCAACACCAGCTTGGGGCCTTTCATCTCGGCGCGGTAGCCGACGCCCTGGATCTCAAGCTCTTTCTTGAAGCCGGTCGAGACGCCGGTCACCATATTGCTCAGCAGCGCCCGCGTCAGGCCGTGCTGCATCCGGTGGATGCGGCCATCACTGGGCCGTGCAACGGTGACAACGCCGTTCGAGATATCGATGGTCATGTCGGCGTTGAAGGTCTGCGCCAACTGGCCCTTGGGACCCTTCACGATCACCTCGTTGCCCGGCTTGACATCAACCGTCACGTTTTTGGGAAGAGAAATGGGCAATCGTCCAATTCTTGACACACTACACCTCCAAGGGAAGAGAGGGCCTCTGCTACCACACGTAGCAAAGCACCTCGCCTCCCACGTTCATGCGCCGAGCCTGCTGGCCGGTGATAATCCCGCGCGGCGTCGAGACGATGGCAATGCCCATCCCGTTCAAAACCCACGGAATCTCGTCACGACCCACGTAGACCCGCCGACCGGGCTTGCTGATGCGCCGCAGCTTGGAGATCACCGGCTGGCGATCGTCGTCGTATTTCAACATGACGCGCAGGTAAGGCTGCGGCTCATCCCGGGTAATCTGATAGTTCTTGATATACCCTTCTTCCTTGAGGATGCGCGCGATGGCAACCTTCACCTTCGAGCTGGGGATCATCACCTGCTTGTGACGAGCCATCAGCCCGTTGCTGATGCGATTCAGCATGTCCGCAATGGGATCTGTCATCATAGCGATATGAACTCCGTCAGCTTACCAACTGGATTTGACCACGCCCGGCAGCCGGCCTTCCAACGCTTCCTTGCGGAAACAGATACGGCACAGCTTGAACCTGCGCATGTACCCGCGCGGCCGCCCGCAGATGCTGCAGCGATTGCGTACACGGGTTGGGTATTTGCGCCGCTGCTCACGGTTGATCATGGATTTCTTAGCCAAGGTACGTGCCTCTTAGTCAAGTGATCGTGCGAGACCCTTCGCCGAGCCTCAGGGTGACACCGCTGCGATCTGTCATGCTGAGGTCTGCCGAAGCATCCCTCTGTCGCGCCCTGTCATGCTGAGGTCTGCCGAAGCATCCCTCGGTTAGCGGGCCTGCCCGGCCTGCTGGAAGGGCATGCCCAGATGCGCCAGCAGCCGACGGCCTTCCTCATCGGTCTTGGCCGAGGTCACAATCGTGACCGACATGCCGCGCACCTTGTCGATCTTGTCGTAGTCGATCTCCGGGAAGATCAGTTGCTCGCGCAGGCCCAGGCTGTAGTTGCCCCGGCCATCGAAGCCATCGGCCGAGACGCCGCGAAAGTCACGCTGGCGGGGCAGGGCGATGTTGCACAGGCGATCCAGGAAATTCCACATCCGGTCGCCGCGCAGCGTCACCATGACGCCGATGGTGTTGCCCTCGCGCAGCTTGAAGCCGGCGATCGAGCGGCGCGCCTTGGTCGTCATCGGCTTCTGGCCGACGATGGCCGTCAGGTCGCCGATGGCCGCGTCCAGCGCCTTGGCGTTCTGCAAGGCCTCGCCCATGCCGATGTTGACCACGACCTTCTGGATGCGCGGCACCTGCATCGGGTTAACGTATTGAAACTCGTCCTGCAAGGCAGGGACAACTTCGTTGCTGTATCGATCCTTTAGTTTCGGCATACCTATCGGCCTCACTCAATCGTCGCGCCGCATTTCTTGCAGCGCCGCAGCTTCTTGCCGTCCTGAGCAAACTCGTGGCCCACCCGGGTGGACTTGCCACAGCCTGGGCAGACCAGCATCACATTGCTGACGTGGATCGGCGCCTCGCGCTCGATCCGGCCCGTCTGCGTGCGGACGTTGCCGGTGCGTCGCTGATGCTTGATGATCAAGTTGACGCCAGCCACGATCACGCGCACGTCCTCAGGATTCGGCTGGCCCTGCTGCCGGCCGGCCAAGCGGCCGCTCAGCACGCGCTTCACCTCGCCGCGCTCGCCTTTGTGCTCACCGCTGACGACCTCAACGGTATCACCTGTTTTGATATGCATCACAACACCTCTGGGGCCAAAGAAACGATCTTCATGTAGCCGCGCTCGCGCAGTTCACGCGCCACCGGGCCAAAGATGCGTGTGCCCTTGGGATTCTTGTTGTCATCGATAATCACTGCCGCGTTATCGTCGAAGCGAATGCTGCTGCCATCCCGCCGGGAATACTCCTTGACGGTGCGCACGATGACGGCCTTGACGATATCGCCCTTCTTGACCGAGCTGTGCGGCGCAGCTTGCTTGACCGTGGCGATGATGATATCGCCGACGTGTCCGTAGCGTCGTCGGGTGCTGCCGCGCACCTGAATGCACAGCAGTTCCTTGGCGCCGGTGTTATCGGCGACCTTGAGCCGGGTCTCTTGTTGGATCATTGCTTAAACTCCTGGTCCTGGGAACCAAATCTGGCTGCCTGCACGTGGCATGTCGGGGTGTGCCGAAGCAACCCTGCTAGGCCGCGGCATGCTCCAGGATAGCGTCCACAACCCAGCGCTTGCGGCGGCTCATGGGCCGCGCCTCGGCGATGCGCACCACGTCGCCCACCGTGCATTGGTTGCTCTCGTCGTGAGCCATGAACTTGCGATGGCTGCGAATCACCTTGCCATAGATCGGATGGCGGGTTACCTGCTGGATCTCCACCACGATCGATTTGTCCATCTTGTCACTGGTGACGCGGCCGACCAGAACTTTTCGTTGTTCGCGCATGGTTACTTCTTCTCCTGAGCCATCCAGGCGGTGAGCTCGCGCTCGCGCAGGACGGTCTTCAACCGGGCGATCTCACGGCGCAGCTCGCCCTTGCGCGCTGTGTTCTTCAACTGGCCGGTAGCGCGCTGGAAGCGCAAGTTGAACAGCTCTTCGTAGGCGTCATCCAGATGCTGGCCGATCTCGGCCGTCGTTAAGCTTCGAATCGCATGAGCTTGCATGATCAACCTTCTCCCAGAGTCTCGCGCTTGACGAATTGGGTGCGAATCGGCAGCTTGAAGGCGGCCCGTTCCATCGCCTCCTTCGCCACATCCTCACTCACGCCGGCGATCTCGAACAGCACCCGGCCTGGCCGCACAACGGCCACCCAGTGATCCACCGCACCTTTGCCGCTACCCATGCGGGTCTCAGCAGCTTTGGCGGTCACCGGCTTGTCCGGAAAGACCTTGATCCACACTTTACCGCCGCGGCGCACATAGCGCACGATGGCGCGACGGGCGGCCTCGATCTGGCGAGAGGTCATCCAGCAAGGCTCCAAAGCCTGCAGGCCATACTCGCCCTGGTTGACCGTGTTGCCGCGCTGGCTATAGCCGCGCATCCGGCCGCGGAATTGTTTGCGATATTTCGCGCGTTTTGGCATCAACATGGCACTACTTCTCCTCTGCTTGGCTGGCGCTGGCACTGCCCGGCCTTGCCAGGACCGGCGTTTGCCGGACCAGCGCCCGGCTTTAGCTGCCTTGGGCCGGCCTTAGCTGCCAACCTGCACGGGTTGGGGCGTCTGGACGGTCTTGCCGGGCAAAACCTGGCCTTTGTAGATCCACACCTTGATGCCGATACGGCCAAAGGTGGTCAACGCCTCAGCGTGAGCATAGTCGATGTCGGCGCGCAACGTGTGGCGCGGCACCTGGCCCTCGCGCTGGGTCTCCATGCGGGCCATTTCCGAGCCCGACAGGCGACCAGCCACGGTGATCATGATGCCCTCGGCGCCCTGGCGCATGGCGCGGGTGACCGCTTGCTTCATGGCGCGCTTGTGCGAGATGCGCTTCTCGATCTGCTCGGCGATGCTCTCGGCCACCAGGTAGGCGTCGATCTCCGGCCGGGTGATCTCGGTCACGTCGACCTTGACCCGTTTGTTGGTGACTTCCTGCAAACGGGTGCGCAACTGGTTGACGTTGGCGCCCTTGCGACCGATGATGATGCCCGGCTTGGCCGTGTGGATCCACACGTGAACGTAATTGCGTTGGCGCTCGATCTCGACATTGGCAATCGACGCTTTGGGCATCTCTTTGTGGATCATCTCGCGGATCATGCGATCTTCATCCAACAGATCGGTGTAGCGCTTCTTATCAGAATACCAGCGCGCACGCCAGTCTTTAATTACGCCTAAGCGAAAACCATAAGGATGTACTTTTCGACCCAAGGTGTCCTCCTAGTCAGGAAAAGACTTCTCGTCACATCAGGCGTGGCGCCGGCCGGGCAATTGCCCTGCCATCACAGCGCTCCACGCCAGTTTCACCTACAAGCGCTCCTCGAGCACCACCGTAATGTGGGACGAACGCTTGAGGATCGGCTTGAAGCGGCCGCGGGCGCCGAAACGACGCCATTTGCGCAGCGGGCCCTCATCGGCGTAGATCTCGCTGATCCACATGTCCTCGCGCTCCAGACCCTCGTTCTGCTCCGCGTTGGCCAGGGCCGAGGCGACGACCTTGAAAACCTCGCGCGCGGCCGACTGCGGCATGAAGCTCAGATTGGTCAGAGCATCTTCGGCCCGCATGCCGCGCACCTGGTTCACCACCAGACGCACCTTCTGCGCCGAAATGCCGACATGCTTGCGCTGCGCTTGCACCTGTGTCAGATTCTCTGTAGTCATAGTCTGTTCTCTGGTCTGCCAGGCTGTCAGTCCTGCTGGGGACTGCCAGTCCTATGGTTAACGCCGCTTGGCCCGCTTCTCCTTGGAGATATGGCCCCGGAAGAAGCGTGTGGGAGCGAACTCGCCCAGCTTGTGTCCAACCATGTTCTCAGAGACATAGACAGGCACATGCCGGCGGCCGTCATGCACCGCAATGGTGTGGCCCACCATCTGGGGGAAGACCGTCGAAGCGCGCGACCAGGTCTTGAGGATGCGCTTCTCGCCGGTGCGGTTCATGTTTTCGATTTTCTTCAGCAGCTTCGGGTCAATGAATGGCCCTTTTTTGACCGATCTCGACATCTGTAAACCTCGTAGGTTGAGTGGGCGGCGCTCCAGGGCTGCCAATCCTGCGCAGGACTGGCGCTCCTGGCGTCCTCTTACCGGCGGCGGCGGCGCGGGCTGCGACGGCGCACGATGTACTTGTCCGTCGCCTTGTTGCGGCGGGTCTTGTGGCCCAGGGTTGGCTTGCCCCAAGGGGTCTTGGGACCAGGCATACCGATGGGGGACCGACCTTCGCCGCCGCCGTGGGGATGGGCCGAGGGGTCCATGGCCACACCGCGCACCTCGGGCCGCCGACCCATCCAACGTTTGCGCCCAGCCTTGCCAAGCGTGATGTTGCTGTGGTCGGTGTTGCCCACCTGGCCGATGGTGGCGAGGCAGTTGACGTTCACCTTGCGCATCTCGCCGCTGGGCAGGCGCAGGGTGGCAAAGTCGCCTTCACGGGCCATCAACTGGGCCGAAGTGCCAGCCGCGCGGGCCATCTGGCCGCCGCGGCCCGGCTGCAGCTCGATGTTGTGCACCACGGTGCCCAGGGGGATGCGGTGCAGCGGCAGCGCGCTGCCCACACGAATGTCGGCGTTGACGCCCGACTGCACCGAGTCGCCCACGCTCAGGCCCAGCGGGGCCAGGATATAGCGCTTGGCGCCGTCGGCATAGACCAGCAAGGCGATGCGGGCCGAGCGGTTCGGATCGTATTCGATCGAAACCACGCGCGCCGGCACGTCGTGCTTGTCGCGTTTGAAGTCGATGATGCGGTAAAGCCGCTTGTGGCCGCCGCCGCGATGGCGGACGGTGATCTTGCCGCGGTTGTTGCGGCCCGACTGGCGCGCCAGCGGCTCCACCAGGGAACGCTCTGGCCGGTTCTTGGTGAGGTCGTCGAAAGTCAGCACACTCATACCGCGGCGGCCAGGCGACGTAGGCTTGAAAACCCGAATACCCATGTGTATCTCCTCGTAGCAACCCGTGGCGCTCTGTCATGGTGAGGTCTGCCGAAGCACTCCTCTGACCGCGCCACGCCTCGCGCCTAGACGCCTTCGACCCAGCTGATGCTATCGCCCTTGGCCAGCGTCACGATGGCCTTCTTCCAGGCCGACTTTTTGATGACAACGCGGCGGCCGCGACGACCGATGCGCGCCGGCATGTTGATGATGCGAACCTTCTCCACGGAGACGTCGAAGCTGGCCTCGACGGCATCCTTGACCTGGAGCTTGTTGGCCCGACGATCAACCTCGAACGCGAATTGGTTGTTTTCGTCCGCCTGAATGTTGGTCTTTTCCGTCATCAAGGGACGGCGTAGAACTTCTCGTACGTGCATGATCCAAATCTCCTACGCTTATCCCAGGATCCGCTCGATCTCGCTGATGGCATCGGTAGTCACCACCAGCGTCCGATAGCCCAGCAGATCGCGCATGTTCAGGTAGCCAGCCTGCAAGGCCTTGACATCGGGCAGATTGCGCGCCGACAGCTCAACGTTGGCGTTGCGCTGCGGCAGCAGGATCAAAGCGCTCTGCTCCGCCTTCAGGTTGCGCAGCACCGTCACCATTTCCTTGGTCTTGGGCTGCGCCAACGTCAGATCCTGAACTACGATCAACTGCGCGTTGCCAGCCTTGGCCGAGAGGGCCGAGCGCATGGCGACGCGACGCATCTTGCGCGGCATCTTCTGCTCGTAGGAGCGCGGCGTGGGGCCAAAGACAATGCCGCCGCCGCGCCAATGGGGCGCGCGCGTGCTGCCCTGGCGGGCGCGGCCGGTGCCCTTCTGGCGCCACGGCTTGCGGCCGCCGCCGGCCACCTCACCGCGCGTCTTGACCTTGTGGGTGCCGCGGCGGGCGTTGGCCAGCTGTCGCACCAAGGCCTGGTGCATGACAGTTTTGTTGACGGGGGCTGCGAAGATATCGTCGCGCAGCTCGATCTCGCCGACTTTATCTCCGGCCATGTTATGAACTGGTACTAGCATCTTCACTTACCCCTGTTTTCTCGCCTCGCGCACGATGACCAACCCGCCTTTGGGGCCAGGGATGGCGCCACGCACCACGAGCATGTTGCGCTCAGCATCGACCCGCACCACGGTCAAACCCTGCACCGTGACGCGTTTGTTGCCCATCTGGCCCGGCCCCCGGCGGCCCTTGTAGGTGTGGCCAGGGGTAGTGCCGGCGCCGCCGGCGCCCGGGGCGCGCTCGCGGTCGGATGCGCCGTGGGTCTTCGATTGACGATTGAAATGATGACGCCGCACGCCACCCTGAAAGCCGCGGCCCTTGGAGGTGCCAGTCACATCGACCAGCTCGCCCGAGGCAAAAACATCGGCGTTCAGCTTTTGACCGACCTCGAAGCTCCCCAGTTCTTCTTCTTTGACCGGGATTTCCCGCAAGTAGCGCAGCGCTGGAATGTTGTTGCGCTTGAGGTGCTGCAACTCGCCCTTGGCCAGCCGCTTGGGCTTGGTCTCACCGAAGCCCACCTGGATGGCGCTATAGCCGTCCACGCTTTCGGTCTTTTTCTGGGTGACGTAGCACGGCCCAACCTCGATCACGGTGGCTGGCACGACCACGCCTTCGTTGAAGACCTGGGTCATGCCAATTTTTCGGCCCAGTAAACCTCTCATGGTCCTTTTCCTCACTAGGGACTGCAGACTCTGGGCGAGTCTCATCATCCCAACCGGCTCAGAGACAGGGGCGCAGGCAACCAAAGGGCCGCGAGCAACCTGCCGCTGGCCGCTACAGCTTGATTTCGATATCTACGCCGGCCGGCAGATGCAAACGCATCAGGCTGTCGATGGTCTTGCTGCTCGGCTCAAGAATGTCGATCAGTCGCTTGTGGGTGCGAATCTCGAACTGCTCGCGCGAGTCCTTGTCGATGAAGGTGCTGCGCATGATGGTGAACTTCTCGGTGCGCGTGGGCAGCGGCACAGGGCCAATCACTGTTGCCCCGGTGCGCTCGGCCGCGTCCACGATCTGGCGCACTGAGTTGTCCAGAACCCGATGGTCGTAGGCCTTAAGCTTGATGCGAAGCGGCTTTTTTGCCATGATTTTTCCTGCAATCATCCTGAAGCAGGTTGCCATCCTTTCCGCAAGGATGGCAACCTTGCACTCTTGGTCTTAGCTCATCACCTGGGTGATGACGCCTGCGCCGACGGTGCGGCCACCCTCGCGGATCGCGAAGCGCGAGCCTGCCTCCAACGCCACCGGCACGA
>JAKQCW010000125.1 GCA_029558955.1 Chloroflexota bacterium
GCTCGGGCCGGTCTCCGACCGAGCCCGCCCCCACCCGCGCCCGCGCCCGCTCGGGCCGGTCTCCGACCGAGCCCGCCCCCACCCGCGCCCGCGCCCGCTCGGGCCGGTCTCCGACCGAGCCCGCCCCCACCCGCGCCCGCGCCCGCTCGGGCCGGTCTCCGACCGAGCCCGTCCCCACCTGCGCCCGCGCCCGCTCGGGCCGGTCTCCGACCGAGCCCGCCCCCACCCGCGCCCGCGCCCGCTCGGGCCGGTCTCCGACCGAGCCCGCCCCCACCCCCACCCGCGCCCGCTCGGGCCGGTCTCCGACCGAGCCCGTCTCCGGCGCTTGGTTTGATGATGGGTTGGGTTGCATGGTCGTCATCAGCGAAAGAGGTCCAGCGCCTTGGGTCGCAGAATCTCAGCCAGCCGGCCCTCGCCCGCCCCAAAGGCTGCCCCGCGCACCAGCACGGCCGGTCGTTGCTCGCCAGCCTGGCCCATGAGCAGGCCCGCCGCGGCCGCGATCTCATCGGCCGTGCCCACCTCGGTGATCTGCAAAGGCCGGCCGGTCAGGTCGGCCCGGCCGCGCAGGTCGCTCAGCGGGTGCAGCCCGGCCACGCCGATGGCCACCCCCACCGTGCCAAAGCGCCAGGCCCGGCCATGGCTGTCGCAGACGATCACCGCCACCGCGCTGCCGGCGCTGGCCCGGATCGCGTCGCGCAGCCGCCGCGCCGATGCGTCGGGGTCAAGGGGCAGCAGCAGCGCCCAGTCGTCGCTGCCTGCCACGTTGGACTGATCCACCCCCGCGTTGGCGCAGACGAAGCCCAGGCGATGCTCCACCACCAGCAGCCCCGGCCGTGCGCGCAACACCTCCGTCGACTCCTCCAGGATCACCTGCACCAGCCGGGGGTCTTTGCCCGTCTGGCCGGCCAGCTCCCGCGCGCGGGCCGATGGCTGAACCTCCGGCAGGTGGACCAGGCGCCCTTCGGCCTTGCTGACGATCTTCTGCGCCAGCGCCAGCACATCGCCATCGCGCCACGTCATGCCGGCCGCCGCGGCCGCGGCCAGGACGATGCCAGGCAGGTCGTCGCCCGGCTGGATCAGGGGGATGCCAGGAATGGCGAAGAGCTCAAGTTTCATGGTCATCAGGGGCGGATGAAGAAGCAGTTTCTGCATTCTGTCCTGAATAACCAGCTTTGTCTTGTTCAAGGAGTCTTTCTTGAACAAACTTCTCTGATGGCGCCAGCGGGAGAGGTTGCCCTATCGGAGTGGCGGTGTACCTGTCACCAGGTGTTACTATCGCACGCTTCTCACCGCCGTCAAGGGAGAGCGGTTCATTGGAGAACTCATCCCACAACAGCCCAGGTTTGGGTATCCTATAATAGTCTTGTTTCGACTTTGCAGACACCTTCTGTTCGCCTGGCCCAGATCGATCCTTGTCCGACTCAAACCGTCCCAGCGCACCGCGCAGGTATTCCTCCTCTGTGTCGAGACATACCCATCGTCGTTTCAATCTCTCTGCCACTTCGCCCGTCACGCAACTACCCGCGAAAGGATCGAGCACCAAATCGTTCCTATCCGTCAGCATGCGAATGAAGAACTCGGGCAGATCGGCCGGAAAGCGCGCCGGGTGAGGTTTTATGTCGTGTTTGGCACAATAGTTGAGATAGAAACTATTACTTTCGGTGTTCGCAATGGCAATCAGATTGGGGGGAATTGCAGCCTGGTTGTCAACAAGAAACTTCCCACTGATATCATGGCCAGAAGGGCGTTTCTTTGCCCGATAGCCATTAGCCAGAAGTTCTTTCATGCTGTCGCTATACGGCTGTAGCACACGCCTGTTGGTCGTCTTTGGATATGGCGTTGGCGATAGCCACCAAATGCTATTCACTGCGTCCTTAACGCGAACTCTTCGTACTGTCACCCATTCAGCAGGAGTCGGTAGCTTTGATGGATTCCACCAATAGAATTCCTGAGCCAGGTGAAATCCAACCTTTTCGCACAGCATGATGAGCAGTTTGAAGTGATACAGACTTCTTGTGGGTTGTCCTTTAACCCATGAACCGCCAATATCGATCACGACGCTGCCACTGGGCTTGAGAATACGTTTGAATGCCTCACCGAAAGGCAAGAACCAATCGATGTATTCATCGGCATCGACATTTCCATAGTCCTTCTTTCGCACCAAGCCAAATGGTGGGCTTGTCATGATCAAATCCACAGACTCCGGTGCAATCTCATCAATCATATATCGCAAGCTGTCGCCGTGGACAATCTTTCCCAGATTGGTTTGGAAGAAAATACTCATTTCAGGACGTCCAGTTTCTTCAAGTCCAAAGCGTGTCTGGCTTCGCGTTGCAAAACGCTCACGATGAAAGTTCGATTTGCTGTGATTGCGCTTAAGTCAGTCTGATCCATCATGATGATCGCCAGGTTCGAATCGGACATCACTCTGTTCGCATAACGTCTTGCTGCATCGCTGATTCGCCCTGTGCTGATTATGACGACTGCATTGGATTTGAGGGTGTGGGTGAGGCCGACTTCTTTCGCAACATCATCCAGGGATACTCTTGAAGTGTTCTTGCACTGCACCTGCCATCTTGTAAAAACAAGGCGAGTGCTCTCAAAAATCACATCTACCTCTGCACCGCCCGTCGCTTCACCCCGCAATCGGGTGGCCACATAATCCAACCCGACGGTTCTCATGAGTTTGATCGCCAACGCTTCAAGCGCAAGGCCGCGGACATGCTTCTGTTCATGATCCAGTTCACTCAAGACGTCGGCCAGGGGTTTTCTCAACAATGGCCGGAGATCGGCATGGATTTGTTGTTCGATCTGCTCCAGGATGGGCAGTAGCACTTCAGCCTGGAATTTGGCTGTAGGTGTCACTACAAAGGGCTTGGCGCCACGCCCCGGCTCTTTCGTTCCCCGCTCGAGAGTGATAAAACCCGCGTCCTGCAAAGGATAAAGCACCTCTCTGGCCAGCCCTTTTTCGTTGAACTCGACGCCATAGGTGATGGAAGCCAACTTCTCGACTTCATTGGAGAGATACGCACCATCGGGGTCCAAATTGGCCAGTGCTTTCAGATAGGCCCTTTGTGCGGAAGGCATCTGAGACAACGCTTCCATCTCTTGAGTGGAGACGCCGGTCAACTCTTTGATGCGCTCTTCATTGACTCGCCAACCCGATGTGAAGACCCCAGCCTTTTCTAACCATAAGCGCATCATGCTGGGGTGTTTGCCGCCGCGTGGGAAATGCACACCTCGTTCGCCAAGCCACCGGCGCAAGTTGACCAAGGTCACGGACTCTCCACCAAGCTCCATATCCTTCAAGCACTGGATCAAGGTCAAGCCATGAAGATTCAGCAAGATATGCCTGGCCAGTTCCGCATGGCGTTTGGGAACATCCTCTCGAATGCTCAACAAATGCTCACCCAGCTCCGTCAGACAGCAGCGCGCGTCAATCAGGCCATAGGCGGCAAGGCTCAATCTCAAGTTCATTGCCAGCTTACGTTTGTTGGCCTCAGTGGTCGTATCTCGATCAAAAAACCGTTGCTTCAGCGCAGCTTCCAGCGCGGCCTGATCGCCACAATGCTGGACAACGATGTCCAGCACAATGCCGAGATCAACCGTAACAGGTGAAAACTCACTGCCAAAAGGTAGGTCGCTTTTTCGTGTCATCGTTCGATACCTGAGAGTGACGCATGCTCCAAGTTACAGCTCATCGTCCTCATCCTCCCACGGCGGCGTGTCGCCTGAGGCCCAGCGCGGCGGCGCGGCGGCCGGCTGGCTGGCCATGGGCGGGCGGGCGGCGGGGGCGTCGCCGGCCAGCACCTCGCGGCCCATGCTGCCCCCCTGGTCTGGTCCCACCACGCCCCGCTCCTCCATCAGGTCGATCAGTCGCGCGGCCCGGCTGTAGCCGACGCGCAGCCGGCGCTGCAAGAGGGACACCGACGCGCGCCCCGCCTGGCGCACCACGGCGACCGCGTCGTCATACAGGTCATCGCTGTTCTGCGCCTCGCGCTGCTGCTGGATCAACTCGTCCCAGAGGGGGGCCTGCACCACATCCTCCGGCCGCGGCGCGGGCATGGCCGGCAGGCCGCCCGGCGGCGGAGCCAGCTCGCCCTCGACCGCCCCGCCCTCGGTCACGCGCACCCCCTTCCAGTAGCGCACCAGCTTCTCCAGCTCGCCGTCGGAGACGAAGCAGCCCTGAAGGCGCTCCAGCTTGCTGCTGTCCGGCCGCATGAAGAGCATGTCGCCGCGGCCCAGCAGCGCCTCGGCCCCCGGCGTGTCCAGAATCACCCGGCTGTCGATCTGGCTGGTGACGGCAAAGGCGATGCGCGAGGGGAAGTTGGCCTTGATCAGCCCGGTCACCACGTCCACGCTGGGCCGCTGGGTGGCGATGATCAGATGGATGCCGGTGGCCCTCGACATCTGGGCCAGGCGGCAGATGTAGCGCTCCACGTCGTCGGGCGCCACCATCATCAAATCGGCCAGCTCGTCGATCACCAGAATGATGAAAGGCAGCACCGGCTCGCCGCGCTTGACCAGCTTCTCGTTGTAGGCCTCGACGTTGCGCGCGCCCTCTTTGGAGAAGAGCTTGTAGCGCCGGTCCATCTCGCCGGTGGCCCAGCGCAGCAGGGGGACGGCCCGATCCACCTCCACCACCACCGGCGACAGCAGGTGCGGGATGCCGTTGTAGGTGATCAGCTCCACCATCTTGGGGTCGATCATCAGAAAGCGCAAGGTGTCGGGGGTGTGGGTCAAGAGCAGGGTGGCGATGATCGAGTTGACGCAGACCGACTTGCCGGAGCCGGTGGCGCCGGCCACCAGCAGGTGCGGCATGCGCCCCAGGTCGGCCACCGCCGGCTGGCCCGAGGTGTCCTGGCCCAGCGCGATGCGCAGCGTGCTCTTCATCTGGTGGAAGGTGTCCGATTCCAGCACGCCGCGCAGGGAAACCAGCGCCTTCTGCGTGTTGGGCACCTCCAGGCCGACCAGCGGCCGGCCCGGCACCGGCGCCTCGATGCGGATCGGAGAGGCCGACAACGCCAGCGCCAGGTCGTTGGTCAGCGACTGGATCTTGGAGACCTTGATCTTGACCCGTTCGTATTTGTCGATCTCGTTCTCGGCCGTCTCCTTGAGCAGCTCCTCGGTGATGGGACGGCGCGAGGTGCCGTAGCCGCGTTGCTTGAGCAGCTCCTCGGCCTCACGGCGCATCTCATCGCGCGAGCGGCGGCGCTCGCGATAGCCCGGCTGCAGGCCAAACTGGGTCACGGCTGGCCCTGGGTTGGCCTCCACCACCCGCACCGGCAGGCCAAAGTCAGCCAGGGTCTGCTCGATGATGTGCGCCCGCTCCTTGATGTCGTCGTGGCTGATCTCCACATCCTCAGCTTCTTCCAGAATCTCCGACACATCAGGCAGCCGCCAGGCGCGGCCGCCGCCGATGATGCGGGGGATCAGCGAGTCGGCCGAGCCGGGCGCGGGGCCGCGCGACTGACCGGCCGCGGTCTGGGCAGGGGTGGCGGCCGGCGGCTCGCCCACCACCCGGGCTGGCCGGCCGTTCTGCCCGCCGATCACCAGCGCCGGCTCATCCGGCTCCAGCTCAGGCCGGCCAGCCGAAAGCTGGCGCAGCCGCGCCGTGAAACGTTCCCACCAGGAAGGTTCAGCGCTGGGGGTTCCGTCGCCGTTGCCATTGCCCGCCCAGCCCGCGGCGATGTCGCGATCATCGCGCCGCTGGTGCAGCCAGACCGTGACCATGGCGCCGGCGGCCAGCAGCAGCGGGCCGATCAACAACACCAGGCCGGCGCCGCCCAGCCCGATCACCGTCACCCAGGCCAGCGGATAGCCCAGGATGCTGATCAGCAACTCGCTCAGGCCGTAGCCCAGCAGGCCGCCCCCTTCCCCTTGCTGAGCCAGGGCCAGGGCCTGGGCATCGGTGATGGATCCGTCCATGTGCAGGGCGATGACGACGGCCAGGACCAGCAGGATCGCGCCCAGCGGGCGATACCAGGGCACATAGGCCAGCCGGCCGATGCCGCGCAACACCCCCCACAGGCCGATGCCGATCATCAACAGCACCAGCAGCAACACGCCGTCCCCCACGAAGGCGCGCAACTGCTCGATCCACCAACTGGTCAGCGCGCCCTGACGCGGCGACAGCATGGCCAGCAGGGTCACGACGCCCAGCAGAATCAAGATCAGCCCCCAGACCTCCCCCTGGCGCATGATGGCCAGGTCGATCTGTGGGCCTTTTTTCTTGCTTTTGGAGTTGCTGCGTTTGCTGGCCATGGCACACAACGGCGGGGTCGCGTCGCTAACGCGGCCTGTGGACTGCGGACGGCGGGCGAACAGGGCTGGCAGCTTCGGCTACCAGTCGGACAGATCGAATCAAGGACGAATAGAACATCCGTGCAGCAGTATAACACGAATGGCGAGAATCTGGAAAGGGAGACTGCCCCAAGGAAGCGCCCCAAAGCGTGCCCGGGCCGGTCATTGCGCCGCGCCCCGGTGGAGGCCGGCCGCGCCCGCCGCCCTCACAGCAGACTCATCTGCTGCGCCTCGCCCGACGCGCTGGCCAGCGGCTCCCCGCTTCGGCCGGGGTAGAGCTCAGCCACCAGCGGCGCAAGCTGGGCAAAGTCCGCGCGCATGGCCGCCATCCACTGCGGATTGCGCAACGCCGCGGCCGGGTGAAACATGGGCACATAGCCGACATGGTCCACCCACCGGATCTGGCCGTGGATGCGGGTGATCGATTGGCCGGGAAAATAGCGCGCCAGGGAGATGCGCCCCAGCGTGAGCACCAGCCGCGGCCCGATCAGCGCCGTCTGGCGGTCGAGATAGGGGCGGCAGGCCTCGATCTCGTCGGGCAACGGGTCGCGGTTCTCCGGCGGCCGGCATTTGACCACGTTGGCGATGAAGACATCGCCGCGTCTGAGGCCGATGCTGGCCAGCAGCTTCTCCAGCAGATCGCCCGACCGGCCGACGAAAGGCCGCCCCTGGCGATCCTCGTGAAAGCCCGGCCCCTCGCCGATCAGCAGGATCGGCGCATTGGCCGGCCCCTCGCCCGGCACCGCCTGGCCGCGCGTCTGCGCCAGGCGGCAGCGCTGACAGGCGCGGATCTGGGCAGCAAGTTGCTCAAGTTCCGACACAGGGCGCTCCTCGATGCGGCGAGGTCTGCTCAGACCTCCGCATGGCTGCGTCGGCTGGCATAGGTGATGTCCTGGGCCAGGGTGTAGCCGGCGCTGGCGAAGAGCGCCAGCGATGGCTGGTTCCACTCCTCGATCAGCGCGGTCCAGATGTCGATGCCCTGCGCCTGGAAATGCGCCTGGCAGAGGGCGATCAAGCGCGTGGCCAGGCCCCGGCGGCGATAGTCCGGGTCCACGGCCAGGCGGTTGATCCAGCCCTTGCGGCTGTCATGGGTGGCCAGGACGACGGCTACCAACTGCTCTCCGGCGCGCAGGCCGATGGGGGTCTGCACCCCGGTGGCCATCTGGCGCGCGAAGGCCTCGACGCTGTCGCGGCCAGCGGGTCGGATGTGCAGTCCGGCCCGCTGCCAGAGCGCCATGATCTCGTCGTAGTGGCTGAGATCCAGGTAGACGACCTGGAAAGGTTGTGTCTCGTCCATCGGCCTCCTGATCGCGCCGCATCAACAGGATGCGCCGAACGATTGCACCATCAGCATGATGTCCACGATATCCACATCGCCGTCGCCATCGCGGTCATAGCGGTTGTTCCAGCCCGGCGAGGCGGTGGTCTCCAGCCAGTGCGCGGCTTCGGTCGCGATATCGATGACATCGATGTTGCCGTTGCCGTCGAAGTCCGGGCAGGTGCGGACGGGCGCGCTGGGCAGCGGCCAAACATACGCGCCGCGGCTGCGGGTCCAGAGCGCCAGCGCGGTCGCGCCCGAGTCGATGGTCATGTCCCAGATCATCACGTTGGGCAGGCCGGCCTGGAAGCGATACCACTCCGGCGTGGCGGCGTGGATGTCGTTGGTGTAGTACAGGCCCCAGTCAGTGCCCACAAAGACCTGCTGCGGGAAGTTGGGGTTGACCATGACCGAGTTGGCCGGGATGTTGGGCAGATTGCCGCTCTTGTCCAGCCAAGTGAAGGAAAGGCAGTTGGCCGTGCAGGTCACCTGGAAGAGATGGCCTGGCGTGGCAGGGGTGTTCTGGTTGAAGCCGCCCACGGCCGCGTAGCCGATCAGCGGGTTGGCGGTGTCCTGGAAGACGTCCAGAATGGGGCGGTTGGGCAGCAGCGCGTTGCCGCCGGTGACGTTGACCCAGGCGGCGCTGTTGGCCACCCCCTGCCCCAGATTGAAGCCCATCTGCACGTTGCCATCGTTGGTGCCGACGATGGCGCGGCTGTTATCGCTCCAGGCGTAGTTGAGCTGGTTGATGAAGGAGCGATCGGCCAGCGTGTTCTTGGTCAGGTCGCCGCTGTTGACGTGCCAGCGCGCCGCGGCCGAGCCGCCGATGGCGCCGTTGACCGACTCATACACCCGATAGGAGCCGGCGATCATGTGGGTGCAGCCGGTGGGCGGACAGCCATTCTTCTGGATCTCGTAGGGGAAGATGAAGCTCAGCCGGTCGCCGCTCCACGCGCCGCTGGCGCTGGTCTGCGAACCGTAGGGCCCGGAGGTGCTCACCGCCAGGTTGCCGTTTTGGCTTTCCTGATACCAGCGCTGGCCCAGCACCGGCTCGATGCGGGCAACCATGCCGTCTCCCCCCTTGCGCAACTGCCAGACGGCCTGGGTAGGGTTGCCGCTGGACCAGACGTAGACGGCCGAGCCGTTGTCCTGCATGCCGCCGTTGGCGCCCGGCTGGGCCGCGGTGGCGAAGTTGGCGGTGATGTCGCCGGAGTAAAACTCCAGCGTGGGCAGCGTGTTGTTGAGCTGGCTGAAGGATGGGTTGGCCGCGTTGGCATTGAGCGTGACATAGGCGCCGCCATCGCTGCCGGCCAACAGCGTGCTGGAGGAGCCGGGCACATAGGCCAACGCGTGGTGGTCCACGTGTACCGTCGTGCCGCCGGCATAGCCGCACGTCAGGTTGGTGTAGGTTGCGCCGCCATTGGTAGAGCGGAAGATGTCAACGGTGTCCAGATAGGTCACGTCTGGGTTGTTGGGATCGACCGTGATGTTCTGGTCATACCAGTTCTGGTTGTAGTCGCCGGAGCAGCCGGTCAGGCCGGTGGGGCCAGAGCGCTTGCTCCAGGTGAGGCCGCCATCGGTCGTGCGCCAGATGCCCAGCAGGCCGCCGCGCTGGGTGCCGCCGGTGGCAAGAATGGCTTGAGCAACCACGTAGATCACATCCGGGTTGCTGGGAGAGATCGCCGCATCCAGCCGGCCCAGGACGTTGCCGGCGCCGCTGCCGGTGTTGATTGGCGCGCCCGCGGCCGTGCCGGCCGGCCAGCCGTTGTCGGCCCTGCTCAGCGTCTCCCAGCCTGCCGGGCAGCCGCTGGCCGGCAGCAGGGCGCGGTAGACGCCGTTGGCGCCGTTTTGCTCCAACCCCACCTGCACCGTGGTGGCGAAGCCGCGCGTGCCGATGAACGCGTAGACTTGCGTGTCCGCGCCGATATCGCGCAGGATCAGTCCGGTGGTGTCCTGGCGCTGAGTGGTGTAGCTGTTCGCCAGGCAGGGGCCGGTCCAGTTCTCGCCAGCATCGTAGGAAAGGAAGAGACCAGTCTTGGTTCCCACCACCAGCCGGCTGCTGTCGTTGGGATCGACTTGCACCTTGCCGATGGCCTGGTATTGCGGGAAGACGCCGCCCGGCTGGGTATAGGCCGCGTTGAAGGCATCCTCGCCCAGCACGGTCCAGGTGGCGCCCTGATCGGTGCTCTTGAGCAGGCCGGCCGAGCCGAAGGAGAAGGAGCCGAAGCGCAGATCGCCGGTGCCGGCGTAGACGGTGTTGTGGTCGTTGGGGTCGATGACGATATCGCCGATGGCGATGGTGCTCAGCAGCGGATCGTCAGTGACGGGGGTCCAGGTGGTGTTGGCCGAGCAGCAGTTGGTGCTCTTCCACACGCCGCCGCCGTCGGAGCCGAGGTAGGCCACGTTGGGCGTCACCGGATCGACGGCGATCACGTTGGTGCGGCCGCTGACCAGCCCATAGCTGTAGCAGCCGATGCAGCCGTTGCTCTGCAGCGGCGCCGGCCCGATGGAAGTGAAACGGTTGGGGTTCAGCGCCAGCGGGGAGTTGACGCTGGCGCGGGTGTAGGTGACCTCGCCCTCCGGCACGCCGCGCTGGATCTGCTCATCCTGGGTCCGGGCCTCAGCGTACCAGGCCGAGTCGAACTGGCCGGTGGGATAGCTGACCCGATGGTAGAAATAGTCGCCCATCGCCAGTAGATGTTGGCTTTCCAGCGTCGGGTCCTCGCCCGGTTCCGCCAGGTAGCGCTCGCGGCTGGGGTCAAGATCGGGCACGATGGCGTCGAACGAAGAAGCAGAGCCTGCGCCAGCCCGAACAGCCCCGGGCGCCGGCGCCGGCAACATCGCCACCAGGAACACTACAATCAACGAAACCAATCCGACCAAGGAACGGAAAAGATGCGGCTTCATCGGCGACTCCTTCAGGATCACCCATCGGTACGGGCGCTGCACAGTCTGACAGCGCCAAGATCGGGGAATGATACCATCAGGCCGTCATATCAGCAAAGCCGCCCCAACTGCACTGTGTGCCACATACGGAAGGCGTCCCCTGCACGTAACCCGTAACCAGCAATTCCAAATATGGCGACTGCCAAACTGGAGTCGAGGCTTCAGCCGGGTTTGC
>JAKQCW010000126.1 GCA_029558955.1 Chloroflexota bacterium
TGGGAACGCTGGAAGGCCGGCGTCGCCGAGCGCCATGTCGCCCTGACCGACGACATGGCGATGCTGGCACTGACCATGGACCTGGCCGACGCCATGAACCTGCCGATGTCGGTGATCTGGTCGGCGATACGGAACTGGATCGACCAGGGGCTGGTGTAGCCATGGCCACGTCCGGCACACCACGGCGCGAAGGTCCCGTTGCGCTGTCGGCGGTGTTCGACGAGGCGCTGCGGCACCTTGGGCCGCAGGAACCGACACAGGGCACCGCGCCGGCCGCCGACGGATTCCTCTACAGCGGCAACCGCCATGAGAGCGTGCCGCGCCGACTGTTCCTCGACCGGCGCCTGACCCCGCTGGAGCGCAACGCCTGGCAGGTGTTCCGCCTGCAGCTCAACGAAGACGGCGTGACCGCCTTTCCCACCTACGACCAATTGCGCCCCTACCTGGCCTCGATGCCCTGCGGGGCGCAAGCCTCGCACGAGACCGTGGCGCGCGCCCTGACGCTGCTGCGGCTGACGCGCTGGCTGAGCCTGGTGCGACGACGGCGCGACCCGAAGACCGGCCGCATCCAAGGCAACCTCTACGTGCTGCACGACGAACCGCTGTCGCCCTTCGAGGCGATGCAGCTCGATGCCGACTACCTCGGCCTGGTCAGCCAGGCGCTGACCCATGCCGCCAAGGCGGTACAGATCGTGGGCATGAACACGCTCAAGGAGATTGCCGAAGACCCGCTGCTCAGCGGCCGCACATTGCCGACCCGCTTGCAGGTGCTGGCGCAGCGCATGGCGCTGCATGGCTGGACGACGCCAGGTTATCCACAGGAGGGTGCGGACCACGAATCCGAAGAAGGCCAGGAAGCCCTTCTTCGGAATGCTGCGCGCCCGTCTTCGGAATCCGAAGCAGGACCGAAACCCGCGCCGGACGGCTCTCTTCGGATTCCGAAGGAGGACCGTACAGTACGTAATGATCGTATAAATGAAGTACGTACAGTACCGCGCGCGAGGGCCTTGCAGAACCTGCGGCTGCCCGAGCGTTTCCTGCGCTTGAAGGACGAGCAGCAGGCCGGCGCGCTGGTGGCGCTGCAGCAGGTGGACGAGGCGCAG
>JAKQCW010000137.1 GCA_029558955.1 Chloroflexota bacterium
GCAACTGCCGGAGCCGCAGGCGTTGGATTTCTGGCGGCAGGTGCAGGAGATCGAAGAGGAGAAGCGTATGCAGTACATAACGAGTGTAGAGCGCATTGGTATGCAACAGGGCATGCAGCAGGGCATGCAACAGGGCATGCAACAGGGCCAGGCCGAGCTGCTGCTGCGGCTGTTGAGCCGGCGTTTCGAGGCTACACCGCCCTGGCTGGCCGAACGGGTGCGCAGCGTGCCCAGCGAGCAGATGCCCGCGTTGCTGGATGTGGCGCTGACGGCTGCGTCGCTGGACGAGGTGGCCGCAGCCGTAGAGGCTATGCTGGCTGGCGCCGGCCCCGTCGTGGCCTAGATCGTATCCTCTGTCGGGCCTTCGGGGGTGGGCTGGAGGATGTGGACCTGGCGGGCGCGACGACTCTGCACGGGACAGTGAGCGTGGATTTCGGCGCGCCGAGTGCGACTGCGCTGGTCGTCGCAGCCAGGGCCGTGCTGCGGCGACGACCGGCGGGACGTGTTGAAGCCGGGCTTCTCAGCGAAAGCCCGGCTCTTTTTGTCCGCAGCGGCGGCGCGGGTGGCTGCACCAGCCCGTCTGGTCCGACGAGAAGCACCTCCTCGTGCTGAGCGCCGGCAACCCACGTCTCGCTGAACCCGTCGCGGGATAACAGCGCGTATTGGATGGCCCGCAGGCCGGGTGTTTGGATCAACACCGCCGCTGGCCGGTGCAACTGCCCATCGGCATTTGGCACTTTTGACGCTAGGCGTTATAATCTCGCTGCTAGTTCTAAATGTAACACGACCGCACGGCGATCAGGTGATCGTCCAAGCACACAGGTAGAAACCCACCCAGGAGGACACGAAGACGTGCGAAAATTACTTGCGCCACGCAACCTGGCCCTCATTGTTGGCGTGCTGGTCCTGATGATCGGCAGCGCCGTCGTCCTCAAAGTTCCCCTTCCCGCAATCATTCTGCCCGCAGAAGCGATCTTCCACCTCGGCCCCTTCACCATCACCAATACCATCATCGCCACGATCCTGGTTGACATCATCCTGGTCGTGCTGGCGATTCTTGCCACGCGCAAGATGAAGGACGTGCCGGGCGGCCTGCAGAACGGGCTGGAGTGGTTTGTCGAGACCTTCCACAACCTCAACGAGGACATCGCCGGCAAGAAGATGGTCAGCAAGCTCTTCCCCATCTTCATGACCATCCTGATGTTCATCCTGGCGGCCAACTGGATGGGATTGATCCCCGGCGTGGACAGCATCGGCAAGCTGGAGCCCCTGGAGACCGCGTACAAGATCGGGGGCGTCACCACCGGCTACAAAACCGTGAATTGGCCGCTGGGCATCCGCTCGCTCAGCCGCGCCCAGGGCATGTACACCCTTACCGCTGAGGACAAGGCCAGGCTGGACGCGGAGAAGGCCGAGGCCGAGGCGCACGGCGGCGAGGAAGAAGCGCATCACGACAGTGAGCTGGGCTACTACGTGATTGCCCCCTATGTGCGGCCGGCCGCCACTGACCTCAACGTCCCGTTGGCCATCGCCCTGATCTCCGTGATCTGGACCCAAGTCATCGGCGTGCAGGCGCTGGGCGGCAGCTACTTCCGCAAGTTCTTCCTGCCCCACATGACCGGCATGAAAGTCATCGACCTGGTGGTCGGCCTGCTGGAGCTGGTCAGCGAGTTCGCCAAGATCATCTCCTTCACCTTCCGTCTCTTTGGCAACGTCTTCGCAGGGGCAGTGCTGCTCTTCGTCATGTCTTTCCTGGTGCCCTTCTTTGTGCCGCTGCCCTTCTATGGCCTGGAGCTCTTCGTCGGCTTCATGCAGGCCTTCGTCTTTGCCATCCTGACGCTGATCTTCATGTCCATGGCCACCGTCGGCCACGGGCCAGACAGCGATCATCATTGAGAAGTGTCATGCGCAACACGTGATGCGTGACCGGAAGCGCTGCAGGCGTCTCCAGGTGACAAGTCACCGTTGAAAGTTCAAGTCACACATTGCCACAGCGCTGCAATCCCAATCCAGCGCACAGTATCATCCTTTAGGAGGACATTCAGCATGGTAGAAATCCTCGCTCCCGCATTGGCCATCGGTTTGGGCGCCATCGGCCCCGGCATCGGCGTCGGTCTGTTGGTTGCCGGCGCCATGGAAGCCATCGGCCGCAACCCCGAGGCCGCAGGCGAGATCCGCACCAACATGATCTTGGGCATCGTCTTCGCAGAGGCTATCGCGATCTACGCGCTCGTCGTGGCGCTGTTGCTCCTCTTCGTCGGCGCTCCCGGCCTCAGTGGGTGATCTTGTCCCCATGAAGGACAACCCCACCTATCAGGCAAGAAGGAGGTGCCAGATTGGACGCACTAAGTAGCCTGGGAATCAATGGCCCATTCCTGCTGGCGCAGATCTTCAACTTCTTCGTCTTGTTCATCCTGCTGCGGCGTTTTCTCTTCAAGCCCATGACCAACATGCTGGAGAGCCGCAAGCAGCGCATTGCCGACGGACTTCAGGCGGCAGAGCTGGCAAGACGAGAGGCAGAAGCAGAGCGGGCGCAGCTTCAGACCCAGATCGACACAGAGCGACGCGAGGCCATGGAGCGCGTTGCAGCAGCTTCCAAGCGCGGCGAAACCCTGGCAGCCGAGATCGAAGGCAGCGCCCGACAGGACGCGCAGAAGATCTTGGAGGATGCCCGCAACGAAGCTGTCCGCGAGCGAGAGCGCATCATCGCCGAGGCGCAGGATCAGATCGCCGAGCTGGCCATGCTGGCGGCTGAGAAGGTGTTGGGCCGCGAGCTGAGCAATCGCGACGCGCAACGCGCCTTCGTCAACGAGTTCCTGGCCGCCAACGGCAAAGCGAGGAACTGACGTGAGCGCAACTGCAACGTCCCGCGCCAAGCCTGGGAGCAGCGCCGCACAGACCTACGCCAGGGCCGTCTTCGAGGTCGCCTTCGAAGATTGGTTGAAGGGCTTGCAGCACGTCGCGACCACGCTTGACCGCAACCCGAAGCTCTTGCAGAACCTGGCCGATGAAAGCAAAGGCTTCGAAGCCAGGCAGGCGGCCCTGGTAGACTTGCTGCCTGACAGCATGGCAAAGCCGATACGCAACTTCCTCTTTGGCATGCTGGCTAACGGCGACATGGCGCTGCTCGACGATGTCCTCGCCCAGTTGCGCCAGATGACGACGGTGGGCGATCGCCCCCAGATTGTCGCCGCCGAAGTCACCAGCGCCGTCGAACTGACCGCTGAGGAACGCGCTGGCATCGAGCAGCGTCTGCAAGATCAGTTCGGCGCCGGCCTGGAGTTCAAGTATACCGTCGATTCGTCGATTCTCGGTGGCCTGGTCATTCGCGTGGGTGACAAGCTGTTGGACGACAGCGTCTCCAGCCGCCTGGCTGCCCTGCGCCAGAGCCTGGGCGTCGTCAGCCGGTAGCATCTACCGGCTAAGCCCGGCATGGCCGCCCAGTAGCAGGTCTGTGGAGGACCCCAGATGGCAGTAAGCACCCAAGACTTGGCGAGCCTGATTCGCCAACAAATCGAAAGCTTCCAGGCGCCCCAGCGCATGGTTGATGTGGGCACCGTCATGGAGGTCGGCGACGGCATCGCGCGCGTGGCTGGCCTGGCCAACGCCGCCGCCAGTGAAATCGTCGAGTTCGCCAACGGCACCCCCGGCATCGTCTTCAACCTGCAAGAAGACAACGTCGGCATCATCATCATGGGTGAGTACAGCGACATCGCCGAGGGCGACCTGGTGCGCAGCACCGGCCGCATCGTGTCGGTGCCGGTGGGCGACGCCATGATCGGCCGCGTGGTCAACGCCCTCGGCCAGCCCATCGACGGCAAGGGCCCCATCGACAGCAACAAGTACCGCCCGGTGGAGCGCATCGCCCCCAACGTGGTGGTGCGCAAGTCCGTGGATACCCCGGTGCAGACCGGCATCAAGGCGGTGGACTCGATGATCCCCATCGGCCGCGGCCAGCGCGAGCTGATCATCGGCGACCGCCAGACCGGCAAGACCGCCATCGCCATCGACACCATCATCAACCAAAAGGGCAAGGACCTGATCTGCATCTACGTGGCCATCGGCCAGAAGCGCGCTCAGGTCGCCCAGGTGGTGGGCATCCTGGAGCAGCACGGCGCCATGGAGCACACCATCGTGGTGTCGGCGACCGCTTCGGACCCGGCCGCCTTGCAGTACATCGCCCCTTACTCCGGCTGCGCCATGGGCGAGGAGTTCATGGAGCAGGGCAAGGACGCGCTGATCGTCTACGACGACCTCAGCAAGCACGCCCAGGCCTATCGCCAGGTCTCGCTGCTGATGCGCCGCCCCCCTGGCCGTGAGGCCTATCCCGGCGACGTCTTCTACCTGCACAGCCGTCTGCTGGAGCGGGCCGCCAAGCTGGCCCCTGAACATGGCGGCGGCAGCCTGACCGCCCTGCCGGTGATCGAGACCCAGGCCAGCGACGTCTCGGCCTACATTCCCACCAACGTGATCTCCATCACCGATGGGCAGATCTACCTGGAGTCCGACCTCTTCTACGCCGGCGTGCGCCCGGCCTTGAACGTCGGCATCAGCGTCAGCCGCGTCGGCTCGTCGGCCCAGACCAAGGCCATGAAGCAGGTGGCCAGTCGCCTCAAGCTGGAGCTGGCCCAGTTCCGCGAGCTGGCAGCCTTTGCCCAGTTCGGCTCCGACCTGGACGAGGCGACCCAGCGCCAGTTGGACCGCGGCCAGCGGCTGAGCGAGCTGCTCAAACAGCCGCAGTACCGGCCGGCGCCGCTGGACAAGCAGGTGATGGCCATCTACGCCGGCACCAATGGCTTCCTGGACAAGGTGCCGGTGTCGCGCATCGCCGAATGGGAACAGTCCTTCGCCCAGTACATGGACACCACCCATCCCGGCATCGGCCAGGCCATCCTGCGCGAGAAGCGCCTGGATGACGCCAACGTCGATGGCTTGCGCGTGGCTTTGGGCGACTTTAACAACCAATTCCTTGGCTAAGCAGGTGAAGCAGTGTCGGTCAGCATGTTGACGTGTGAGGTTGGCGCAGAACGATGAAAGTGATCAAACGAATCGCCGGGCCGGTTGTGCTGGTGGCAGCGCTGCTGCTGGCCAGTTGCCAGAAACCGCCCGCCGAGCCAACCTCTGCACCTCTCCCACCCGTCAGCGCGACAACGACTGTCCAGCCCACCCCCTCCGAAGCCACGTCCACCCCAACGGCGGCAGCCACGGCTACCCCCACGCTGGAACCGGTCAGCGAAGCGGATGTCGAAGCTTCTCTGGCCAGGACGCGTGACTTTCTGGCGCGGCTCTCCACCGGCGACTTCCGAGCCGCCTACGGCGCCCTGCTCACCACCGGTGGGCAGCAGCGGCTGGCGGAACTGGTGCTGGGGCGGCTGTCGTTGGCCAATCCCCACATCAGCTACTTCGAGCTGTTGGGCGCCAGGCCGGAAGACCAGCGCGTGGCGGTCGATGTGGTGTGGCGTGAGACCTTCGAGGGCCAGGGCGAGGTTGGCGCCCAGGAGGCCACCGTGCTGGTGGCGCGTCAGAACGGTGAACTCCTGATCGATGACGTGATTCTGGGCCCCTTCACCCCAGCCGCCACGCCGCTTCCGCCCACCCTGCCCCGCGCCGAGGCTCTCACCAGCCCGGCCGTGGCCGGCCAGGAACTGCGCTTTCTTGCCTCTGGCTTCCAGGCCGGTGAGACGGTAGTGGTCTGGCTGGAGCTGGCCGATGGCGCCCTGCTGGACCCCCTCTTCGGCGTCGCCGACAGCACGGGCACGGTTGAGGTGACCTATCCGGGCGCCGAGACCGGCGAGCTGCCGGCCGGCCGTTGGATCTGGTGGGCGCAGGCGCTGCGCGACTCGACCCGTAATACTGGCATCACCTTCGACGTGCAGGCGCCGGTTGTCGTCGCACCGCCGACGCCCACCGCCGCCCCGCCGACGCCGACCCAGCCGCCCCGCCCCACGGCCGCGCCTGCGGCAACTACCGCGCCAACGGCCGAGCCGACCGCTACATCGGCGCCCAGCACGGCCTACGGCGCGCCGGTGTCGCTCTGGCCTGAGGTGCTCACATCACGCAGCCCTGGCTCGGCGCTGGTGGTGGAGTTCATTCCGGTAGCCGAGACGCTGGCGGCCGACGAGTGGTATGAGTTGGTGCTGGTGGCCAAGGATCTGACCGGCACAGTCTACAACGCTGGCAGCGTGCGCGGCAAAGGAGACGCCTGCGATGGCGACTACGACACGCCGTGCGTCAAGCTGATCGCCGGCGAGCGTTTCATGGACCTGTTCTATCCCCGCGGCAGCGAGGGCCGCGGCGAGTGGTTCGTCCAGGTGGTGCGCGAGACCGGTCCCGACCGGTTCACCCCCATCAGTCCGCCCAGCGAGACGCGCGTCGTCCTCCTGAAACCGCAATAGCGCCCAGTGGCGGCGCCTGTCGAGAGAAACAGCTAATGGCAGCCGACCGAGAAATCAAACGACGCATTCGCAGCGTCAAGAACACCGCTAAGGTGACGCGAGCCATGGAGGCGGTCTCAGCCTCCAAGATGCGCCGCGCCCAGGCCCAGGTGGAAGCAACTCGCCCCTACGCGGCCAAGGCCTGGGAGGTGTTGACCTTCCTGGCCCGTTTGCGCCAGAGCCAGGCCGATTTGCAGCCGCTGTTGCAGGACCGCACCATCAACACCATCTGTCTGGTGCTGATCACCGCCGACCGCGGCCTGGCGGGCGGCCTGAACAGCGCCATCATCAACACCGCCTGGCGCCAGATCCGGCAGTGGGAAGATGAGGGCAAGAAAGTCTCACTGGTGACGGTGGGACGCAAGGGACGCGACTGGATGGCCCGCTTCGGCGTGCCCATGCGGGCCACCTTCGCCAACATCGGCGACCGGCCCACCAGCGAGTTCCTGGAGGGGATCAAGAAGGCCACTGGCGCCGACATCAACTCAGTCGCCCCCATCGCGCGCGTGATCATCGACGATTTCACCGAGGGCCACTGCGACGCGGTCTATCTGGCCTACACCGAGTTTGGCAATGTGCTGCGCCAGACGCCCACGGTGCGCCAGATTCTGCCCATCCGCCCAGGCGATCCCACCGCGCCCATGGCGCCGGACTACATCTTCGAACCCGATGCGCAGACGGTGTTGAACATGGTGACGTACAACATCACCGAGCTGCAGATTCTGCAATCGCTTTACGAGTCCATTGCCAGCGAGCACGCGGCCCGCATGGTGGCCATGCGCGGCGCTACCGACGCGGCAAACGACCTGATCTCCGACCTGACGCTGAGCTACAACAAGGCGCGGCAGGAGAAGATCACCAAGGAATTGATCGACATCGCCGCCGGCGCCAATGCCCTGGCGTAGCGGCCCGGTCGGTAGACGGTACACGGCCAACGGTTTCCTGAAACCGTAGAACCACCGATCACCGATCACCGATTACCGAAATCCCGGAGGACGCTTTTATGGCCCAAAACGGCTCAAATGGTCATGCAGTTGGTCGCATTGTCTCCATCCTGGGGCCGGTGGTGGATGCTGAGTTCACCGTCGGCCAGTTGCCTGAGGTGTACGATTCCATCGAGATCACCCAGGACGACGGCGGCATCCTGGTCTGCGAGGTGCAGCAACAGCTCGGCGACAACCGGGTGCGCGCGGTGGCTATGTCCACCACCGATGGCCTGCGCCGCGGCATGGATGTCGTCAACACCGGCGCGCCCATCAGCGTGCCGGTGGGTGAAGAGACGCTGGGCCGGCTGTTCAACGTCCTCGGCCAGACCCTGGACGCCGGGCCGGCCGTGGTGACCGATGTCAAGTACCCCATTCACCGGCCTGCCCCCAGCTTCGCTGAACAGTCGACCAAGGCCAGCGTCTTCGAGACCGGCATCAAGGTCATCGACCTGGTGGCGCCCTTCACCAAGGGCGGCAAGACCGGCGTCTTCGGCGGCGCCGGCGTCGGCAAGACCGTCATCATCCAGGAGCTGATCCACAGCATCGCCAAGTTCCACGAGGGCTATTCGGTCTTTGCTGGCGTGGGCGAGCGCAGCCGCGAGGGCAATGACCTCTGGCACGAGATGCGCGACACCGGCGTGATCAAGAACACGGTGCTGGTCTTCGGCCAGATGAACGAGCCGCCCGGCGCCCGGCTGCGGGTCGGCCTGACCGGCGTCACCATGGCTGAGTATTTCCGCGATCAGGGCCGAGATGTGTTGCTCTTCATCGACAACATCTTCCGCTTTGTGCAGGCCGGCTCTGAGGTGTCCGCGCTGCTGGGCCGTCTCCCCTCAGCCGTGGGCTACCAGCCGACCCTGGGCACGGAGATGGGCGAGCTGCAAGAGCGCATCACCTCCACCACCAAGGGCTCCATCACCTCCATGCAGGCCATCTACGTGCCGGCCGACGATTATACCGACCCGGCGCCGGCCACGACCTTCGCCCACCTGGACGCGACCATCTCGCTGGAGCGCGCCCTGGCCGAGCAGGCGCTCTTCCCGGCCGTGGATCCGCTGGCCTCCACCAGCCGCATTCTCGACCCGCTGATCGTGGGCGAGGAGCACTACAACGTGGCGCGCGGTGTGCAGCGCGCTTTGCAGCGCTACAAGGACCTGCAGGACATCATCGCCATTCTGGGCGTCGAAGAGCTGAGCGAGGACGATAAGCTGGTGGTGGCCCGGGCCCGGCGCATCCAGCGCTTCCTGACCCAGCCCATGTTCGTGGCCGAGGTCTTCACCGGCACCCCCGGCGCCTACGTCAAGCTGGAAGACAACGTGCGCGGCTTCAAGGAGATCCTGGAGGGCAAACACGACGATCTGCCCGAACAGGCTTTTTACATGGTTGGCTCCATCGAGGACGCAATGGCCAAGGCTGAGCGCCTGCGCGCTGGGAAGTAAGCGGTAAGCGGTGAAGGCTAAACGGTAGTTGATCTCGTGATCATGAGAGACTGCCCGACTACCGTTCACTGTTCACCGCTGCCCGTCCCACGGAGGTAGTGCATGGCAGATACTATCCGGTTCGAGTTTATCGCCCAGGAGCGCAGGATCCTCGAGGAAGATGTCAGCATGGTGATCGCGCCGGGAGCGGGCGGCGTGCTGGGCATCCTGCCCCGCCACGCGCCGCTGATGGCCGTCATCACGCCGGGTGAGTTGGTCGTCAAGTCCGAGGGCCAACCCGACCGCTTCTTCGCCGTCGGCGGCGGCTTCATGGAAGTGCGCCCCGACAAGGTCATTCTCCTGGCCCGCTCCGGCGAGTCGGCCGAGGAGATCGACCTGGTCCGCGCTCAGGAGGCTCGCCGCCGCGCCGAGGAACTGCTGGCCGGCTCGGAGATCGACAGCGCCGAGCGCCGTCGCGTCATGGAGCTGGCCCTGCGCCGCTCGCGTGTGCGCCTGAAGGTGGCCGAGCGGCGCCACAAGGCCCCGCCCCGCACGCCCATTCCGCGCGGCGAATAGCCATCAGGCGACGCCGCCCCATCCCGCACGTCCACCGGGGTCAGATGACATGTTGTCTCTGACCCCCTTTTTAGTGTCCAATGAGCATTCTGTAATAGGTTGCTTGAAATTTCCACAGGTTTTCGAGCGCTTTTGACTTTCTCGCTTCGAGTGATTCTGCTTTGACTATTACTCTGTTGCCGCCGAGCCTGGCGCTGGCACGCGCAAGCGGGGCATCCAGCGTTTCTGAGAGAATGCCTGAGACCCTGGACTACCACGACCTGCGGCGAGGGATTGTCTTTCTACAACGAGCGCTGGTATAATCCTAAGCCGGGGTCGTTCCTCAGCGCGGACAGCATCGTGCCTGCGCCGTTGGCGCCGCAGTCGCTCAAAGGTACGGCCGCATTTGAAAACGACTTGTGCGCTAAGTCTCGCACTGATCGTGAGAGTGCAAAAAGGAGCAAGAATTGTTCGAGAAACAAATAGGCATTGACTTGGGCACGATCAATGTCATCGTGTACATGAGCGGCAAAGGCATCGTCTTGCAGGAGCCTTCGGTCGTGGCCATCTCCACCCGCGACAACAAGATCGTGGCCGTCGGCCAGGAAGCGCGCGACATGCTGGGCCGCACCCCCGAGAGCATCGAGGTGGCCCGCCCCCTGCGCTCTGGCGTGGTGGCTGACTTTGTGGTCACTGAGGCCATGCTGCGCTACTTCATCCGGCGCACCATCGGGCGCAACCCGCTGCTGCGGCCGCGGGTGATGATCAGCACACCGCGCGGGGTCACCAGCGTCGAGAGCCGGGCGGTCAAGGACGCGGCCGAGCAGGCTGGCGCCAAAGAGGCCTATCTGATCCCTGAGCCGCTGGCCGCGGCCTATGGCGCCGGACTGCCCATCGGCACCCCCACTGGCAACATGGTGGTGGACATGGGCGGCGGCACCACCGAGGCGGCTGTGATTTCCATGTACGACATCGTGGTCTGGAGCAGCGTGCGGGTGGGCGGCAACCGCGTCGACGACGCCATCGTCAACTATGTGCGCAAGAAATACAACCTGCTGATCGGCGAGCAGACCGCGGAGGAGATCAAGATCAAGATCGGCTCCGCCCTGCCGCTGGAGGAAGATCTCAAGCTGGAGGTGCGCGGCCGCGATCAGGTGGCTGGCCTGCCCCGCACCATCGAGATCAGCTCCGAAGAGGTGACCGAGGCTATCGCCGAACCGCTGGCTGCCATCGTCAACACGGTCAAGCAGACGCTGGAGAAGACGCCGCCGGAGCTGGCGGCCGACATCATCGACCGCGGCATGGTGCTCAGCGGCGGCGGCTCGATGCTGCGCAACATCGACGAGCTGCTGACCCGCGAAACGGGCGTGCCCTGCTATGTGGCTGAGAATCCCCTGGCCTGCGTGGCCATTGGCGCTGGCAAGGCGCTGGAGAACTACGCCGTCATGCGTCGAAGCCTGCCTGAAACCTAAGCAACGGCGCCAACCACGTTAACGCTCTGGCCGGTCTCCTGACCGAGCCAGCCCAGCCAGCCCAATCAACCCTGACGCTCTGGCCGGTCTCCTGACCGAGCCAGTCCAATCAACCCTGGCGCTCTGGCCGGTCTCCTGACCGGGCCAGCCCAGCCAGCCCAATCAACCTTGGCGCTCTGGCCGGTCTCCTGACCGAGCCAGCCCAGCCAGCCCAATTAACCTTGACGCTCTGGCCGGTCTCCTGACCGAGCCAGCCCAGCCAGCCCAATCAACCTTGGCGCTCTGGCCGGTCTCCTGACCGAGCCAGCCCAGCGACTTCGGATGCAGGCGACTTCCGCAGTCGCAGCTTCGACAGTCCATCGCCTCGTTGCCCGCTATCGACAGACAGACCCCGTGGCCGCCTGCCGAATTCTATCGGACAGGCGGCCACGGGCTTTTTGTGCCGCCATGATTACCTTTAGCCTGAGAAGCAACCAAGGGCCAACGCCCGCGGCTCTGCGCGCCAATTTCACACATCTGTACTGGGATATCGCCTGGTTCGGCGTGCTCAGCGGCAGCGCCATCTCCTTCCTGACCGTCTACGCCACCCGCCTGGGGGGCAACGCATTCCAGATCGGCCTGCTGACGGCCGGCCCGGCCATCGTCAACCTGATCGCCACCCTGCCCACCGGCCGCTGGCTGGAGACCCGTCCCATCGGCCCGGCTGTGTTCTGGTCGGCCACCTTCCATCGTCTTTTCTATCTGCTCTGGGTGATCATGCCCTGGCTGTTGCTGCCCAAGCTGGAAATCTGGGCCTATATCCTGGTGACGCTGCTGATGAGCATCCCCGGCACCGGGCTGGCCGTCGGCTTCAACGCGCTTTTCGCCGACGCTGTGCCGCCGGAGTGGCGGCCCCACGTGACCGGCGTGCGCAATGCCGTCCTGTCGGTGACCTTCATCGTCACCAGCCTGGCTTGCGGCCTGATCCTGGAGACCATGCCCTTTCCCCAGAGCTATCAGGTGGTCTTTGCCATCGGTGCGCTGGGCGCCGCAGCGAGCACGGCCCACCTGTTCTTTGTCCGGCCGCTCTCCGATGGCCGGCTTCAGCCCAGCAGGCGCTGGTATCGCCTGGGCGACCTGGCCTCGCCCGGCCGCTTTCATGGCGTCACCGATCAGGGACGCAGCGCGATCGGGTTGCGCTTTCTGACCCGCAGCGGCGGCAAGAATCTGCTGCGCCTGGAGATTCTGCGCGGGCCGTATGGGATCGTCGTGGCCGGCCTCTTCGCCTTCCACGTGGCGCAGTACCTGGCCATCCCTCTTTTTCCCCTCGTCTGGGTCAACCGCCTGGGCTTCACCGATGGCTTGATCAGCCAGGGCCAGGCGTTGTTCTATGCCGCGGTCTTCGTTGGCTCCACCCAGCTCAGCCGCGCCGCGCAGCGCCTGGGCAACCAGCGGGTGCTGGCGGTGGGCGTGCTGCTGCTGGCCGGCTATCCAGCCATCACCGCGCTGATGCAGGGGGCGCCAGCCTTTCTGCTGGTGTCGCTGCTGGGGGGCCTGGGCTGGTCCTTCGCCGGCGGCGCCATCGCCAACTACATCCTGGAGCGCACCCCCGACAACGACCGGCCGGCCCACCTGGCCTGGTACAACCTGGCGTTGAACGCCGCAATCCTGCTGGGCTCCCTGCTGGGCCCGCTGCTGGCCGGCTGGATTGGCCTGCTGGCTGCGCTGATGGTCGGCGCCATCGCGCGCGCCCTGGCCGGTCTCTTCATCTGGCGCAAGGGGTAGGGGGACTCGTAATGCGTAATGCGTAATCCGGAATCGGAACCCGGAGCCTGTGATCTGTGACCCGTAAGCTGTGACCGGAAGCTGGAACGTGCCGGCATGGGCCGGTTGGGCGTTGCGCGGGGCGGCAGACGGGCTACAGCGAGTGCAACTGGTCATTCTGCGCATCCCGACGCAACCCAGACGCGCATCGCGCCCTCCCACACTCCGGGTTACGCATTACGCATTACGGGTTACGTCCCGATACCCCACCACGCGCGCCGGCGCGCCCAGCGCGATCGCGCCGGCCGGCACGCTGTGCGTCACCACCGCGCCGGCGCCGATCACCGCGCCGGCGCCGATCACCACGCCATCCAACACGACGACGCCCACCCCCAGCCAGGCGTCGTCCTCGATCACAATGCCGCCCCGGCTGTGCAGCGGCTGATCGACGATGGGCTGGCCGGCGGCGATGCCGTGACCGTAGGGGTAGAAGGAGCAGTTGGGGGCCACCTGCACCCGTTCCCCCAGAACGATAGGCCCGGCAAAGGAGGTGAACTGGCAGCGGGGCTGGATGTGGCTGTCAGCGCCGATGCGCAGACTGCCGCCCGGCCCCGTTTCAACGATGCAGCCGCGGTAGAGATGCACCCGCTCGGCCAGATGCACCGGCCCGCCGCCGGGATGCTGGAACACCGCCACGTCGTCGTCCACGAAGCAGCCGCGCGCCAGGTGCAGGTCCACGCCGTGCAGCACAGCCTGCGGCGAGATGTAGCCCAGGGGCCCCAGCCGGGCCAGGTGGCGCCGCGCCTTGTAGGGGGGCTGGCCCCAACCCGCCAGCCGCATGGCCACTCGGCCCCACCGGCTCAGGCCGCTGCGGCGCATCCAAAACCCAGCCCAGCGCGCTTTGAGTTGCATCACAACCTCTTCCTATCGACCCGTGCAGGATCGAAATGTGTCGCGGCAAGAACCTCCGCATTCGGAATGATCGCCGGCCAGGCCAGCCGTTGGTTGAGTAGCCTTCTGAGGCGTATCGAAACCAACGGCTGTCCGTTGGTTGAGTAGCCTTCTGAGGCGTATCGAAACCAACGGTTCAGCCGGGATGCCTTGCAAACGCTTTTCATGGCCCGACGCCCTGGGGTTGCGGGAGGAAAACCCGACCCTCGGGCGACGAGCGGTAGAAGGCCGCGGCGGCTTCCGCGGCCGATGCCAGCCCGCTCTGCGGCAGGCCCAGCTCCTCGATCGCGCGCCGGGGATTGGCGGTCAGACACAGCGGCCGGCGGCGGGGCGGCTGGCCGACCCGCGGCGGAACCGGCTGCCCGCTGGCCTGCGCCAGCAGCGCCAAAAAGCCGGCCTCGTCCAGGTTGCCGGCCGCGTGGCCCAGGATGTAGCGCCGGCCGGACTGACCGCG
>JAKQCW010000151.1 GCA_029558955.1 Chloroflexota bacterium
TACACCGTATCCTGGCTCGTCCTGCTGCTGGCCTTTGCGGTGGTCGCCGCATGGCTCGCGCGGAACGCCGACGAGGACGACGAGAAGCAGCCGGAACTTAGAGACGGACACTCGGGCGTCGGCCTGTACGACAAAGATGACTGGCGGATCGACATGGGCGATCCCGACGAGCCGTAGCTGCCGCATCAACGCGAGAGAGTGCTCCTTACTTCGCAGCACCTTTCGATACAGCCGTCATCGCAAGGCGAGAGCCACTACCCCCAGCCGACTTCGCATCGGACGTGCCAGTGATAAGACCGCCCAGGAAGTTTCCGGCGCGAACGCCTGCCCATCCGAGTGCCATGACCCAGAACGTCGGCAACACGATGAACATCGTTGCCATGACGAAGTTCAGCAGCATGTCACCGAACGCATTGTTCAGGCCGATCAATGGGTCGAAGTTGGCGTGCGGCCTGTCCGCGCCAAACCCCCAGCCGTAGAGCGCATCCAGGATCGTGCTGTCGATCCAGCGCGCGAGCTGGAACCAGAAGTCCACGAAGAACAGCGCGAACTGGACGCAGCTCACCGTCACCACCGTCTTCAGGTCGTAGGTGCCGATCAGCAGCACCAGTGGGATGCAGATGACGAGCGCCATCTTGAGCATGGTCAGCACCATCGGCAGCGCCTGGCGCACCACGTCCATTGCCGGAAAAAAGCCCAGCGAGCCGACGGTCAACCCCAGGTCGCTCGCGCCGCGCGTGACGACGTTCGGCAGCGTCTTGTCGATCTGGCCGCCGTAGTCGGTGTAGACGGCGCCCTGGTTCATCTTCTGCTGCCTCGGTGAGACCACGGCGCGGATCACCGAGTCATTGACCTCGCTCTGCGACAGGAATCCCACCCAGCGCCCGATGCGGGTCAGCAGGTCCGGGTCGACCTGTGCCAGCAGCCGGCTGCGCAGTCCCTGGCCGCCATCGGCCCACCACTGCCGGCAGGATGGATAGCCGCCGCCGCTGCCCACCTGTGCCAGCCCCGCA
>JAKQCW010000205.1 GCA_029558955.1 Chloroflexota bacterium
ACCATGAAACACAAGACTCTGTTCGCCGTCCTTTCCGCCCTGCTGCTGATCATCAGCGTCGCGCTGCCGTCGGCATCCAATGCGCTGCCGGCCGCGCAGGCGCAGGATGGAACAGTGCAGTTGACGGTCTACAACCAGGACCTGGCTTTGGTTTCGGAGACGCGCTCCGTGCCGCTGAAGATCGGCCTGAACGAGGTGGTTTTCAGCAACGTGGCCGCGCTGATCGATCCCACCAGCGTCTCCTTCAAGTCGCTCACCGACCCCGAGGGCGCCGAGGTGTTAGAGCAGAACTTCGAGTACGACCTGGTTGGCTCGACCAAGCTCCTGCAAAAATACATCGACCAGGTGATCGTGGTGCAGACGCAGGACTCGCAGACCTACACCGGCACCCTGCTCAGCGCGGCCGACAACGTGATCCTTCAAGGCGAGGATGGCGCGGTGACCATGCTCAGCCAGGAGCAGATCCGCAACATCAACTTCCCCGCCCTGCCCGATGGCCTGCGCACCCGACCCAGCCTGGTCTGGCTGATCGACGCGCAGCAGGCTGGCGACCACGACACCGCCGTCACCTACCTGACCAACGGCATGAGCTGGCAGGCTGACTACGTGCTGCTGCTGAACGAGGAGAGCACGGCCTTCGACCTGAACGGCTGGGTGACGCTGGACAACCGCAGCGGCGCCAGCTTCGAGGACGCCATGCTCAAGCTGGTGGCCGGCGACATCAACCGGGCCCAGACGCCGGCCTACGCCCGCGACGTGATCATGATGGCCGAAGCAGCCGCGCCCGCGCCATCTGTGGAGCAGCGCGAGTTCTTCGAGTATCACCTCTACCAGGTGACGCGGCCGGTGACGGTCAAGGACAACCAGACCAAGCAGATCGAATTCGTCACCGCCCAGGACGTGCCCGCGACCAAGTTCTACGTCTACGACGGCGCGGCCGGCTATGCGGGCTACGGCTATGGCCCGGTAACCGACTCCGGCTACGGCGCGCAAACCGGCAACAGTGATGTGACGGTGATGCTGGAGTTCCGCACCGACGAGGCCAGCAACCTGGAGACGCAATTGCCGGCCGGCCGGGTGCGGCTCTACCAGGAAGATGTGGATGGCAGCCCCCTGCTGGTGGGCGAGGATCAGATCGATCACACCCCCAAGAACGAGACCGTGCGTCTGACCGTGGGCAACGCCTTCGACATCAAGGGAGAGCGGGTGCAGACCAACTACAAGCCGTTGGGCGACAGCGGCGCAGAGGAGAGCTTCCGCATCACCCTGCGCAACCACAAGGATGAGCCGGTGGAAGTGCGGGTGGTCGAGAACCTCTACCGCTGGACCGAGTGGAACATGCTCAGCGAAACCCTGAACGGTGCGCCGGTGGAGCACAGCCAGCTCAGCAGCCAGCAGGTCGAATGGCTGGTGTCCGTGCCGGCCAACGGCGAGGCGGTGCTGGAGTACACGGTGCAGTATCGCTGGAAGTAGGCGTCACGGGCGACAATGCCCCTGCCTTTCGGACGTTCTCAGGTCGGGTGTTCTCAGGCGCCCGGCGCTTGCCACTGGCGGCCCTGCCCGCTGTGGGTGGCGGGGCCGTCCACGAATAGGGCCACGAATACACGAATGTCGCCCGCTCAGCCGGCGGCTGTGCTTGAAAAGCCGCTGCGGCAACAAGCTGTCAGCCGCATCAAGCCATGAAGGGTGTGCGCGTCATGAACAGCGAACGTGCAGCAGGTGCAATCGTCGCAAACGCCATACACCCGCAGCCAGAGCCGATTCCGGATGCCTGGCGCGCCGCGCTGGCGCCGACGACACATTGCTGCCACGAGTGGAAAGAGTAAAGACCGCTGAGCGTGCAGGTCGCATGCTTTGGGCGCTGTATGCCGATGGCTTTGCGGCATTCAGCTAGCGCCAGCAGCGGCCGCCGCGCCAACATTCCACCCAACAGCGCACGGCTGGATCCAGGGCCGTTCACGCCGAAAGAGGGCCGGCCGGCCCGCCGCGGTCACCTGCGCACGAAGGCGCGCACGGTCCATGTGATCCAGAACACGCTCCAGGCGATCATGGCGATGCCGGCCAGGGGGATCATGAAAGGGTTGGCGGTCGGCTCGAAGTGGACGCCGTCGGGGGTGAACTTGATGAAGCCGCGCGGCTTGGCGCTGCCCATGCCGCCGCCCCCGCCCCCGCCGCCGCTGGCGAGCCGCTCCTCCACCTGGCTGGGGCTTTCGCCGCTGCCATAGCCGAAGCCAAAGGTTGTCCCGACCTGCACCACCGGGATGATGGCCACGTCGCCCTCGCGTCGCACCTCGCCGAAGACGGCATCGACGTTGAGGCGCTCCACGATGCGTTCGATCTGTTCGGCCACCTGAGCTATTTGGTTTTCCATGAGCTTACTCCTTGAAGCTACCGGCCGCGGCGCAGCAGGCGCGCCAGCACGCTGAGCGCCACGGACAACAGAGTCACGGCCGCCGCCGCGCGCATGATGCCTTGCAGCGCCTCGGCCGTCGGGTCGCGCAGCGCCACAGTCGCTTCGCCGCCGTCCGCCTGGCGCACGATCACCTCGACCGGCTCCAGGCAGAACTGGCCGGCCGCGCCGCCGCCCTTCCGGTCGCCGCCGCTGCCCAGCCGTCCACGCAGACGCGCGACAGGCTGCACGATGCGGCCATCGATCTGAATGGGCGCGCCAACCAGGCGCCGATCGATCCTGGCAGGTGTTGGGGTAGTCTCTGACATCGGTACCTCCCTGCCCGCTGCGGCGCAAGGATGGCTGGCAGCGGGCAGATGTGCGTTGCGAACTGGAGTCGACTGGAGCGCAATGAATGGCGATTTGGAGACATCTGCTATTATCCCTCCATTCCTTGCAGTTGGCAAGGCGATCGACCGTGGCCATGGGATCGCAGCCGCCGGCCAGCCGTGAGAGCAGCGATTTGTTGACACGCGCTTTGCTCTCATGTACAATGACCCTATCTTGTGACGGAGTTGACGAATGAGCGAGTTTTTCTACGGCGGACAGGCGGTGTTGGAAGGGGTCATGATGCGCGGCGGCAAACACGCGGCCGTGGCCGTGCGCGACCCCAAGGGCCAGATCGTGGTACACGAGGAACCGCTGACCGCGGCCGTCTACACCAAGCCCTGGGCCAAGTGGCCCTTCGTGCGCGGCATCAGCATGCTCTGGGATGCCCTGGTGCTGGGCACCCGCGCGCTGATGTGGTCGGCCGATGTGGCCATGAGCGACGAGGAGGAGGATGTCAAGTTTGCAGGCCCGGCCGTCTGGGCCACGGTGGCCGTGTCGTTGGCCATCTCGGTCGGCATCTTCATCCTGGCGCCGGCGGCCGTGGCCAAATGGGTCGAAGAGCTTTTCAACCTGCCAGCCTGGACCGGCGCCTTCTTCGAGGGGCTGCTGCGCCTGGCGCTGTTCGTGCTCTACCTGGTGCTCATCGGCCGCATGCCTGACATTCGCCGGGTATTCCAGTACCACGGCGCCGAACACAAGACCATCAACGCCTACGAGGCGGGCGCGCCGCTGACGCCGGAACGCGTCGCCGAGTTCTCGGTGCAGCACCCCCGCTGCGGCACCAGCTTCCTGCTGTTCGTCCTGGTGCTGAGCATGATCCTCTTTGCGCCGTTGAACTTCAACGCCATCGAGGGGCCGCTGAGCCTGGTGCTGCGGCTGCTCTCGCGGCTGTTGCTGATCCCGGTGGTGGCCGGCATCAGCTACGAGTTCCTGCGCTACTCGGCCCGTCACCTGAGCAGCCCGGTGATCAGGGCGCTGATCGCCCCCGGCCTGGGCCTGCAGCGCCTGACCACCCGCGAGCCGGATCTCTCCATGCTGGAGTGCGCCATCGCGGCCTTGGTCCCCGTGCTGGCCGCCGACGGCATCGATGTCTCTGAGCGGAGCAGCGCGCCGGCCGCCGCCCGCCCGGCGGCGCGTGAGCCAGAGGGCGCGCCAGCGCCGCGCGATGGCGTCAAAGAAGAAGCGGCGGCCGCGGTCTAGCCGGCGCTGCTCCCCTGTTGCCGCACCCTGCGGGGTGTGGGCTTTCCCGCCGCCGTCCATCATCCAGCCAAGGCAGCGTAGCCATGCAGGCATCATCCCCCTCCTCCCATTCCCTGGGAACCCAGCCTGAGATCAACAGAGCCCCTGGTCGAAGCTCCCCGTAAGCCTCGGCGGCGCTCTGTTTTTTTGTTTCGTGCAGATCGACCTGAAACCATCAATCCTTTTTGGAGGTTTTGCAAATGCGTAACAAGATAACCATTGTCGGCGCCGGCTTTGTCGGCGCCACGGCCGCCCACTGGTGTGCAGCCAAGGAATTGGGCGATGTGGTGCTGTTTGACATCGTCGAAGGGATGCCGCAGGGCAAGGCGCTGGACCTGCTCCAGGCCGGCCCGGTGGAAGGCTATGACCTGCGCATCATCGGCACCAACGACTATCAGGACACGGCCAACTCGGACATCGTGGTGATCACGGCCGGCCTGCCGCGCAAGCCGGGCATGACGCGCGAGGACCTGGTCAGCGTCAACGCCAAGATCATCCGCGGCGTGATCGAGAATGTCGTGGCCTACTCGCCCAACGCCATCTTCATCCTGGTGACCAATCCGCTGGACACCATGACCTACCTGGCGTACAAGGTGAGCGGCCTGCCGCGCGAGCGCATCATCGGCCAGGCCGGCGTGCTGGACAGCGCCCGCATGCGCGCCTTCATCAGCATGGAGCTCAACGTCAGCGTGGAGAACATCCATGCCTTCGTCTTGGGCGGCCATGGCGATGAGATGGTGCCGCTGGCCCGTTATTCCACCGTGGCCGGCATCCCTATCACCGAGCTGCTGCCCCCTGAGCGCGTCGAGGCCATCATGGATCGCACCCGCAAGGGCGGCGGCGAAATCGTCTCGCTGCTCAAGCAGGGCAGCGCCTTCTTCGCGCCCAGCTCATCGACCATGCAGATGGTGGAGGCCATTCTCAAGGATCGCAAGATGATCCTCCCCTGCTCCGTCTACCTGGAAGGAGAGTATGGCTTGAATGACATCTGCTTCGGCGTGCCGGTCAAGCTGGGCCGCAACGGCGTGGAGCAGATCCTCCAGATCGAACTGACCGAGGAGGAACGGGCCGCCATGGACAAATCCGCGGCCTTGATTCGCTCGAGCATGGCAGCGCTGGAGCTGTAGAAGACCGCAGAGGCTGCTTACTCGGCCCACGAATGTGTGCATGGCAGGCCCCGGTGCTGTGGCCTGCCTGACCAACAAGTGAAGGAGTAGCAACAATGGCAAAGCACCTGGTCGTATACACCAGCAAGTACGGATCCACCCGAGAAGTTGCCCAGGCCATCGCCGATGGACTGCAAGCCGAGATCGCCAACGCCGACGACAACCCAGACGTGCGATCGTATGACTTGGTGGTCCTTGGCTCGCCCATCTACGGCGGCGACTATCTGGAGCCGATCAAAAACTTCTTGCGCGGCAACAAACCTTTACTGGCTGAACGAAAGATCGCAGCCTTTATCACCGCCGCGGCCCATTGGGAGCGCGACCCAGGCCTGACCGGCGAGGAAGATGAACTGCTCTTCACCCAGCAGGAGTACGCCGCTGGCCTGGCCAATCTGACCGGCGGTGAAACCATCGACTGCCGCGGCTTCGGCGGTCGCATGGTTCCCGAAGACCTCGATGACGCCGACCGCGGCATACTGGAGTGGTTCTATCGTTTCCTGATGCGCAAGCCGCTGGAAGGCTTCGATCTGATCGACCTGGCGGCGGCCCGCCGCTGGGGCGAAGAGCTGCGCGAGACCGTGGGCGACTGAGCCCCCTGGCCATCACCCTCAACCCTCCACAGCGCCAGGCATGGCTTGTCATGCCTGGCGCTGTGATTCAATCACCCCGCCGTCGCTCTGGCAGCACGCTCAACTCGCATAGGCCAGACCCGGCTAAAGCCTCGACTCCGCGCCATGTCGGCCAGACCCGGCTAAAGCCTCGACTCCTTGCCATGTTTGATGGCTGCTAAGCTGGAGTCGAGCCTTCAGGCGGGTCGGCGCGCTCGGCTCACATCGGCCAGACCCGGCTAAAGCCTCGACTCCTCGCCATGTCGCCCAGACCCGGCTAAAGCCTCGACTCCTCGCCCCACCGCTCTGGCCGGTCTCCTGACCGAGCCAGCCACCAACCCACCGCGCTCTGGCCGGTCTCCTGACCGAGCTAGCCCCAACCCACCGCGCTCTGGCCGGTCTCCTGACCGAGCCAACCCCAACCCACCGCGCTCTGGCCGGTCTCCTGACCGAGCCAGCCACCAACCCACCGCGCTCTGGCCGGTCTCCTGACCGAGCCAGCCCGTTTAGCGTTTGGGAAGCCCCGGACTTGAACAATTCAGGGGTTATCGGGTACACTGCACACACTATGACTGAACAGATCGCATCCTCCCCCCAAGACCCCGACGCCGCGCCCTTCGACCCGGCCTTTCTGCCGCCCGACCTCGCGCTCGATCCACTGCCCCCCGACCACCGCTCCGGCTTCGTGGCCGTGGTCGGCCGGCCCAACGTGGGCAAATCGACGCTGATCAACGGCTGGCTGGGACAGAAGATCGCCGCGGTCAGCCCCAAGCCGCAGACCACCCGCCAGCGCCTGATGGGCATCCTGACGCGCGCCGACGCCCAGGTGATCTTCTTCGACACCCCTGGCCTGCATCGCCCCCAGCACCGGCTGGGCCAGTTCATGGTCGACCAGGCGCAGCAGACCCTGCCCGACGCCGACGTCATCTGCCTGGTGGTGGACGGCAGCACGCCGCCCGGATCGGCAGACCGCAGCGTGGCCGCCGAGATCGCGGCCCGTGCGCCCGCTGCGCCGCTGGTGTTGGCCATCAACAAGGTCGACCTGATGCCCGCCGACCAGGTGGCCGAGCGGGTCGCAGCCTACCGCAGCCTGGCGCCCGCCGCGGCCGATTGGGTGGTGCTCTCCGCGCTGGACGAGGCCGGCCGGGCCGACCTGCTGGAGCGCATGGTCAGCCTGTTGCCTTTCGGGCCGCGCTACTACCCCGAAGACCAGGTCACCGACCTGCAAGAGCGCTTCATCGCCGCCGAGTTGATCCGCGAGCAGGTGCTGCTGCACACCCAGCAGGAGGTGCCGCACAGCGTCGCCGTCCTGGTGGATGAGTTCAAGGAGCGGCCCGACGGCCTGATCTACATCAGCGCCACCATCTACGTCGAGCGCGACTCGCAGAAGAAGATCATCCTCGGCAAAGGGGGCCAGCAGATCAAGCAGATCGGCCAGGGCGCGCGCGGCCAGATCGAGGAGCTGGTGGACGGCAAGGTCTACCTGGAGCTGTGGGTCAAGGTCTGGGAGCAGTGGCGGCGCAACGAAAGATGGCTGCGCGAGCTGGGCTACGCCCTGCCCCGACCGCGCCGCTCGTGAAGAACTTTCCCCGAACGCTGAAAGGATCGTTCGACCACCATGCGTGACATCATCCGCGCTGCGGCCTTGCTCTTTGGCCTGCTGGCGGCCGCCTTCAGCCTGCTGGCAGCTTTGCTGTTGGCGCTGGCCGCGGCGCTGAGCGGGGACGCGCTGCGCCTGATGAACCTGACCCTGTTGGTCTCCATGCTGACCCTGGGCGTGGGGCTGGGCCTGCCGCTGGCCGCGGCAGCCAGGCGCTCCATGCAACAGCGGGCCAGCCCCGCCCTGCGCCTGCCCCCCGCCTGGTGGCTTGGCCTGATCTTCCTTGGCCTGCTGCTGTTGGGCCAGCTCATACTGACCACGCCCTTGGCCAGCGCGGGCATCCCCGCGCTGCACGTGGCAGCCTCGCTCATGCCGCCGCTCCTGGTCGTCGCGGCCATCGCGCCCCCCTTGCAGCGCGCCGGCGCCGGCCTGACCCGGCGCAGCCTGGCGACCCAGTTCAGCTACGGCGGCCTGGTGAGCATCTCCCTGGCGCTGTTCCTGGAGCTGGCGCTGATCACGATCGTCTTCATTCTGGCCGGCGCCGGCGTTGCCCTCCTGCCCGGCGGGGCAGAAAGCGTCGAGCGGCTGGCCGCCGAGCTGCAGGCCCGGATGGCGACCGGGGACCTGATGGGCCTGGCGTCCGCGCTGCTGTCGCCCGGCCTGGTGCTGGGGTTGGGCCTGCTGGTGGCCGCGGCCGTGCCGTTGATCGAGGAACTGATCAAATCGCTGGGCGTCCCCTTCGACGCCGTGGTGCAGGGCCGGCTGACCCGCGCCCAGGCTTTCGCCTTTGGCGTCATGGCCGGGGTTGGCTTCAGCTTCGCCGAGGCGCTGGTCTACGGCGCGCAGCAGTTGCCGCACAACTGGGTCCAGGGGGTGGCGCTGCGCGCCCTGACCGCGGTGATCCACGCCGCGGCCACCGGCCTCTTTGCCCTGGGTTGGTATGAGGTGGCCGCCGGCCGGGCGCTGCGCTTTTTCCCCTACGCCGCCGGCGGCGTCGCCATCCATGCCCTCTGGAACGGCCTAAGCGGCCTGCTCCTGGTAACAGGTCTGGCGACGTTGAACAGCCGGCCCGGCATGATGATCGCCGGCGACGCGGGAATGCCCCTGGCCGTCGCCCTGTTGGCCAGCACCTGGCTGGCGGCGCTGGCCGTGCTGATCGTCGCCACGCGCCGGCTGAGCGCGTCCAGGGAGGCATCCCATGCCGGTTGACGCGCCGCGCCCCGGTCGCCCGCCCAGCCTGGCGGCGCTCAGCGCGGCCTGGTTTGGCCACGCCTACCTCTGGAACGGCCTGCACGCCATCGTGTTGCCCGCCATGCTGGTCGGGCTGGCGCCGGCCGCGTTCAAGGCCACCACCCTGGGCGGGCTGACCTTTGTCGGCCTGGCGCTGGCCATGTTGACCCAGCCCATCGCCGGCGCGATCAGCGACCGCAGCGGCTGGCTGGGCCGCTATGGCCGGCGCCGTCCCTGGATCGCCCTGGGCACGGCCATCGACCTGGGTCTGCTGGCGTTGCTGGCCATCTCCCGCAACTTCCTGATGGTCGCGTTGGTCTACGCCGCGATGCAGATTGCCTCCAGCTTCGCCGAAGCTGCCTTGCAGGCGCTGCTGCCCGACCGCGTGCCATCGGCCCAGCGCGGGCGGGCGGCCGGCTACAAGAACGCGGCCCAGATCGCCGGTTTCGTGGCAGGTGTGGCGCTGGGCGGCTACTTCGCCAGCCGCGGCCAGATCACCCTGGCCCTGGCTGCCGCCGGCCTGGCGCTGGGCGCCAGCGTGCTCTGGACAGTGCTGGGGGTGCGCGAGCAGCCGGTGCGCAAGAAGGCGCGTCTGGCCCTCCCCACCCTGAGCGCCCTGCGCGCCAGCTTTCACATCGACCACCGCGCCGCGCCCGGCTATGGCCGGCTGCTGATCGGCCGCGGTCTGCTGATGGCCGGCTTCTTCGCCTTGCAGGGCTTCGCCCAGTACTTCATCGCCGACAAGCTGAGGATCGCCAACCCCGCCGGGGTGACTGCGCTGTTGATGGCGGTGATGGGCGCGGCCATCTTTCTGCTGGCCGTGCCCACCGGCGTGCTGGCGGACCGGATGGGGCGGCGGCCATTGAACGTGCTGGCCGCCCTGCTGGGCGCTGGGGCCACAGCCAGCCTGCTCTTCGTGGCCAACGTCTGGCAGTTGGTGATCGTCGGCGGCCTGGTGGGCGCGGCGGCCGGCATCTTCATGAGCGTCAACTGGGCCTGGGCGGCCGATCTGGCCCCGCAGGAAGAGGCTGGCCGTTATCTGGGGCTGAGCAACGTGGCGACGGCCGGGGCCAGCGCGCTCAGCCGGCTGATCGCCGGCCCCATCATCGACGGCGGCAACGCGCTGCACTCCGGCATCGGCTACGACCTGTTGTTCTTCGTGTTGGCGCTGGCCATGTTCTGCGGCGCGCTGGTGCTGGCCGGAACGCCCGAAACCCGCCCGCAGCCATCCCAGCCGGCGCCCGAGGCCATCCCGCCGCTCGGCCCAGCCACACCCCCGCTCGGCCCAGCCACACCCCCGCTCGGGCCGGTCTCCGACCGTGCCCGCCCCAGCGAGGACGATGCCACCTGAACCCACCGCTCAGGCCGGTCTCCGACCGCGCCCGCCCCAGCGAGGACGATGCCACCTGAATCCACCGCTCAGGCCGGTCTCCGACCGTGCCTCATCGCTCGGGCCGGTCTCCGACCGTGCCCGCCCCAGCGAGGACGATGCCACCTGAACCCATCGCTCGGGCCGGTCTCCGACCGTGCCCGCCGCCGCCCGAACCGCCAACCAACGTCTGGAGGGCAGAATGAAGCTATTGACCCTGGTACGCCACGGCAAATCTGACTGGGAAACCGGCGACGAAATCGACTTCGACCGCCCCCTGAAAGAGCGCGGCCGCAAAGACGCCCCCCTGCTGGGCAAATTCCTGGCCAGCGCCGGCCTCCTCCCCGACCTGGTGGTCAGCTCCCCCGCGGTGCGCGCCCGCCAGACGGCCGAGCTGCTGGCCCCGGCCATGGGCTACAGCGCCGACATCCACTGGGAGGCGTCGATCTACGCGGCCAGCGCCGGCGAGCTGATGTCGACGCTGCGCCGCCTGCCCGACGAGGCTGGCCACGTCCTGTTGATCGGGCACAATCCCGGCTTCGAGGATCTGGCCGCGCGGCTGATCGGCGCCGACGCCTACGGCATGGCGGCCGGCCTGCGGATGCCCACCGGCGGCATGGCCCACCTGGCGCTGGCCATCGACACCTGGAACGCGGCTCAGGCCAACTCCGGCCAACTGATCTGGCTGGTCAACCCCCGCCTGTTGAAATCGATCATGGGTTCGGGTTGAGACTGGCCGACGCGCCTGAGCTCCAGGCCTCCAGCGCCTTCTGATGCCGCGCCTCCAGCTTGACCAGCCGCCGCTTGCCGGAGAGCAGCGCCTCAGCCTGGGCATAGCTCAGCCCGTGCGCCTTCATCAGGTAGGCGGCCAGCAATGTGGCCGAGCGGCCGCGGCCCTTGGCGCAGTGTACCAGCAGGCTGCGCCCCTGGGCCACCTGCTCCTGCATCCAGGTCACCCCCGCATCCAGCACCGCCGGCGCGGGCACGGTCACATCCAGCACCTTGAGCTTGATGTGCTGGATGCCATGTTGGGCGTAGAATTCGAGGTCGCTGCTGCGCTCCGCGCGAATGTCCACCACCGCGTCGATGTGGTGATCCAAGAGAAACTGGTAATCACGGCGGTAGGTGGGCGCGCCGCCCAGCCAGAGCGTCTCGGTGATTGCGCCGTCGGGCGTGATCTGGCTGAACCACAGGTTGTCGGTCACCTTCTCGTGGTAAAGGCGAATCGCGGGATAGAGTTGATCGAAGGCCCAATGCAAAGGGTTCATGGCGCTCCAGACAGACGAAAGATGACGGCGGCGTCATTATATCGCGTCGCTGGCAAGCTCGCCAGTTTCAGTGCTGCACGATTTTGCTCTCACGCAAAGGCGCAAAGACCGCAAAGGGCAGAGAATCCTGGCGTTCTTGGCGGCTGTGCATGAGAATCGTGAACTGCCGAGTTTCGCATTTCCCCATCAACCGTTCATATCATGGTAGATCAAATCCTGACCAATTGCCGACTTTACACCCAAGACCCCCGCTATCCAGAGGCCAGCGCGGTGGCCATGCGCGCCGGGCACATCTGGGCGGTGGGCAGCGACGAAGAGATCCTGCCGCTGGCCGGGCCGGTCACACGCATCGTCGATCTGGGCGGCCGGCGGGTGCTGCCCGGGCTCACCGACGCCCATTTCCATTTCCAGAGCTGGGCGCTCAGCCGCCGTGAGCTGCCGCTGGCCGGCCTCTCCTCCCGCCAGGCGGTGCAGGAGACGCTGGCCCGGCGCGCCGCCGAAACCCCACCCGGCCAGTGGATCAAGGGCCAGGGCTGGAACGAGTCCGACTGGCCAGAGCCGCGCCTGCTGACCCGCCACGACCTGGACGAAGCCGCCCCCGATCATCCGGTCATCCTTTGGCGCAGCGACCTGCACCTGGCCACCGTCAACACGCTGGCCCTGCACCTGGCCGGCATCGACGCCGCCACCCCTGACCCGCCGGCCGGCGTCATCGACCGCGCCGCCGACGCCGGCCTGCCCAACGGCATCCTGCGCGACCATGCCATGGACCTGGTCTCCGCGGTCATACCCCGGCCCAGCTCGGCGCAGATCGACGCGGCCATGCGCGACGCCATCGCCGAGGCGCACCGGCTGGGGCTCACCGGCGTGCATGATTTCCGCAGCGGCGACGCGGCCGAAAGCCAGCGCGCCTTTCACGCCTGGCAGCGGCTGCACGCGGCCGGCGACCTGCGCCTGCGGGTCTGGATGATGATCGGCGGCGGGCTGCTGGACGAGGCCATCGCGCTGGGGCTGCGCAGCGGCTTCGGCGATGACCTGCTGCGCATCGGCGCGGTCAAGTACTTCGCCGATGGCTCCCTGGGCGCGCGCACGGCCTGGATGCTGGAGCCATACAACGACGGCGGGGTCGGCCTGCCCGTGGTTCCCATGGCCGAGCTGGCCAGCGCCATCGAGCGCGGCGCAGTTGCCGGCCTGCCGGTGGCCATCCATGCCATCGGCGACCGCGCGGTGCGCGAGCTGCTGGACGTCTTCAGCGAAGTCCTGCCCCGGGTGGCCCGGCCAGCCACCGATCCCGACCCCTCCCCTGCCGCCGGTCTGTCCAACGACCCCGTGGCCCAGCGCCCAGGCGCCCCAGCTCCCATCCCCCACCGCATCGAGCATGTGCAGCATTCGCACCCCGAAGACCTGCGCCGGCTGGGTGCGCTGGGCCTGGTGGCCTCCGTGCAGCCGATCCATCAGGTGGACGACATGGCGCTGGTGGAGCGGGCTGTGGGCGGGCGCGGGCGTTGGTCCTACGCCTGGCGCACGCTGCTGGAGCAGGGCGCTGTGCTGGCCTTGGGCTCCGATTGCCCGGTGGCGTCGCCCAACCCCTTCTGGGGCATCCACGCCGCGGTCACCCGCCAGCGCCGCGATGGCACGCCGGCCGGTGGCTGGCATCCTGAGGAGCGGCTGACCCTGGCGCAGGCCATCGCGGGCTACACCCTGGGCCCCGCCCACGCCAGCGGCCAGAGGGCGCGGCAGGGCAGCATCAGCCCCGGCAAGCTGGCCGACCTGGTGGCGCTGGACCGCGACATCTTCGCCGTGCCGCCGGCCGAAATCGCCGATATCCGCCCCGTGATGACGATTTTCAACGGTGATGTGGTCTACGATGACCGGTGAGCCGCCACAATCCGCGGCTGGCCTGCTCAGTCCGCAGCCATCTGCGCAGGCAGCAACGTTCTTGGGTCGATCAAAAAGCCGAAATCGCGCAGCTCGAAATGGATGTGCGGGCCGGTGGAGTTGCCGGTGGAGCCGACATAGCCGATGAGCTGCCCCTTCTGCACCACATCCCCCGCCTCCACCAGCGCCTGCGACAGGTGGGCATAGAGCGTGATGTAGTCGATCTGATGGTCGATGATCACCCGGCCGCCGTAGCCATCGCTGGAGTAGCCCGACTTGACGACGATGCCGTTGTCCGCCGCATAGACCGGCGTGCCCAGCGGCGCGGCGATGTCGAGGGCCCGGTGGCCGGCGCGGAAGCCCTGCGAGATGACGCCCTCCTGCACCGGCCAGTTGAAGTGGCCGTCGCCGTAGGGCCAGGTCGCCGGCCCTGCCGGGACGGGCGTCGCCTGGATGGCCGCCTCGACCGTCGCGGTGACCGGCTGGCCCTGGCGCAGCTCCGCCAGGTCGGGCCGGATTCCATCCAGGATCAGCAGCCGCTGGCCCGCTTCCAAGGCGGCGTCGGCGTTTTCGATCTGGTTCCACGGCTCGGTCTGCAACACCTCCACCGCAACGCCGTAGTCCTGGGCGATCTGCTGCACCGTCTCCCCTTCCTGCACCGTGTGGCAACGATAGCGCGGGTTGGGGATCATGATGAT
>JAKQCW010000223.1 GCA_029558955.1 Chloroflexota bacterium
TGGTGCGTGATGCGTAATGCGTAATGCGTGACCGGAATGGTGGGGGGGGGGTGGCTTTTGGGATGGGGGGTGGGTGCGTGGTGCGTAATGCGTAATGCGTAACCGGAATGGTGGGGGGTGGCTTTTGGGATGGGGGGTGGGTGCGTGGTGCGTAATGCGTAACTCGTAACCAGAATTGACATCCTCAACTACAAGGTTGCGCCGCTCCGGGTTACGAGTTACGCATTACGCATTACGAATCACTCCACCGTCACGCTCTTCGCCAGGTTGCGCGGCTGATCTACGTCGGCGCCGCGCCAGACGGCGATCTCGTAGGCCAGGCGCTGCAAGGGCAGCACGCTCAGCGCCGGCGACAGCAGCGGGGGCGCGCTGGGCAGGGTGATCACGTGGTCAGCTTTGGCGGCGATGAACTCGTCCCCCTCGCTGGCCACGGCGATGACGATGCCGCCGCGCGCCTTGACCTGCTCGATCTGGCTGATCATCTTGTCGTAGACGCTGTCCTGCACGGCGATGACCACCACCGGCATCTCGCGGTCGATCAGGGCGATGGGGCCATGCTTCATCTCGCCAGCCGGATAGCCCTCGGCATGGATGTAGCTGATCTCCTTCAGCTTCAGCGCGCCCTCCAGCGCGATGGGATAGTTGATGCCGCGGCCCAGGAAGAGGAAGTTGCGGTAGCCGTGGAAACGTTCGGCCAGATCAAGGTAGAGGGCGTTGTCGTTGGGGTCCAGCACCTGGCCCATCAGGCGCGGCAGGTGGGCCAGGTCGTTCAGCAGGCGGCGGCGGTGCGCCGGGCCGATGCTGTCACGCGCCTGGGCCAGCGCCAGCGCCAACAGGTACTGATCGACCACCGAGGCGGTGAAGGCCTTGGTGCTGGCCACGCCGATCTCCGGCCCGCAGTGCATCTGGATCACCCCATCGCTGACGCGCGCGGCCTGGCTGCCGATGGTGTTGACGATGCTGACCACGAAGGCCCCCTTGTTGCGCCCCTCCTCCATGGCCGCCAGCGTGTCCACCGTCTCGCCCGACTGCGTGATGGCCAGCAACAGGGTGCGCTCGTCAATGATGGGGTCGCGATAGCGGAACTCCGAGCCGTAGTCCACCTCGGTCGGGATGCGGGCGATGGCCTCCAGCAGGAACTTGCCCACCAGGCCGGCATAGGCTGAGGTGCCGCAGGCCACGGTGACGATGCGGTTGAAGCTGCGGGCGCGCTCGGGGCTCAGGTTGAGCTGGCTCAAGATCACCTCGCCGGCGTCGAAGTCCACCCGCCCGCGGATGGTGTCGGTGATGGAGCGGGCCTGCTCGAAGATCTCCTTCTGCATGAAGTGGCGAAACTCCCCTTTGGCCGCCGAGACCGGATCCCAGGGGATGTGATGGATCTCCGGCCTGACCGGCTGGCCGGCCAGGGTTTCGACCTGAGCGCCGGCGCGGGTGATCAGCGCCACCTGCCCATCCTCCAGAAAGATCATGCGCCGGGTGTGCTCCAGGATGGCGGGGATATCCGAGGCGATGAAGGCTTCGCCGTCGCCCAGGCCGATGGCCACGCCGCCGGCGTTGCCCAGCCGGGCCGCGACCAGGCGGTCCGGCTCGCGGCTGGTCATGGCCACGATCGCGCTGGGGCCTTTGAGGTGGCTCATGGTCTTGCGCACCGCCTCGACCAGGCCGCCGGCTGCGCGGTAGTTCAAGGCCAACAGATGGACGATGACCTCGGTG
>JAKQCW010000236.1 GCA_029558955.1 Chloroflexota bacterium
AGGTGCCGAACGCTGACCCAGGCGCCGGTCCCGGCGGAGATCATCGCCAAGGGCATCCCCACCTCCGGGCTGCTCGCGTAGGTGCTGGTCGCAAAGGACTCCGACCATCTGCCGCTTACATGGTCGTCCCTAGGCAAGCAGGAATCAGCTGCGTGAGTGAATCGGGAGGTTTGCGTAGCTGATGGCTGGCCAGCAGCGTCTGCGCCGGCGGCTTCACCGGCACGAAGCGCATGTGCGGGCGGGTTGCCGCCTCGCAGATCGCTGCGGCATCGGCCGCACCGTTCTTGCGTCCCTTGCCGGCCATGCGGTAGGGCGTGACGAAGTGGCCTGCAATCAGCCGCGCATCCAGCCCATAGCCGCGCAGCTTGCGTGCCCAGTGATGCGCACCGCCGCAGGCCTCCAGGGCCACCAGGCAGCCGGGAGGCAGCTCCGCGCACCAGGCCGCAAACTTGTCAGCGGCCAGCGCCTTGGCAACCACCACGCGCGCATCCACCGCATGCACCTAGATAACCCGCTTGGCCAGATCCACCCCGACTCGGGCAATCTCGTTCATGGACTTCCCCTTTCACATGGCTGCAGATTGATGACTTGGGGAGCACCATCGCGGTGGCAGCCAACATTTGTTTCCTGGCTGCTTACGATTGAGTCACATCAATCGGCCAGCAGATCGCTGGATGTTGACTCTTGACTTTCGGCATGTTAGGCGCAATATCTTGCAAAGTCTTGCAAGAATTTCCTCAGGCGAGGCCGCGTGACGACGGAACTTGTGGGGGTGGTATGACAGCGCGCCAGCAGGCGATCTTCACACTCGACGAGTTGGCTGCCTACTTGAAAGTCGGCAAGCGGACGCTTTACCGGCTCGCCTCGCACGGGGAGATTCCGGCCTTCAAGGTCGGCGGGACGTGGCGGTTTCGTCAAAGTGAAATCGATCGATGGATCAATGATCAGATCCAAGCAGGCAGAAAGAAGGAGGTGATACGCACAGATGAGCAGCCAAAGTCAGCGGAACACTCCGTGTCGTCTGGGCGCGCTGTCCGTCGCCGCAGGCAAACGGAGTGAGCGAGAGTCTTCAATTTTTCTTCTGGAGGTGTGACATGGACATTGATTTCAAGAAATTGGCTCCCTGGAACTGGTTCAAGAAGGAGCAGGAAGAACAACAGAGCACTGCCTCGCTGCCGGTGCAGCGCAATGACCTGCCGGTGGCGGGTGGGCCGGTCAGCCCCATCCTGCAATTGCATCGCGAGATCGATCGCCTGTTCGACGACGCGTTTCGAGGCTTCGGTTTCCCGACGCTGGCCATGCCACGCTGGCCGTCGGACTGGCCGGGCATGCTGAAGCCGGCGCTGGACATCCAGGAGACCGACAAGCAGTACAAGATCGCCCTGGAAGTACCCGGCATCGAGGAAAAAGACATCCAGATCACGCTCGACAACGACGTGCTGCTGGTGCGCGGTGAAAAGCGTCAGGAGCAGGAAACGAAAGACGGCGGTTTCCACCGGGTGGAGCGCTCCTACGGCAGCTTTCAGCGCGCTCTGAACCTGCCGGCCGATGCCAACCAGGACACGATCAAGGCCGCTTTCAAGAACGGCGTGCTCACGATCACGATGGAAAAGCGCGAGGCCAGTACGCCCAAGCAGGGGCGCTCGATCCCGATCAACGGCTGACGCGGGGCAGCGCGTTTTTCTCAAAAACCACAAAGAGATGAGGCACCGTGATCGGCGGTGCCTCGTCAGATCAATCTTTACAGGAGCATCAGCATGGCCAGAAAACAATGCCAAGTTTGCGGCCAGCCCGCCACGGTGCGGGTGGAAGCCAATCTCAATGGTCGCCACAGCACCATGCTGTTGTGTGACGATCACTATCGCCAACTGGTGCGCCAGCAAAAGCGCACCGTCTCACCGCTGGAAGCCTTGTTCGGCTCGCGCAGCGGGCTGTTCGAAGACTTCCTTGGCAGCGACTTCTTCCGCATCGGTGACGACGCACCGTCCATGGCGGCCGATACCGACGAGGTCGTCGATGCCTCGTTCGGCGAACCCGCCCCGGCCGGTACGGGCACCGCGCGCCGTCGCGGCAGTGGGCTCGCCAGCCGTATCAGCGAACAGTCCGAGGCCCTATTGCAGGAGGCCGCCCGACACGCTGCAGAGTTCGGGCGCGCCGAAGTCGATACCGAACACCTGCTGCTGGCGCTATCCGACAGCGACGTGGTCAAGACCATCCTGGGGCAGTTCAAGATCAAGGTCGATGACCTCAAGCGACAGATCGAATCCGAAGCCAAGCGCGGCGACAAGCCGTTCGAGGGCGAGATCGGCGTGTCGCCCCGGGTCAAGGACGCGCTCAGCCGTGCTTTCGTGGCCTCCAACGAACTCGGCCACTCTTATGTCGGGCCGGAGCATTTCCTGATCGGGCTCGCCGAGGAAGGCGAAGGTTTGGCGGCCAACCTGCTGCGCCGTTACGGCCTCACGCCGCAAGCGCTGCGCCAGCAGGTAAGCAAGGTGGTCGGCAAAGGGGCCGAGGATGGCCGCGCCGAGACGCCGACCAACACACCCGAGCTCGACAAGTATTCGCGCGACCTCACCAAGATGGCGCGCGAGGGCAAGCTCGATCCGGTCATCGGCCGCGCGCAGGAGATCGAGACGACCATCGAAGTGCTGGCCCGGCGCAAGAAGAACAACCCGGTGCTGATCGGCGAGCCCGGCGTCGGCAAGACCGCCATCGTCGAAGGGCTGGCGCAGCGCATGGTCGCCGGCGAAGTGCCCGAGACGCTGCGCGACAAGCGTCTGGTCGAACTCAACATCAACGCCATGGTGGCAGGCGCCAAGTACCGCGGCGAGTTCGAGGAGCGCGTGCAGAAGGTGCTCAAGGAAGTGTCCGAGCACCAGGGCGAGCTGATTCTCTTCATCGACGAGGTGCACACCATCGTCGGTGCAGGCCAGGGTGGCGGCGAAGGCGGGCTGGACGTGGCCAACGTGTTCAAGCCGATGATGGCGCGCGGCGAACTGAACCTGATCGGCGCTACCACGCTCAACGAGTATCAGAAGTACATCGAGAAGGACGCCGCGCTGGAGCGTCGCTTCCAGCCGGTGATGGTGCCCGAGCCGACGGTAGCGCAGACCATGATGATCCTGCGCGGCCTGCGCGACACCTTCGAGGCGCACCACAAGGTCAGCATCACCGAGGATGCGATCATCGCCGCCGCCGAGTTGTCCGACCGCTACATCACCGCCCGCTTTCTGCCCGACAAGGCAATTGACCTGCTCGACCAGGCTGCCGCGCGTGTGAAACTGTCGGCCACGGCCCGCCCAGTGGCCGTACAAGAGCTGGAGTCCGAACTGCACCAGCTGCGGCGTGAGCAGGACTATGTGGCCTCGCGCAAGCAGTACGACAAGGCCGCCGAGCTGGGCAAGCACATCGAGGCCAAAGAGGCCGAACTCAAGAAGCTTGTCGAGGAATGGGAACGCGAGCGCGCCTCGGGCAGTGCCGAAGTCAAAGCCGAGCATGTCGCGCAGATCGTCTCGCGCCTGACCGGCATTCCGGTCAACGAGCTGACGGTGGAAGAACGCGAGAAGCTGCTGCATCTGGAGCAGCGGCTGCACGAGCGCCTCGTGGGCCAGGACGAAGCGGTGCGCGCGGTGGCCGATGCCGTGCGGTTGTCGCGCGCGGGCCTGCGCGAAGGCAGCAAGCCGGTGGCGACTTTTCTGTTCCTCGGGCCGACCGGCGTGGGCAAGACCGAGCTCGCCAAGGCGCTGGCCGAGTCCATCTATGGCGATGAAGGTGCGCTGCTGCGCATCGACATGTCCGAGTACGGGGAACGCCATACCGTGGCACGCCTGGTGGGGGCGCCTCCGGGTTACGTCGGCTACGACGAGGGTGGCCAGCTCACCGAGAAGGTGCGGCGCAAACCCTACAGCGTGTTGCTGCTGGACGAGATCGAGAAGGCTCACCCCGACGTCTACAACATCCTGCTGCAGGTGTTCGACGACGGGCGGCTCACCGACGGCAAGGGCCGGGTGGTGGATTTCACCAATACCATCATCATCGCCACCTCGAACTTGGGCTCGGACATCATCCAGCGTCGGCTGAAGGCCCGTGGCGCCGCCGGCGAGGAATACGAGAGGACCAAGGGCGAGGTGATGGACGTGCTGCGCGGACACTTCCGCCCCGAGTTCCTCAACCGCATCGACGAGATCATCGTCTTCCATGCGCTGGGCAAGGAGGAGATCCGCCATATCGTCGGCCTGCAGCTCGATCGTGTGGCCCGCAACGCCGCCAGCCAGGGCGTGACGCTGACCTTCGATCAGACCTTGATCGATCACTTCGCGGAGGAAGGCTACAAGCCCGAGTTCGGCGCGCGTGAGCTCAAGCGGCTGATCCGCAGCGAGCTGGAAACTGCTCTGGCGCGCGAGATGCTGGGTGGCGGTATCGGCAAGGCCGATCACGCCAGCGCCCGCTGGGACGACAAGGCCGAACGGGTGGTCTTCGAGCGCCAGGAGCCACCCGCGAAGCCGGCCGAGCCTGAGAAGCCCGATGCCGCGAACGCGGCCGAGACGCCGCCGAGCGACGCGAGCAAGCCTGCGCGCAAGAAGAAGTCAGCGGGCGGCGAATTTTGAGTCATGGGGAGGCTGTCGTGTCCGACCCCAACGGGCTGACATGGGCAGCCACCCTCGTGTCGCTGGCGGTCGCTATCCCCACAGCGGGGCACGCGGTCATCTACAAGCGTGACCCTCGATCGGCCACGCTGTGGGTGCTGCTGATCGCGCTGTTGCCGCTGGGCGGTTCGCTGCTGTATGGGCTGTTCGGCATCAACCGTTACCAGCGGCGGGCGCGGCGGCTCTTCCCGGGGGCAGATCCTGCTGTTCGGCAGGACCTCTCGCCCACGATGCCCGAGGCTGTATCGCCGCCGCTTGCCGGTCTGGCCCACCTGGTGGGACGCGCCACCGGCCAGTCGCTGACCGGCGGCAACCGCATCGAGCCGCTTGTCGATGGCGAGCAGGCCTACCCGGCCATGCTCGCCGCCATCGAATCGGCGCGGTACAGCGTCGCCTTGGCCTCGTACATCTTCGACAGCCAAGGCATCGGGGCGCAGTTCGTCGATGCGCTGCGCCGGGCTCATGAGCGCGGCGTGCAAGTGCGGGTGCTGATCGACGACGTCTATGCCCGCTGGAGGCCCCGCAGCGCCTACCGCGCCTTGCAACGCGCCGGCGTTCCGGCGGCGACGTTCAACCCGACGTTGATTCCCGCGCGCCTGCATGCCGCGCATCTGCGCAATCACCGCAAGCTGCTGGTGATCGATGGCGAGACGGGTTTCACTGGCGGCATGAACATCTTCAGCCCGTATTGGCGGCCCGATGCGCCGGAGCAGGCCTGTCACGATTTGCACTTTCGTCTGCGCGGGCCGGTGGTCGCGCATCTGATGCGGTGCTTCACCGATGATTGGTGCGATACCACGGGCGAGCGGCTCAGCAAGGGTTTCTGGGGCGAACCGCCCGCAACGGCTGATGAGCAAGGAACCTCTTGGGCGCGCGGCATCGAGGCCGGTCCCGATGAGGCCCTGGACAGGATGCGCTGGACCTTCATGGGCGCTTTGAGCGCGGCGAAGCATTCGGTGCGCATCTGGACACCTTACTTCGTGCCCGATCAGCCGATGATCGCGGCGCTAAGCACGTCCGCGTTGCGCGGCGTGCGTATCGACGTGCTGACGCCCGCAAACGGCGACCATCCCACGGTGCAATGGGCCGCGCGCGCCCACTACTGGCAGGTGCTGGAGCACGGTGTACGCATCTTCGAACGGCCTGGCCCGTTCGACCATAGCAAGCTGATGCTGGTAGACGGCAAGTGGTGCTGTCTGGGTTCGGCCAATTGGGATGCACGCAGCCTGCGCCTGAACTTCGAGTTCAATGTGGAGGTGTACGACACCGCGCTGTCTACGCGGCTGGAATCCCTTTTTGATGCCGCCCGTGATGCATCGAACGAGATATCGGCCATGGCGTTGCGCGCCCGCCCGCTGGCCATCCGCTTGCGCGACGGGGTGGCCCGTCTGTTCACCCCCATTCTCTAGCGGCACGACTTGCGAGGAACATTGCCCATGGAAAAGAAAGATCAATGGAACATTGGCTACTGGATCGTCGCCGGCCTGTTGCTGCTGACGCTGCAGAACTACTGGCAGGCGGCCAAGACCGTCGAGCCCGTGCCCTACAGCGAATTCGAGAAGGCGCTGGCCGAGGGGCGCGTCGCCGAAGTGCTGGTGTCGGACCGCACGGTCACCGGGCGCCTGAAATCGCCGGACAGCCGGGGCAAGACCACCATCGTGGCCACTCGCGTCGAACCCGACCTGGCCGAGCGGCTGTCCAAGTACGACGTGCCTTACGCGCGGGTGGTGGAAAGCACCTGGCTACGTGATGTGCTCTCCTGGATTCTGCCGGCGGTGGCCTTCTTCGGCGTCTGGTTCTTCCTGTTCCGCCGCTTCGCCGAGAAGCAGGGCATGGGTGGCTTCCTGAGCATCGGCAAGAGCCGTGCCAAGGTATTCATGGAGAAGAACACTGGCGTGACCTTTGCCGATGTCGCTGGCGTCGATGAAGCCAAGGCGGAGTTGGTTGAGATCGTCGATTTCCTCAAGAATCCGCAGGAGTATGGACGGCTCGGGGCGCGCATTCCCAAGGGCGTGTTGCTGGTCGGCCCACCGGGCACCGGCAAGACATTGCTGGCCAAGGCTGTTGCCGGCGAGGCGGCGGTGCCCTTCTTCTCCATCTCCGGATCAGAGTTTGTCGAGATGTTCGTCGGCGTGGGTGCGGCCCGTGTGCGCGACCTGTTCGAGCAGGCCCGCGGACAGGCGCCGGCCATCATCTTCATCGACGAACTCGATGCACTGGGCCGCGCGCGCGGCGCCGGCGGGCCCATCGGCGGCCACGACGAGCGCGAACAGACCCTCAACCAGCTGCTCACCGAAATGGATGGCTTCGACAGCTCGGTCGGGCTGATCATCCTTGCAGCTACCAACCGGCCGGAGATCCTCGATCAGGCCTTGCTTCGCGCCGGTCGCTTCGACCGTCAGGTGCTGGTGGACCGTCCCGACAAGAAAGGTCGCCTGGATATCCTGAAGGTCCATGTCAAGAAGATCACCCTGGCCCACGGTGTAGATCTGGAACAGGTGGCGGCGCTGACCACCGGCTTTTCCGGCGCTGATCTGGCCAATCTCGTGAACGAAGCAGCGCTGAACGCGACGCGGCGCAAGGCGCAGGCTGTGGAACTGCAAGACTTCACCGCCGCCATCGAGCGCATCGTGGCCGGCCTGGAAAGGAAGAACCGTGTGCTCAATCCGAAGGAGCGGGAAACCGTGGCCTATCACGAGATGGGGCATGCGCTGGTGGCGCTGGCGCTGCCCGGCACCGATCCGGTACACAAGATTTCAATCGTTCCGCGTGGCATCGGTGCACTCGGCTACACCCTGCAGCGGCCCACC